>NZ_CP133778.1:3668571-3974285 GCF_034347405.1 Pseudomonas sp. CCC3.1
CAGCCGCCAATGCCCAGATCAGCACAAACGCCGAGCCGATGGTCAGGCTCAAACGCAGACGCATGCTCATCATGGCTGCTTGGCACCGTCAGCAGCGCCCAGGCGATAACCCAGGCCGCGCACGGTTTCAACGATGCCATTGCCCAACTTGCGTCGCAGGTGGTGGATATGAACGTTCAGGGCATTGCTCTCCAGTTCGTCGCTAAAGCCGTAGATGCTGTCTTTGAGTTGCTCGGCAGACAGCACCCGCCCGCGGTTGTGCAGCAAGGCGTGCAGCAGCGCCTGCTCACGACGCGACAAGTCCACCGGTTGGCCTGCCAGCAAGGTCTCGCGACTGCTGGGGTCGTAGCTGAGCTGGCCATGCTCGATCAAATTGACGCTCCGTCCGGCCACGCGGCGCAATAGGGTGTGCAAGCGGGCGGCCAGTTCGCGCAGATCAAAGGGTTTGAGCAAGTAGTCATCGGCCCCGGCTTGCAGGCCATTAACGCGGTCGGTCACCGAGTCCCGGGCCGTCAGCACCAGCACCGGCAGTTCTAAGCCTTGCTGACGCAATTGTTGCAACAGTTTGAGACCGTCTTCGTCAGGCAAGCCCAGGTCCAGCACCATCACATCGAATTCGGCAGCCTTGAGCATGGCCCGTGCGGCGCTGGCAGTGCCGACACGTTCAACCGTCAGCCCCTGCGCCGTAAGCCCAGCCACAATGCCGCTGGCAATCAGTTCATCGTCTTCACAAACCAGTACGTGCATGCTGATACCCGCGTAAATGTGCCGATTAAGAAACCATGAGATTAAGGGCGGATTATGTAGGGCACTGCAACGCTTGGTGCCATATATATGTAGTGCACACCCTTTGGACAAGAACCCTACCCTACGTCCTGCATAACGCAAATCGGACTTGATCTTCTTAAAGGGTATTTTTCATGTCGCTACCAAATAATCTTTCTGCATGGCTTTTTGAAGGGCTTTCGCCTGCGGACACACCTCGCGACAAAGGCATGCGTCTCTATGAGCTGGGCAGCTATAAACAAGCGCTGCATTTTCTGCAAGCACCGGACGCCAAACTCGATGACGAAGCCCTGTTCGTCCTTGGCAGCATTATTGAGCGCGACCCGTCTGCCATGCTGGTCAGCATCGAAGCGTTAGAACACAGCATCAAGCAGACTGAACAAGCTGACCTTAAGGGGCCTGAAAGCGAACTGTTTATTGCCCAGGCAAATAGCCAGATCCTCGAACTGCAAAACGCCTTCAAAGCGCAATACATGACTCACTACCAAGCGGCTGCCGAGCAAGGCAACATTGACGCCATGCTGCGCCTTGGTGGAGCGGTCTGGAACGAAAGAGCCGCCCTGCAACTTGATAGCGGAGTACTAAAGGATGATCCCGAAGCCCTGCTGAACATGTACGCGCTGACCAAAAATACCCATTGGTTGAAGCGCTCAGCAGAGACGGGCAATGCCGTCGCGCTGTACTTGATTGCGGAGTTCTACGACAACAGCCCTGCCCCGTCTAACACGCCTGTCGACATGCACGTACACATCACTGATTCTTTGAAAGCCTCTGCCTTGGGCGGCTATCCACCGGCCATGTTCTGGTACGCCAACCGCATAGAACACCGCGCCAACTTCGACCTGATTCAGCTATGGCGTGTTAAAGAGGCGCAAGCGGGCAGTGTGAATGCTGTGGCCCGCTATGCTATGGCACTTTGCGGGTTCAATGGCGATGCAGAACACAATGACCTCGATAGCGGGTTTGCCGCCGACGAACTGAAGGGGTTTGGTCTGTTATGGCTCATCAGCCAGATAGAGGGTCGCGAACATGACCCGTACGATGTTCAAGGCATTGTCCAGCGGCTCAGCAAAAACCTGACCCTTGAGCAGATAGAAACAGCCAAAGCACTTGCCCATGACTGGAATAGCGAGTTCCCTCTGGTTTCCGAATTCCGTATGCGGGCGTGCCTTGTTTAGGTTCTGTACGAAATGTTTTCGAGCGAAGGTTAGGCAAGGCGAAACAGGCGAGGAAGTGGGGTTTACGTGTTGTAAATGAGCATTCCGAACCTGTCTTCAACGCCGCAGAACCAAGCGCAGATATATCGTAGAGAGCCTAAAGCTGTTGTCAGTTTCGCGCCCGTATTAACACTCGGTTAATCAATGGCCCCCAAGGTATTGCCTATTCGTAAAGATCAAGGCTGCGCGCATGTATCGTTTGTTTACTTTTGTATTTTTGTGGGTGGCGGCATTAAGCCATGCCCAAGCCAATAATGACCCTTTTGGACAACAAGCCGATTTTTTGCCCGTAGCCAAGGCCTTTGCATTCAGCACCGAACCCTTACCCTCGGGCGAAACCCGCCTGCAATGGCAGATTGCCGATAAATACTACCTGTACCAAAAACGCTTCAAGTTCGACGGGCTGGACGAGGCGCACACGCCGGTCCTGCCCCAGGGACAGGAGCACAGTGATGAGTTTTTCGGCGCCTCGCAGGTGTACCGCGATGCTGTCGAGGTCGTGATTCCGGCAGGTGCCAGCGGCCAGGTCAAAGTGACGTGGCAAGGCTGCGCCGATGCCGGGTTGTGCTACCCGCCGCAAAGCCAGATGGTTGATTTGGGCGGGGCACAGCCCGTTGCCGCGCAAGGCCAGGCCCAGGACCAGTCACTGGCAGCGAGCCTGCAACAACGTTCACTGGGCTGGAGTTTATTGCTGTTTTTCGGTCTAGGCCTGCTGTTGGCCTTCACCCCGTGCTCACTGCCGATGCTGCCGATTCTGGCAGGTCTGGTAGTCGGCAGCGGCGCCAGCGCCGGACGTGGTTTTGCAGTCGCGGGCAGCTATGTGGTGAGCATGGCGCTGGTGTATGCAGGCTTGGGTGTACTGGCGGCCTTGCTCGGCGCCAACTTGCAGGCACTGCTGCAACAACCCTGGTTGCTCGGCAGTTTTGCCGCACTGTTCGTGGTGCTGGCGTTGCCCATGTTTGGCTTTTTTGAATTGCAGCTGCCTTCAGCCCTGCGCGACCGCCTCGAAAGCGCTGGCCGGGGCCGCAAAGGCGGCAGCCTGTTGGGTGCGGGCATTCTCGGGGCCTTGTCCGGCCTGCTGGTCGGCCCGTGCATGACCGCCCCACTGGCTGGCGCCCTGCTCTACATCGCGCAAAGCGGCAATGCCGTCGAGGGTGGGCTGGTGCTGTTTGTGATGGGTGTCGGTATCGGTATGCCGTTGTTGTTGCTGGTAACCGTGGGCAGCCGTTTCTTGCCCAAGCCGGGGGCCTGGATGGACCTGATGAAAGGTCTGTTCGGCTTCCTGTTCCTGGGCACCGCCTTGCTGCTGGTGCGCCCGGTTCTCAGTGAAGCGTTGTGGCTTGGGTTGTGGGGCGTACTGCTGATTATTCTCGCCAGCAGCCTGTGGCAACAAGCCCAGCATTTTCTGCGGGCCAAACCGTTGTTTAGTCCGCTGAGTCTGCTGGCCGGGATCTGGGGCAGCCTGATGCTGGTGGGCGCGGCAGGAGGCGGTACTGACCTGTGGCAACCGTTGCAGGTGTATACCGCCAAAACCGTAGTCGGCAGCACTGTCAGCCCGGCCCATGGCGACTTCATGACCCTTAGCAATCCGGCCAGCCTTGAGCGTGAACTGACCAGCGCCAAGGCCGAAGGGCAATGGGTATTGCTCGACTACTACGCCGACTGGTGCGTGTCGTGCAAAGTCATGGAAAAACAGGTGTTCTCCAAACCGCAGGTGCAAGAAGCCTTGCAAGGCGTGCGGCTGTTGCGTCTCGACGTGACCGCCGATAATGTCGCCAGCCGCGAACTGCTCAGCCGTTATCAAGTGCCTGGCCCGCCCAGCTTTGTCTGGATCGGACCCAACGGTATTGAGCGTCGCGGACAGCGGATTACCGGCGAAGTCAACGCCGAGACCTTTTTGAAAAACTGGAACGCCACTCGGGAACTTCCTTAAATGCTCACCCTGACCATCGGTTCGTTTGCCTTGGCAATTCACCACCTGCTGCTGATTCTGGCTCTCGCCCTGGCGACGCTGGTGGGCTGGCAGGTCGCCAAACGTGGCGGCGAGAACCCTGAGTCAGTGCTGTTCGGTCTGTTTTTGCTGGGTTTGCTGGTGGCGCGTATCGGGTTTGTACTCGCCTTTTGGCAGCACTTTCAAAACAACCCGCTAAAAATGCTCGATCTGCGCGACGGCGGCTTTATGGTCTGGCCGGGGCTGTTGGCGGTGGTCGCCGGTGCCGTGCTCTGGGGCTGGCGCCGCGCGGGCTTGCGCCGACCCTTGGCCTGGGGCTTGAGCAGCGGCTTGGTGTTCTGGTTGCTGGCCAGCATTTCTTCAAGCCTCTACGAACAAGGTACGCGCCTGCCTGAAATCGCCTTGCGCAACGCCAATGGCGAGTCCGTGCAACTGAGCAGTTATCAGGGCGGCCCGCTGGTCATCAACTTGTGGGCCACCTGGTGCCCACCGTGCCGGCGGGAAATGCCAGTGCTGCAAAACGCGCAGAATCAGAATCAAGATGTGACGTTCCTCTTCGTCAACCAGGGCGAAAGCATGCAAAGCGTCAGCACGTTTCTTGAAACCCAGGGGCTTAACCTGAGCAACGTGCTGTTCGACAGCGGTGGCCAACTGGCGCAAAAAGTCGGCTCCATGGCCTTGCCGACGACTCTTTTCTATAGCGCTGACGGTCGTCTGCTGCGCAGCCACCTTGGCGAGTTGTCTGACGCCAGCCTGGCACAGGCGATGGAAAGCTTTAATAAAGAACACTCAAAGTCAGCCCAGCAGGCTGACCCAGCAAGGAATACGCAAACATGCCTGACCGCAAACTGTTAACCCTCAGTCTGACCGCACTGCTCGGAGCGGCCCTGTTGCAATCGCCCTTGCTGCAGGCCGAAGAATTGCCTGCGGCCATCAAGAAAATCGAAGCCAAGGGGGCAAAAATCGTCGGCAGCTTTGATGCTCCGAGCGGCTTGAAAGGTTACGCGGCGCAATATCAAAACCGAGGCATGGCGCTGTACCTGACCCCGGACGGCAATGTGCTGGTGGGCAACCTGTATGACGCCGACGGCAAAGACCTGAGCCTGGCCCCGTTGCAAAAGCTGGTGTATGAGCCAATGGCCAAGCAAGTCTGGGCCAACATGGAAAAGAGCAACTGGATCGAAGATGGCAAAAAGGATGCACCGCGCATCGTTTACCTGTTCAGCGACCCGAACTGCCCATATTGCAACATGTTCTGGGAACAGGCCCGCCCATGGGTAGACTCGGGCAAGGTGCAGTTGCGCCACATCATGGTCGGAATTATCCGCGAAGACAGCCCGGGCAAATCTGCCGCGCTGCTGGCCGCCAAAGACCCGCAACAAGCCCTGCATGAACATGAGAAAGCCGGCAAGGCCAGCACCCTCAAGGCACTGAGCAAAATCCCGGCAGATGTACAGGCCAAACTGGATGCCAACGCCCAGTTGATGACTGACCTGGATGTCTCTGCAACGCCTGCGATTTTCTATCTGGATGAAGACGGCAACCTGCAACAGCAGCAAGGCGCACCATCGCCGGATAAATTGGTGAAGATTTTGGGGCCAAAGTAACTATCGCAGCCTCGTACCTCGACAGCGACTACGGGGTTAATGACGTCAAACGCCACCAGCGTGGTCGGATATCCTCGAACGAGTGGTACAACGGCGCCAGCGCGGCGCCGTTGTTGTCATCAAAGCCGCCAATCAGTAATGCAATCGTTGGCTCATCATCGATTGCGCCAATCGAACTTCCGCACGTTGGGCAAAAGGCTCTGCTGGAGTAATCAGAGGTTCTGAAGACCGAAGGAACACCTCCAGCCCCTACCCACTTGACCCGTTCTTGCGCAAACTCCACCCACACGACGGTCGGTGAGCCGGTATGCCGCTGGCAGGTTTTGCATGAGCAGGTATGAGCGTTTTCTGCAGGGCCCCGGGCTTCATAACGGATCGAGCCACAAACGCATCCGCCACTGTAATAAGTGTGTTCCATTCACAATTCCGTTGGCTTGCTGTCGAGATGCCAAGCGTAGCGAGAAGCGAACAACTTGCAACGTGCAGTTGAAAAAGGCCCCGTCAACCATGTCTCCGGTCCGTACAGGCCTTCCAAAAGGGACGTGCCGTAAGGGCGCAACCTTAAGTCGCCGTTACCGCAGCAACGGATATGTAACCGGCCCAGTGGCGCTCCAATCGCGGGCAAGCCCGCTCCCACAAAGGATGACTGCGCTGTGTCAGAGAGTAGTACCTGTGCCCTTGGCGAGAGAGGCTTTAAAAGCATCACAACCCTTCCAGCTCGGCCATCAAATCATTCAACCGATCAACTTTCTCCTCGTTGATTTCGCTGCTTTCCAGCCCTTCGATATACACCGCCAACTCGGCCACGCAACTGCATTCGAACATCGCCCGCAGCGGTACATTGCGTTGCAGCACTTTCTGCACCCGTGAAGCAATTTGTGTCGCCAGCAATGAATGCCCGCCCAACTCAAAGAAGTTGTCGTTCACCCCTACCTGCTC
Organism: Pseudomonas sp. CCC3.1; assembly: GCF_034347405.1. Classification (NCBI taxonomy): domain Bacteria; kingdom Pseudomonadati; phylum Pseudomonadota; class Gammaproteobacteria; order Pseudomonadales; family Pseudomonadaceae; genus Pseudomonas; species Pseudomonas sp. CCC3.1. Next base: position 3,675,072 of record NZ_CP133778.1, read on the forward strand.
CACGTTCAGTACTTGCGCCCAGATGTGGGCCAAGGTCTGTTCCAGTTCCGTGCGCGGTGCCAGGTAGTCGTCGCGCTGCAACTGGCCGATTTCCACCTCGGGCAATGCCTTGCGGTCGAGTTTTCCGTTGGCGTTGAGCGGCAGCCTTTCCAGCCACAGCCAATGCAGTGGCACCATGTATTCCGGCAATTCGCTGCGCAAGCGCTGCTTGATCCGATCCAGTCGCTCATTTGGATTGAGGGCCGATTGTGACGCCACCAGATACCCCACCAGGTATTTGCCGTTCAGGCCTTCCTGCACGCTGACCGCTGCATCGCGCAGTTCCGGCTGTTCGTGCAGACGCGCTTCGATTTCTCCCAGTTCGATCCGGTAGCCGCGAATTTTCACTTGATGGTCGATGCGCCCGACGTATTCCAGCACCCCGTCCATACGCCTGCGCGCCAGGTCGCCAGTGCGGTACAAGCGTTCGCCCGGTGCTCCAAACGGGTGGGGTACAAAAGCGGTGGCGGTGCGCAGCGGGTCGCTGACGTAGCCGCGGCCAACGCCAGTGCCCGCCACACACAGCTCACCCACTGCGCCCAGCGGCACCAGTTGCAGCGCGTCATCGAGCAGGTACAAGCGGTTGTTGTCGGTCGGGGTTCCGATCGGCAAGTAGCTGCCCTGGGTCGATGCCTGGTCGACGCGGAAGAACGCCACATCATCCGAGCACTCGGCCGGGCCGTAGGCATTCACCAGTCCGATCTCGGGATAGCGCTGCAACCATTGCTGCGCCAGTTCAGGCGGCATGGCTTCGCCAGTCGGGAGCATCCAGCGCAAGCTATCGAGTTGAATCCGCTCGACGGCCAGCATGCCTTGAATCAGCGACGGCACACTTTCGAGCACGCTGATGCCATGGGCGTTGACCTGCGCCAGCAAGGCCTGCGGGTCATGGGCGATGGCGTTGGGGACGATGTCGACCCGCGCGCCAAACAGCGGCGCAGCGAGGAATTGCCACACCGAAATGTCAAAGCTCTGGGACGCGGTCTGCGCGATGACGTCGTGCTCACTCAATTGCAGATACGGCACTTTACTCAGTTGGTTATTGAGCATGCCACGCTGTTCGACCATCACCCCTTTGGGCAGCCCGGTGGAGCCCGAGGTGTAAATCACGTAGGCCAGGTTGTCCGGCTGGCTATAGACCTGCGGGTTGTGTTCACCCAACCTGCCCGCCTGTACGTCTTCCCACACCAGTAAACGCGGGCGCACGGCGCAACCCGATTCGTCGAGCAAGGCCTCGGCCTGCTCGCGATAAGCGTGGGTGCACACCAGCAACGGCGCGCGGCTCAGTTCCAGGATGCGGCTCAGGCGTGAGCCCGGCAGCGCCGGGTCCAGCGGCAAGTAGCCCGCCCCGGCCTTGAAGCTGCCGATGATCATGCCCAGCAAGTCCAATCCGCGCTCAGCCAGCAGGGCCACCGGCTGATCAGCCCGCACACCCGCGCCAATCAATGCGTGGCCCAAACGGTTGCTGCGCTGGTTGAGTTCGTTGTAGCTCCAGTGTTGATCCAGGCAACGGGCCACGATGCGCTGCGGATGCGCCGCCACCTGCGCCTCAAACAGTTCGGCATAGCTGTGCTGCAACGGGTACGCACGCAGGCTCTGGTTACACCCCTCGATCAGAAATTGCTGTTCGGCTTCACCCAGCAATGGCAGCTCGGTTATGTCGCCATGCAGGCCATCCATCAAGGCCAGCAGCAAGCGCTTGAATTCACTCAACAGGCGTTCGACGCTGCTGCGATCAAAGAAGCGTTGATCGTAAGACAGGTGCAAGCCCAGGTCATCGCCGGGGTAGCACACGGCGGTCAGCGGGAAGTTGGTGTGGGTGCGGCCCGAGTCCGAGGTCGCGTTCAGGCTCTGTGCACGATCCAGTACCGACATATCCACCGGGGCGTTTTCGAACACAAACAGGCTGTCAAACAGCGGCTGGCCTTTAGGCAGTTCGCTGCGCTCCTGAATAGTCACCAGCGGCACGTATTCGTACTCGCGCAGTTCCATGTTGTGTTCCAGCAAGGCACTCAGCCATTGCCGTACGCTCAGCGGCTGGTCGTCGTCAGGCATCCGCACCCGCAGTGCCACACTGTTGATAAACAGCCCGACGGTCTGTTGCATCTGCGGCATGTGCACCGGGCGCCCGGCCACGGTGACGCCAAACACCACGTCACGCTCGCCGCTGAAACGACGCAACACCAGCGCCCAGGCCGCCTGGGCAAAGGTGTTGATGGTCAGTTGGTGTTGCTGCGCCAGTTCGCGCAGACGCACGCCGTCGCTGACCTCAAGCCGGGTGTAGCAATCGCCGACCAGCATGCCGCCGCTTTCGCCCGCATGTTCGCGCAAGAAAGGCCGGTCACTGGGGATATGAGTGGTCTGTTCAAACCCTTGCAGGTTGCGTTGCCACCAGTGGTTGGCCTGCTGCAAGTCTTGCTGTTGCAACCAACCGATGTACTCGCGATAGCGCGGCGCCGTGGCCAGTTGCGGCGCACGGTTTTCGCCCAATGCGCTGTAGATTTCAAAGAAGTCGCTCATCAGCAACGAACGGCACCACGCATCAATCAGGATGTGATGGTTGCTCATCATGAACCAATAGCGCGCTTGCCCCAGACGAATCAGCCGCAGGTGAAACGGCGCCTGATTGAGCAGATCAAAACCGGCTTCGCGCTCGCGTTTGAGCAACGCCTGCAAACGCTCTTCGTGCCCCGTTTCGGGCTCGCAACTCCAATCCTGGTAGTCAATGTCGGCAGTCCCTGGGCGATGGATGATTTGCAGCATGCCTTCGCCCGCGTTCCAGCAAAACGACGCACGCAAGGCTTCATGCCGCGCCACCACGGCCTGCCAGGCGTGGGCAAAACGCTGCGGGTCGAGGGCGCTGTTGATGCGGTAGCGGTCCTGCATGTAGTACAGCCCGGTGCCGGGTTCAAGCAAGGTGTGCAACAGCATGCCCTCTTGCATCGGGGTCATGGGGTACACGTCTTCAATCAACCCGGCCGCCACCGGCAAGCTGTCGAGTTGCACCTGATTGAGCCTGGCCAGCGGGAAGTCCGAGGGAGTCAGTCCACCCGCGTCGGTGCTCAAGCAATGGGCGATCAAGTTTTGCAACTCGGCCAGGTAGTCGTGAGCCAGCGCTTCAATGGTCTGCGGCTGATAACGCTCGGCGCTGAACGTCCAGCGCAGCAGCAATTCGCCGCCGTAAACCTGACTGTCGATACTCAGCTCGTTGGGCAATGGCGCGTGTGGGTCGTGGGCGGCGCCGGTCGGCGCGTCCAGCGGGCGGAACAAGGCATCGCTGGCAAAGCTCTGATCGAACTGGCCAAGGTAGTTGAAGGTGATCGGCGCATCAGGCAGCGCGGCCAGGGTTTGCTGTGTGGCCGGGTCAGTCAGGTAGCGCAGCACGCCGTAGCCCAGACCTTTGTGCGGCACGTGGCGCAGTTGTTCTTTGATGGCCTTGATCGAGTGGCCCGGCCCGTCTGCAGTGTGCGGGGTCAGGCGCAGCGGGTAGGCGCTGGTGAACCAGCCCACGGTGCGGCTCAGGTCGATGTCGTCGAACAGGGTTTCACGGCCATGACCTTCCAGTTGCACCAAGGTCGACGGCTGGCCGGTCCAGCGACAAATGACCCGCGCTAACGCGGTGAGCAGCAGGTCGTTGATCTGGGTGCGATAGGCGCTCGGCGCCTGCTGCAACAGTTGGCGGGTGCGCAGCGTGTCGAGGCGCACGCTGAGGGTATGCGCGTGCAGGTTTTGCCGTCCGCCCTGCGGGTTGGCACACGGCAACTCGGCGTTGAGGCCCTTGAGTTGCTGCTGCCACAGGTTCAGTTCTTCGCGCAGCGAATCACTCCCCGCATACGACTGCAGGCGGCTGGCCCAGGCCCTGAAGGCGCTGGTTTTAGCGGGCAGTGGTTGCTGGCGATACAAGGTTTGCAGGTCTTCAAGCAACACGCGCCACGACACGCCATCGACCGCCAGGTGATGGATCACCAGCAACAAGCGCTGTTCACCTTGCGGCCCCTCGACCAAGACCGCACGCAACAGCGGCCCGGCTTGCACGTCGAGGCTGCGCTGGGCCTCGCTAAACAGCGCTTCACAGTGCTGCATGTCCGGTACTGAAGCTCGCCACAGCAGCGGCTGGTCGACGGCGCTGGCGTAATGCGCGCGCCATTGCCCGGCCTGTTGCTGGAAGCTCAGGCGCAGGGCGTCGTGATGCGCCAGCAAGGCCGCTAGCGCTTGCTCCAGTTGCGCAGGGTCAAGCTGAACGGTGGGTTGCAACAGCAACGACTGGTTCCAGTGCCCGCGTTGAGGTATCTCGGTGTCAAAGAACCACTGCTGAATCGGCGTCAGTGCCGACTCACCGCTGAGCAGACCTTGCTCGGCCGACGGCTGTTCGGTCAGGGTCGCCACGCTCGCCAATGCCTGCACCGTTTGATGCTGGAACAGGTCGCGGGGGCTAAAGTGGATGCCCAGTTGCCGGGCGCGGCTGACCACCTGGATCGACAGGATCGAGTCGCCGCCCAATTCGAAGAAGTTATCGTTAAGCCCCACCTGTTTCAGGTTCAGCACTTCGCACCAGACGCTCGCCAGACTGAGTTCCAGCGCATTGCTCGGGGCCACGTACTGTTGGCGGTTCAGCTCCGGGTCTGGCGCAGGCAAGGCGCGGCGGTCCAGTTTTCCGTTGGCGGTCAGCGGCATGCTGGCCAGCAGCATCAGGTGCGCGGGCACCATGTAATCCGGCAGTTGCGCCTTGAGCTGGGCCTTGAGCGCTTCGCGCAGTTGCGCCGGTTCAGGCTGTTCATCACACACCAGCCAGGCCGCCAATTGCTTGCCCCCCGGCATGTCCAACGCCAGCACCACCGCTTCACGCACGGCAGGGTGTTGCAACAAATGGGCTTCAATTTCGCCCAGTTCGATGCGAAAACCACGAATTTTGACCTGATGGTCGATGCGCCCCACGTACTCGACCAGACCATCGCTGCGCTGGCGCACCCGATCGCCGGTGCGGTACAAACGCCCACCCGTGTGCGTAAACGGGTCCGCGACAAAGCGTTCAGCGGTCAGCCCGGCGCGCTGGTGGTAACCCTGGGCCAGGCCTGCTCCGCCCACATACAGTTCACCGGTCGCTCCTTGCGGCACCAGCGCCAGGTCGGCGTCGAGGATATACGCCACCCGCGCGCCGATGATCTGGCCGATGGGCACGCTGGCGGCGCCGTCTTCCAGCTGTTGCGGGGCCAGGCTGGCCAGCGGCATGACCACGGTTTCGGTCGGGCCGTACGCGTTGAAAAAAAGGTCTGGTTGAAACGCCACACGAATCCGTTGCAGGTATTCGCCGGTCAGCGCTTCGCCGCCCGTGATGCACATGCGCACCGGTAATGTTTGCTCACGGGTGGCCAGCCACTGCGCCAACTGGCTGCCGTAGCTGGGGGTAAACCCCAGAACAGTGACCTGCTGCTCACGAATCAGCTGGCAGATTTCTTCGGCGCCCCATTGCCCTTGCGCCCTCAATACCAGCCGGGCGCCGCACAGCAACGGCACCAGCAAACGTTCGGTGGCGGCGTCGAAATTGATCGAATAGAAATGCAGTTCGCAGTCATCGGCGCGCATGTCAAAACGCTCGATCACAGCGCGGCAATGCATGGCGATTTCGCCGTGGGCCACCCCCACGCCTTTGGGTTGGCCGGTGGAGCCAGAGGTGTAAATCAGGTACGCCTGATGCTGCGGGTCGCTGATAAACGGCAACTCACTGGCGGGGTACGCGGCCAACTCCGGGCCGTGTTCTTCGACACACCAGCGCACCACGCCTGCGGGCAGTTCGCCCAGTGCATCTAATAAGCTGCGCTGGCTCAACAGCAGGCCAATGCCACTGTCTTCGATCATGTAATGCAGGCGCTCCAGCGGATATTCCGGGTCGAGCGGCACGTAGGCGCCGCCCGCCTTGAGAATCGCCAGCAGGCCGATGACCATTTCCGGCGAGCGCTCCAGCGCCAAACCGACCCGCACCTGCGGGCCGACCCCGAGTTCACGCAGCCGCCAGGCCAGTTGATTGGCGCGGCCGTCGAGTTCGCTGTAGCTCAGGTGTTGCCCGGCGAAGGTCAGCGCGATGGCCTGCGGGCGCACCCGTGCCTGTTCGGCAAACAACGGGTGAACGCACTGATCAAGACGCTGTTCACCGGCTGCGGGGGCCAGTCCATCGAGCAAGCATTGTTGCTCATCAACGCTCAGCAGCGGCAAGTCGCTCAGGCGTTGGTGCGGGTCGGCCAGCAACGCCGCCAGCAGGTTGCGCCAGTGTTCGGCCATTTTGGCAATGCGCGGCTCGTCGAACAGGTCAGTGCTGTAGGTCAGGCAGCAACTCAAACGATGGTCCAGGTCGGTGACTTCCAGATTGAGGTCGAACTTGGTGGCCCGTGCATCGTTGGCCAAAAACTCGACCGTCATGCCCGCCAACTGACGGCGTTGCTGGAACTCCCAGCGCTGCACGTTGCACATCACCTGAAACAGCGGGTTGTAAGCGGCGCTGCGCGGGGGTTGCAGGGCTTCGACCACGTGGTCGAACGGCAAGTCCTGATGTGACTGGCCTTCGATCACGGTCTGGCGCACCTGCTCCAGCAGTTCATCGACGCGCAGGTGCCCGTCCAGTTCACAGCGCAGCACTTGGGTGTTGAGGAAAGCACCGATCAGCCCTTCGCTTTCGGGGCGGATGCGGTTGGCCACCGGCGCGCCAATGCGCACGTCGGTCTGGCCGCTGTAGCGGTAGAGCAGCACCGCGAGGGTGGCGGTCATGGTCATGAACAGGGTCAGGCCGTGCTCGGCATTGAACGCCCGCACCCGCGCCGCAAGGTCGTCGCTCAGGTCAAAACGGTACAACTCACCCTTATGGCTTTGCACCGGTGGCCGTGGCCGGTCGCTGGGCAGCTCCAGCAACGGGTGTTCGGTGCCCAGTTTGGTCACCCAGTAATCGAGTTGGCGCTGACGCTCGCCCGACGCCAGCCACTGGCGTTGCCACACGCTGTAGTCCAGGTAATGCACGGCCAGCGGTGCCAGCGGCGAGGCCCGGTCGTCGAGAAACGCTTCGTACAATTCGCCCAGTTCGCGGGCAAAAATATCCATCGCCCAGCCTTCGGTGACGATGTGGTGCAGGGTGAGCACAAAGTAGTGTTCACGCTCGGCGGCCTTGACCATATGCGCACGCAGCAACGGCCCGTGTTCCAGATCAAATGGCTGATGCGCTTCACTGTCGGCCAGCGCCTGCAAACGCTGTTGACGGCTTGCTGGGTCCAGTTGGCTGAGGTCGAGCCAGCCCATGTTCAGCCCGGTGTCGCGCTGCACCTGCTGGCAGGCCACGCCGTTGACGCTGGGGAACGTGGTGCGCAGGGTTTCGTGGCGCTGGATCAAGGCGTGCAAGGCCGCCTCGAAACGCTCGACGTCCAGTCGCCCGGTGAGGCGCGCCATGCCGCCGACGTTGTAAGCCGGACTGTTTGGCTCCATGTGCCAAAGGAACCACATGCGCTGCTGGGAATACGACAGCGGCACCGGCTGGCTGCGGTCGGCGGGCAAAATCGGCCGTTGGGTGTTGCACTGGCCGGCGGCCTGGAGTCGCTCAACCTGCTCGGCGAACGCCCCCAGTTCACTGGCTTCGAACAACACCCGCAAAGGCAGTTCGACGTCGCAGGCCTGACGCACGCGGGAGACGATTTGCGTGGCCAGCAACGAATGCCCGCCCAAGGCGAAGAAGTCATCACGCAGACCAATGTGGGTGTGCCCCAGCACTTCACGCCAGATCGCGGCGATTTGCTGTTGCAGCGCGGTGTGCGGCTCAACGTGTTCACGCACCTGCCACACCGGCTCCGGCAAGGCCCGACGATCCAGTTTGCCGCTCGGGCTCAATGGCATGGCGTCGAGGCGCAGCAATTGCGCTGGCACCATGTACTCCGGCAGTTCAGCCGCCAGCGCCGCCTTGAGCTGGGCGCTGTGCTCGGTGTCAGGCAAGTCGCCGTCCAGCGCAGTGTAGTAGCCGATCAGTTGTGGTCCGGCCAGCGTGTCGCGTATCAGCACCGCGGCCTGCGCCACGTCGGGCTGGGCCAGCAAGCGCGCTTCGATCTCTTGCGGCTCGACGCGAAAACCGCGCAGTTTGACTTGTTGATCGAGGCGCCCGAGGTATTCGAGCACGCCCTCATGGCTCCAGCGCACCTGATCGCCCGTGCGATACAGACGTGCACCCGGCTCGCCCAGCGGGTCGGCAATAAAGCGTTCAGCGGTCAGCCCCGGACGTTGGAGATACCCCCGCGCCAACCCCATGCCGCCAATGCACAACTCACCCGGCACCCCGGCGGGCAGCGGGTTCAGCTCGCTGTCGAGCACCCGGCACAGCACATTGCCCAGTGGTCGGCCAATCGGTGAGCGCTCGCCATCTTCTGCGCGACAGTGCCAGTGAGTGACGTTGATCGTGGTTTCGGTCGGCCCATAACGGTTGTGCAGTTGCACGTGGGGCAACTGTTGCAGCACCCGGTTGCGCAGGTCAGCGGGCAAGGCTTCGCCCCCACTGAATACCCGGCGCAATGAACGGCACTGCGCAGCCTGCGGCTCATCGACAAACAAGCGCAGTAGCGGCGGCACAAAGTGCAAGGTCGTCACCCCAAATTGCTGCACCAACTGTGCGATGCGCTGCGGGTCGCGATGCTCGCCCGGCCCGGCCAGCACCAGACGGCAGCCGGTGATCAATGGCCAGAAACATTCCCACACCGATACGTCGAAGCTGATCGGGGCTTTTTGCATCAGCACGTCGCTGGCATCCAGTGCGTACGTGGCTTGCATCCACTGCAAGCGTTCACTGAGGGCCGCGTGGGTGTTGCCGACGCCTTTGGGCTGGCCGGTCGAACCCGAGGTGTAAATCACGTAGGCCAGGTTGTCGCCATGCACCTGCAAGCCCGGCGCGTGGCTAGGCCAGTTGTCGAGTTTGAGGCAGTCCATGGCGATGACGCTGACCGCCTCCACGCTCGGCAAGTGCTGCAACACATGGCTTTGGCTCAGCAGCAAGGCCGCTCCGCAGTCTTGCAGCATGTAGGCCAGACGCTCTGGCGGGTAATCCGGGTCCAATGGCACGTAGGCGCCACCGGCCTTGAGAATCGCCAACAGGCCGATCAACAGGTGCGGCGAACGTTCAGCGGCAATGGCCACCGGCACATCCGGGCCGACGCCTTTGTCACGCAGGTAATGGGCCAACCGGTTGGCGTGGGCATGCAGACTGGCGAAGTCGAGGCTGCCGCCGTCCCAAAGTAACGCGAGGTGATCAGGGGTTTGTTGCGCCTGCTGTTCAAGCAGTTGCGGCAACCCGTATTCGGCAGGCGCGCACGGCGCGGCGCTCCAGTGTTGCTGCTCAAGTTGTTGTGTCGGGTTGAGCAGATTCAGGTCGGCCAACGCCGTGCGGGCATCGGTGCACACTTGCCCCAGCAGGCTGACAAAGTGCTCGGCCAGTTGCGCAATGGTGCGGGCATCAAACAGTTCAGCGGCATAGTCGAAGGACAGTTTCAGGCGGCCCTGTCGGTCTTCTTCACTGTGCAGTTGCAAATCAAACTTGGCTTCGCGGCTGTGCCATTCCAGCTCTTCGGCCAGCAAGCCCGGCAAACGCCGCAACGCGTCAAGGTCGCGCTGCTGATGATTGAAGAGGATTTGAAACAGGCCGTGTTCGCGGGCCTGCGGCAAGGCTTCAACCAGTTGTTCAAACGGCAGGTCCTGATGCCCTTGGGCATCGAGGGTGGCGCTGCGGGTGTGTTGCAGCAACTCGGCGAACGGCAATCGTGGGTCCAATTGCGCACGCAGCACCAGAGTATTGATGAAAAAACCGATCAGGCCGTGGGTTTCCTGACGCGGGCGGTTAGCACTCGGCACGCCGATGCGAATGTCGCGCTGCCCGGTGTAGCGATACAGCAGCGTTTGAAAGGTCGCCAGCAACAGCATGAAGGGTGTGACGTCGTGGGCCTGCGCCGTCTGGCGTACGGCTTCGCACAGCGACGCATCCAGTGTCAGGCTGTAACGCGCAGCGCTGTGTTGCCGGGCCGCTGAACGCGGGGAGTCGGTGGCCAGATTCAAGGTCGGATGCTCGTCGCCGAGCTGTTGCGTCCAGTAATCGAGTTGGCGCTTGGCCTCGCCTTGCGCCAGCCATTGGCGCTGCCAACTGCCGTAGTCCGCGTATTGCAGGGCCAGCGGCGCCAGTGCCAGCGGTTGTTGCAGGCACGCCGCGGCGTACAGTCGGGAGAACTCGTCGATCAACAGGTTGAGCGACCAGCCGTCAGCGATGATGTGGTGCAAAGTCAGCAGCAATTGATGCTCTTCGTCGCCCAGCTTGACCAGCGTGACCCAGAACAGCGGGCCCTTTTGCAGATCAAATGAGGTCCGCGCCTCATCCTCACGGATCTGCTGCGCCCGCGCTTCACGCTCTGCGTTAGGCAAGTCGCTGATGTCGATGACTTGCAGATCGAAATCAGCCGCTGCATCGACCTGCTGCAAGGCTTGCCCATCACGCTCGTAAAAGCGTGTGCGCAGGGCTTCGTGGCGTTCGACCAAGTGCGCAAAACTGCTGCACAGCGCGGCCTGGTTCAGTTCACCGCGCAGGCGCAAGGCGCCGGGAATCGTGTAGGCGCTGCTGTGCGGGTCAAGCTGCCACATAAACCATAGGCGGTTTTGGGCCAATGATTGCGGCAGTGCGTCCTCACGGCTCAGGCGCACGATACTGCCTTGGGCCAGGCCGCCATCCTGTTGCAACGCGCCGACTCGAGCAGCAAACGCGCTCAAGGTCGGGGCCTCGAACAACAGGCGCAGGCTGAGTTCCAGCTTCAGCTCTTCGCGCAAGCGGGCAATGACTTGCGTGGCCAAAATCGAGTTGCCGCCCAACAGGAAAAAGTGGTCGTCCGCCGCCACGTGCTCGACCTGCAAATGTTCACACCAGACCCACGCAATCAGCGCCTCTAGCGAATTGGCACGCTGCGCCGAGTCGGTCGTGGTCTTGGGGCTGTCGTCAGACGGGAACTGCGCATAGCTGTCGAGGCTGCCATCGGCCAGGCGATTGCGACAGGCCGAGCGTTGCAGTTTGCCGCTGGACGTTTTCGGCAGCGCCCCCGGATTGAGCAGCACCACCACGCTCGGCGCTTGCTGACAGGCGTCGGCCACAGCTTGGCGAATCGCGTTGATCAGCGCTTCGGGCGGGATGATTTTTTGCACGCTGCGGCTGATTTCTGCCGCAATGCCAATCCCCTCCTCGCCTTGGACAGTGACCGCAAACGCTGCCACCCGGCCTTTGCGCACCACTTCCACTTCGCGCTCGATGGTTTTTTCGATGTCTTGTGGGTACAGGTTGTGGCCGCGCACGATCAGCAGGTCTTTCAAGCGGCCGGTGATGTACAACTGACCTTCGCGCACAAAGCCCAGATCGCCGGTGCGCAACCAGGTGCTGCCCTGCTGCTGGACAAAGGTCTCGGCACTGGCTTGGGGGTTGCGCCAATAGCCGTGGGCGATGCTCGGGCCGCTGGCCCAGACTTCGCCGACGCCATTTTCGGCCAACGGGTCGAGGGTCTGCGGGTCGACGATCATCACCGCGTGCTCAGGCTGGTGAGTGCCGCAGCTCATCACCGCGCTACCCTCGCCCGGTTCGATGCGGTTGTTGGCCAGCGCCCGCTCATCCAGGCACAGGGCCGCAATGCCCTGCCCGCGCTGCCCGCCCGCGACAAACAACGTGGCCTCGGCCAGACCGTAGGAGGCGAAGTAGCTGTCGGAATTAAAACCACAGGCCGCAAAATTTTCGGCAAAGCGTGCAAGGGTGTCCTGGCGGATCGGCTCTGAGCCCGAATAAGCCACACGCCAGCGGCTCAAGTCCAGGCCCGCCAGCGCGCTGTCGCTGACCCGCTCGCTGCACAGTCGATAGGCGAAGTCCGGCCCGCCACTGATGGTGCCGCCGTACTCGCTGATGGCTTCGAGCCAACGCCGCGGGCGGGTCAGAAAATACGCGGGCGACATCAACACACACGGCACGCCGCTGAAGATTGGCTGCAACAAACCGCCGATCAGGCCCATGTCGTGGTACAGCGGCAGCCAACTGACGATGACGTCATCGGGGTTGAGGTCGATACCGAAGCCGCGACGGATCAGCAGCTCGTTGGCCACCAGGTTGCCGTGGGTGACTTGCACGCCCTTGGGCAACGCAGTCGAGCCTGAGGTGTACTGCAAAAAGGCGATGTCGTCAGCCTGCAATGTCACCGGCTGCCAAGCGTGCGCGAGGCTCGGTTCCAGCGTGTCGACACACAGCAACTGCGGCGAATCGGCGCCTGACAGTTCACTCATCTGCAACAAGGACTCACGCACATGGCTGCTGGTGAGCAACACGCGCGGTTCGGCGTCGGCCAGAATCGACAGCAAACGCTCTTGGTGATGACGCCGCGCCGACTCAGGCGGATACGCCGGTACAGCGATCACCCCGGCGTACAGGCAGGCAAAAAAGGCGGCGACGTAATCCGGCCCGCTGGGGAACAAAAGCACTGCGCGGTCGCCCACCGAGGCATTGGCCTGCAAGGCCGCGGCGATGGCGCGGGCGCGCACATCCAGATCGCGATAGGTCAGGACCTGACTGGCGCTCTGGTCATCGCCAAGAAAGCGCAAAGCCAATCGATCCGGGGTCTGGGCAGCGCGTTGCTGCAGGGCTTGGGCCAATGTGCCAGGGAGTTCGAACGCGTCCATCATGGGGTTTCCTGCCTGAAGTCGGCTTGCAATGAATTCGGTGTGTTTGAGAGACGAGAAACCGCGGGGCCGCTTTACCCGTGGCTTAGCTGTCGGGCCTGTTGATTGCGCCAGCGCGCCAGATGTTCTTCGGCGTAGCGGCGCAGGCAACGCAGCAGCGGGGCTTCTTGCTGGAGCAGGAAAAAGTGATGGCCTTCGAACAGGTCCAGGGAGAAAGCGCTGCTGGTATCGGCCTGCCAATCGAGCAGTTGCTCGGCGCGCACGCTGTCTTGCTTGCCGCCAAATACGTGGATCGGCAGCGGCAACGGCGCGCGCTGGCCATGGCTGAAACTGCCGCATAACAGGAAGTCGGCGCGCAGGATCGGCAGCAGCAATTGCATCAGTTCGGCATTGGCCAATACCTCTTCAGCCGTGCCTTTGAGTTCCCGCAGGCGCTCGATCAGTTGCTCGTCGGTTTTGGCCACGGCGTATTCACTGACATCTCGGCGGGCTGGACCGGCGGTGGCCGAGGCAAACAGCGCCAGCGGCTCAGGCAGACCGCGCTCGCGCAGGGCGTGGGCCAGCTCAAACGCCAGCAGGCCGCCCAGGCTGTGGCCAAACAAGGCGTACGGGCGGTCCAGTTCGGTGCTGATTTCAGTCGCCAACTGCTGGGCCAATGGCCGTATCTCGCGTTGTAACGGCTCGTCCATGCGCATGCCGCGCCCTGGCAATTCCAGCGGCCGCACCTGCAACCATTCGGGCAGCGAACGGCGCCAGCGGCTGTAGGCCATGGCGCTGGCGCCGGAGTAAGGCAGGCAAAACAAACGCAGCTTGATCACCTCACTCATGATCGGTGCCACCGCTGTGAAGCCCCGCCCGCGCACGTGCAAACAACCATATCGCCCTCCTTCGCAACCCGTTCATCGCCGGTCTGTTGCACCAGCCTTTGTCCCTTGAGAACGGTTGGCCCTAGCAAATAATTAGTCGCTGCAATGCTGGCGTTTTGGAGTCAATCGCGCGGGATGTGAGGCTCTTCGCAATCTCCTGTTCGGCGCGGTATTAATTCTGTTTCTCAATTGACAATCATTATCATTCATCCTAATTTGTTGCCAACTGTGTAGCCAACTGCCGAGTAAGGGCCTGCACTTTTTCAACTGCCACAGGTGATCTCCATGACGGAACAAATGTCCACAAGCAGGTGCGACTCACCCTTACTTCAGGCCTTTGTCGACAATCGATTAATCCTGGTCAAAATCGCCGCGCGGATCACCGGTTGCCGCTCACGGGCCGAAGACGTGGTGCAGGATGCGTTCTTCCGCTTGCAGTCAGCGCCGCAGATCACCTCTTCATTCAAGGCGCAGTTGAGTTACCTGTTTCAGATCGTGCGTAACCTGGCGATTGATCACTATCGCAAGCAGGCGCTGGAGCAGAAGTATTCCGGCACGGAAGAGGAAGGCTTGAATGTGGTGATTCACGGCGCATCGCCGGAAACTTCGCACATCAATTTTTCGACCCTGGAAAACATCGCTGAAGCGCTGACCGAGCTGCCCACCCGGACGCGCTATGCGTTTGAGATGTACCGCTTGCACGGCGTTCAGCAAAAGGACATTGCCAAGGAATTGGGGGTGTCACCGACGCTGGTGAACTTCATGATTCGCGATGCGTTGATTCATTGCCGCAAAGTCTCGGGGACTCGGGCAGATACGTTTGCTCGGCGGTGAGACTCTTCCTCGATACAAGCCGAAACATTCGTGGGAGATTGCCGATTTCGTAGCAGTTGCCGAAGGCTACGTCCGATTGCGAAGCGATCGCAAACACTGGGTGCACGGTTGAACTGACACACCGCAGTGCTTGATTTTACGACTGCTACGCAGCCGGACGCAGCCTCACAGGCTCGGCAGCTGCTACGAGTTTTCGTACGCCTTGGCCCCACGGGAGCTGCGCTCAGCCAAACCCGCTCTGTCGAGCACCATCAACGCCGCCCGTTTGTGCGGGAAGTCGAATTCCTTGATCCGCTCATAACCCTGCGCTTGCATGTAGCCAATCATTTTGGCGTTGTCGGCACGGGGTTCAGCCACCACGCGCTGGGTGCGCGGTTCATCTTCAAACAGGTAGCGGGTCAGCGCCGATAGCCAGCTGGCAACTTTATGCGGCCCGCGATGCGCCTCTTCCCCCACCAGCATGTGGATGCCGCGGTCATAGTCGCCCACGTTGTAAAACGGCGCGATGCGGTCTTCTTTGGCCCAGTAGGCCTCGAAATAGGCAAACGGCTGGTCGTCGAAGCAACCGATCAACGTCAGGGTGTGCGGGTCGGCTGCGAGTTTTTCCAGGTAGTGGCGATGCTCTTCAAGGCTCCCGCCTTCGTCCCAAAAAGCGAGCACGCGCGGGGTATTTTGCCAACGGCTGAAACGCTCAAGGTCCAGGTCGATGTCCAGGGTGCGCAAGGAAATCCAGGCACCCAGTTGTGGATCGAAGCGGCGATACACTTCGCCTTGGGGTTTGGCCGGACGCTGCGGATGGGGGTGCGGGGAGGTCATGGTCATCTTGGGCTCACGATTTTCGTCAACAGATGGGCTGTGTGACGTTGCCCGGCAAGAGAAATTTAGGGGATCGTGGCAACCTGCTCAATGTGATAAGGCGCGAAGATCGCTTCCAATTGGCCGCTGTCGCGCAATATTTGCATCAGCCGGCTAAATTCCTGGCTCCGGATCGGCCCCTGCGGGTGCAAGAAGGCGTAATGGTGATAGGTCTGATCCACACGCTCAGACACCATGACCTGGTTTTCGAACTGCGGGTTGTTGTTGAGTATTTCTCTGAGATTGGAGCGGGTCATTAACGCGATGTCGACCCGACCCCGCAGCACCATCTGCAAGTTGCTTCGATGGGAATACGTGAGGGTGGCGTTGAAGGTGTTGGTCAAGAATTTCGCGCTGGGGTTAAAACCGGCAAACGCATAGTGATAGCCCGTAAACAGGGCCATTCGCTTGCCATCCAGGGTGTCGAAATAGGTTTGCTCACGGCCCGGTTGCCGGCTCGTCACAAATACTTCTGCGTCTTCAAGGCCAAGGTCGACGCGACTGTAGACAACATCTCGCCAGCCCCAGTCCGGGTTTTCAAACAGCACCATGTCCACTCGCCCCTGATCAAAGTCACGTACTCGTCGAGCAACGGAGGTGGGAACGATGGCGAAGTGGTAGTCACTTTGCAGTTGATTGAGCGCCTTCAGCAATTGCGGCAGCAACCCGGTATCAACACCACGTTCAGGGCGCACGATGTACGGTGGAAAGTGCGCTGCGCCGACTCTGACTTCCTGAGCCGCCCACGATGGCGTCAGCACAGCAGCACCCAGCGTCAGCAACACACAGTGGACCATCCACATTGGCAAACACTTCAATGCTGTGCACCTCGGGTGGCGCCCATGACTGGAACTTATTGGTGGGTACAGGACCTGAGATCAGGCAAGACCGTAATTTAAGTGCGCCTAGACTACCAAGCAAACGCGGAACTGGCCCACTACAAATTAAGCACCCTGTTGCAGCGCTTTAGCTACGCTGCATCTTCAACGCCGACGTTGTTTAAAGGAAGCTGCACATGCCTCACTGGCTGGTAATTGACTTGGAAGCCACTACCGATGACGGCGGCTGGCCTCTGGCAGAAATGGAAGTGATTGAAATCGGCGCCAGCGTGGTCACTCGTTCCGGGCGCGAGGTGGATCATTTCCAGCGCTTTATCCGTCCGCAACGCCGCCCGTTGCTGACCCCTTTTTGCCGCCAGTTAACCCATATCACCCAGGCCAATATTGATAGCGCAAGCCCAACGGTGCAGGTCTGGGAACAGTTCGAGCGCTGGCTTGGCCAGCACCTGCCAAAACTCGAAGGCTGGGCCAGTTGGGGGGATTACGACCGCCGACAACTGGAACAGGAATGGCAGCAAAAAAAGCTGAAGAGCGCGCTGACGGATCTGCCGCACATGAACCTCAAGCAGCAATTCGCTCAGGTCCGCCAGCTAAAGAGCCCGCTGGGTCTTAATAGCGCACTGCAACTGGCGGGCATGCAATTCAGTGGGCAACAACACCGCGCGCTGGAAGACGCCCGCAATACAGCGCGTTTATTGCCGCTGGTTTTCAAGGTTTAGGGCCGCGTAAAGCTGTCATAAAAGGGCGTGACTGGATAAATCGGCTTCTGCATACTGGCCAGCCTTTTTAGCCCATTCCGAGGAATCGCCATGTTTAAAGTCAACGAATACTTCGACGGTACCGTCAAGTCGATTGCTTTCGCACAAACTGAAGGCAAAGCCACTATTGGCGTCATGGCCCCGGGTGAATATGAGTTCGGCACTGCCGAGCGTGAAATCATGCACGTGGTGTATGGCGAGCTGAACGTCAAGCTGCCGGGCAGCAGCGAATTTGAAACGTTCAAGACTGGCGACCAGTTCAACATCCCTGCAAACAGCAAGTTCCAGCTCAAGGTCGTGGTTGAAACCGCTTACCTGTGCGAGTACCGCTGAGTTAGTCAATTCTTCTGTAGGAGCGAGCTTGTCTCTCGATCTTTTAAACGCTCAAAAGATCGCGAGACAAGCTCGCTCATACAGGGTTTTACCCCGCCGTATTGAATTGCAACGCTGCCAACCGCGCATACAGCGGGTTGCTGGCGATTAACTGCGCGTGGGTGCCAATCGCAACCAGCTTGCCCTGATCCATCACGGCAATGCGATCCGCATTCTGGACCGTCGCCAAACGATGGGCGATGACCAGCGTGGTGCGGCCTTGCATCAGGCTTGGCAAGGCTTGCTGGATCAAGTGTTCACTTTGCGCATCGAGGGCGCTGGTGGCTTCGTCCAGTAACAAGATCGGCGCATCGACTAATAACGCCCGGGCAATCGCCAAGCGCTGGCGTTGACCGCCGGACAAGCCCTGCCCGCCATCCCCCAGGTGAGTTTTATAGCCATCGGGCATTTGCAAAATAAAGTCATGGGCATGCGCAATGCGCGCCGCTGCTTCGACCTGAGCGTCAGTCGCCTGGGCATTGCCATAGCGAATGTTGTCTTCGACTGAGCCGAAAAACAGCGCCGGCGTTTGCGAGACCAAGGCAAAACAGCGCCGCAGGTCATGCGGATCAAGCTGTTTGATCGGGTGACCTTCCAGCAGGATCTGGCCTTGCTGAGGGTCATAAAAACGCAGCAGCAAGTCGAACAATGTCGATTTACCTGCCCCTGAAGGCCCGACCAACGCCAGGGTTTCGCCTGCTTTGATCGTCAGATCAAGGCCGGAAATTGCGTAGCTTTCAGGCCGCGACGGGTAAGAGAAATACAGGTCTTGGAGCTGCAAGTTGCCTTCTACCCGCTCCGGCAACACCTGCACACCGCTGTCAGGCACCTGGATCTGGCTTTTGGATTGCAGCAGCTCAGCAATTCGCTCAGCCGCGCCCGCCGCTTGTTGCAGTTCGCCAATCACTTCACTCAAGGTGCCAAAGGCACTGCCCACCACCAGGCTGTAAAACACAAACGCCGCCAGCTCCCCGCCGGAGATTCGCCCGGCGATGACGTCCATGCCGCCGACCCAGAGCATGACCCCTACTGCGCCCAGCACCAGCGAGATCACCAGAGTAATCAGCCATGAGCGTTGCAGAATTCGCTTGCGTGCTGTGGCGAATGCGCCCTCAACGGTTTGCGCAAAGCGCTGCTGGTCTTGCTGCTGGTGGTTGTAAGCCTGAACCGTTTTGATCTGGCCCAGGGCTTCGGCGACGTAGCTGCCGACATCGGCGATCCGGTCCTGACTTTGACGGGACAAGCTGCGCACCCGACGACCGAAAATCAAAATCGGCGCCAGCACCAATGGCAAGGCGACCACCACAATGCTGGTGAGTTTGGGGTTGGTGATAAACAGCAGCACCACGCCGCCGATCACCATCAGGCTATTGCGCAAGAACAAAGACAGCGATGAGCCAATCACCGATTGCAGCAAGGTGGTGTCGGTGGTCAGTCGCGACTGGATTTCCGAGCTGCGGTTGTTTTCATAGAACCCTGGATGCAGCCCGATCAAGTGGTTGAACACTTGTCGGCGAATGTCGGCCACCACGCGCTCGCCAATCCAGGACACTAGGTAGAAACGCACAAACGTGCCCACCGACAACCCCAGCACCAACAGCAAAAACAAGCCAATGGACTGGTTGAGCATGTGCGGCGACTGGGTCATGAAGCCTTTGTCGACCAGCAGGCGAATGCCCTGCCCCATCGACAGCGTGATACCCGCCGTGACGATCAAGGCCAGCAAGGCGCCAAGGGCCTGCCAGCGATAAGGAGCTACAAAATGGGCGGCCAGACGAATGGCACGGCGTTGACGGGAAGAAAGCATCGAGGGCATCCAGAAGGTCAATCACTCAAGGGCAAATGCCAAAAACAAGGCATAGCGTACATCGAACCCAGAATAAAACCGGTAAACCTTTCTCACTCGGTTTGAATATGACCGGGCGCCACAAGACCTAGGCCTTAATGTTCTAAAGTGAGACTGGAAGTTTCGGGGTATTTCTGTTGGACTGGGTGTCGCCGCCAAGTTGTAACAGCTTGGTCATTTAACGGATCTAAAGTAGCGCTACACCTTGATGAGGAGACAGGCCATGGAACCAATCAACGCTCAAGAAGTACCGGTAATTCGCACTCAGCCACAGGCGTCGTTGGGGTGTGCATTTATCGACGCCGAAGGTAAGGAAATTCTCATCACTGAAGAGATGATTCAGACTGCCTGTCATGAACTGGAACAGCGTTTGGTCAAACCTGCTCGCAAGGACTGAACCTCACAATGCCTGTAGGAGCGAGTTTGTCTCGCGATCTTTTGATCTTTAAAAGCAAAAGATCGCGAGACAAACTCGCTCCTAAAGGCGACCTTTCTGCCCCGTATTTACACCAACTCACCACCCAAGGCTTTGACCAGTTGCTTCAAAGCCACTGACTCGCCTTCGATATGCACCTGTAACCCTTCGACTTCGCGGCGCACTGGATAGTTTTTGCGCAACGCATCGAACGCCAGTTTCTGTTCTTGAACACTGCCGATCAGGCTACGGCGAAAATCCGCATCATCGCGGCGCGGGTCGTAAACACCGCGACACAGCATCGCCAGAACCCAAGCCGGATCACTCTGCGCACTCAGTTCAACCTTGGCCAGCCAGGGCGCGGGCAGCAAGTCCGCGAGCTTGATAGGCGCCTCCTGACCGAGAAAATCACACAACGCCTGGTAAATCTGCGCGGTGCCGCGCTGTTTGCCGTCCAGGCTGTATCCGGCGATGTGCGGGGTGGCCAGCACGCACAAATCAGCCAGTTCGACGTCGACTTGCGGCTCGGCTTCCCACACATCCAATACCGCTTGCAGGTCTTCGCGCTGGGTCAGCACCTCGCGCAAGGCGTTGTTGTCGATGACCGGCCCCCGGCTGGCGTTGATCAACCAGGTACCGTGGTTGAGCTGATTCAAGCGCTGGTGGTCGAACAAATGCCAGGTCGGGCTAGCGCCTGTCTTGTCCAGAGGCGTATGCAGGCTAATCACGTCGCAACGTTCGAGGATCTGCTCAAGGCTGACGTAATCACCGCCTTCGACCGCCTGACGCGGCGGGTCGCAGACCAGTACGTTAAAGCCCAGGCCACGCAGAACGCTGATCAGCCGACCGCCCACTTCACCTGCCCCCACCACACCGTAAGTGCGCTGAGTCAGGTCGACGCCTTCGATCTCGGCCAATGTCAGCAAGCTGCCGAGCACGTAGTCGACCACACCGCGAGCATTGCAGCCCGGCGCACTGGACCACTGAATGCCTTGTTGCTGAAAGTAGTCGAGGGCCAGGTGATCGGTGCCGATGGTGCAGGTGCCGACAAAACGCACCGCACTGCCTTCAAGTAAGTCACGGTCGACTTTGGTCACCGAGCGCACCAGCAAGACATCCGCATCGTGCACGTCGGCACGGGTGATCTGGCGCCCTGGCAAGCGGCGTATTTCACCGAACTCTGCAAAGAACGCTTCGATCAACGGAATATTTTCATCAGCAACAATCAACATGGCAGGCTCCTTTCGCGGAATCGCAGTGTAGGCGTTGTAGAGCGCAATGAGCCAGCGAGGCGTAGCATCTTGTGAAATCGGCTACACACCGCGTTTACAACGCCGCGACAACTCAACGTTTGCTGACCACTTGGTCAGGCGTACAATTGCCGGCTTTGCGCGTTAAATACTGTGGATGCACGCTTGTGAACTCTGTGACTCAACCCTCTTCTTCTATGGCTATCAGCCGCCCAGCACGGGTTAGCGCCGAAGTGCGAGCGCTATTGGCGCTGGCGTTTCCCATCATCATTTCCCAGGTCGCTACCACAGCGATGGGCTTTGTTGATGCCGTGATGGCAGGCCGGGTCGGGCCTCGCGACCTGGCCGCAGTGGCACTCGGCAACTCGATTTGGGTGCCGGTTTTTTTGCTGATGTCGGGCATTCTGCTGGCCACTACCCCTAAAGTTGCCCAGCGTTTTGGCGCCAATGCCCATCCCGAGATTGGCCCGATTGTGCGCCAAGCCCTGTGGCTGGCGTTGTTCACCGGGCTTTGCGCCGCCGGGTTATTGATCGGCGCTGAACCCTTATTGCGCTTGATGAAGGTCGACCCGGACTTGATCGAGCCGAGCATGGGCTACTTGCACGGCATTGCCAGCGGCATGCCCGCGGTCGGGGTGTACTGCGTGTTGCGCTGCTTCAGCGATGGTCTGGGCAAGACCCGGCCCAGCATGATCCTGGGCCTGTCTGCCCTGGCGCTTAACATCCCGCTCAACTACGTCTTCATTTATGGCCATTTTGGCGTGCCGGCCATGGGCGGCGTGGGGTGCGGCTGGGCCACGGCGATTGTGATGTGGTTTATGGCGCTGGGAATGGTGGTCTGGACCTTTCGCGGGGCCATCTACCAATCGAGCCGGGTGTACAGCCATTTTGAATGGCCTAAGTGGGCGATCATCAAGCGCCTGCTGAATGTAGGTGTGCCCATGGGTGTGGCGGTGTTTGCCGAGTCGAGCATTTTTGCAGTGATTGCATTGTTGATCGGCAGCCTGGGCGCCACGGTGGTCGCGGGCCATCAGATTGCCCTTAACTTCAGCTCGCTGGTGTTTATGATCCCGTATTCGCTAGGCATGGCGATTACTGTGCGTGTCGGCCAGGCGCTGGGCCGCCAGCAACCACGTGAAGCGCGGTTTGTTGCAGGCGTTGGCATGGGCACTGCGCTGGTCTGGGCGTGTATTTCGGCGAGCCTTATTTACGCGCTGCGCGGGCCGATTGCCACGGTGTACACCGCCGATCCGAGCGTGATTGAAGTGGCAACCATGCTGTTGATGTTTGCCGCGCTGTATCAGTTTTCGGATGTGATTCAAGTGACCGCAGCAGGCGCTCTGCGCGGCTATCAGGACACGCGGGTGACGATGATCCTGACGCTGTTCGCTTATTGGGGCGTCGGGTTGCCGGTGGGGTATGCGCTGGGGTTGACCGACTGGTTCGGTAAAGCCAGTGGCCCGAGCGGGCTGTGGCAAGGGTTGATCGCGGGTCTGACCTGTGCGGCGCTGATGCTGGCGGTGCGCTTGATTCGCAGCGTGAAGAAACATATTCGCCGCGCCATTTAACACGTAGGAGCGAGCTTGCCTCGCGATCTTTTAATCGTTTAAAAGATCGCGAGGCAATCGAGCGTCGATCAACTGCACCTACAAGATCCCGGCGAAGTTTGCAGGATCAGTCCTGCTTTTTGCGTATCCAGTACAGGTACGTGCCCGCTTCTTCTGCCTGGCCGACCAGTTCGTGGTCCAGAAACACACAGAATTTGGGGATGTCGCGGCGGGTCGACGGATCGGTGGCGATGACTTTCAGCAAGCCTCCCGGCGCCAAGTCGCGAATGTGTTGATGCAACATCATCACCGGCTCCGGGCAGTTCAGGCCTGTGGCATCCAGAATGCCGTCAAGCGGCAGATCAACAGCGTTCATCAGAGACTCCTGAATCAACGAGATTTGGGTTTTTTAACGTCCAATCGACGCAAATGGCAGGTGACTTCTTCGCGGTCGTGGTACAGCTGCTTGCAGCCAATCTCCACCTGAATGCCGCGCACCTTGAAGCCGTCGGCAATACGGTCCAGCAGGCGACGCACTTCGGCGTAGCGTTGTTTCATCGGCAACTTCAAGTTGACCACCGCCTCACGGCAATGCCCCTCACCGATCCACTCTTCGAGCATGGCCGCGTTACGCGCCGGCTTCTCGACGATGTCGCAAACCATCCAGTCCACCGGCTGCTTGGGCTTGAAGGTAAAGCCATCGGCCATCAAGTGCTGCACCAGGCCGGTGTCCATCAGGCTTTCAGCCATTGGACCGTTGTCGATGGCGGTCACAATCATGCCGCGATTGACCAGTTGCCAAGTCCAGCCACCGGGGGCGGCACCCAGGTCAACGCCGGTCATGTCACTGTGCAGGCGCTCGTCCCACTGATCGCGAGGGATAAAGTGGTGCCAGGCTTCTTCCAGCTTCAGGGTCGAACGGCTCGGTGCTTCACGCGGGAACTTGAGGCGCGGGATGCCCATTGGCCACATAGCGGAGTTATTGGACTCTGCCAGCCCCAGAAACACTTCGCGGCCACTTTTGAACGTCAGCAGCAAGCGCGGCTTGTGATCGGCGTCTTCGACCAGCTTGCCCGCCTTGAGCAAGGCCTTGCGCAGATGCCCTTCGAACTTCTTGCAGAAGTTGGACAGTTCTTTGCCGTCGTTGGTGTCGACCACTTCCAGCCACACACTGCCGCACACCGGGAAGTCAGCCATGTGTTCAAGGATGACGCTGATACGGTCGGTTTCCGGCAAATCGACGAAGCTGCCGCGTGCCCATTGGCGCGGGAAAATCAGCTCGGCAAAGCGCAACCCCTTCATAAGACGCTCGGCGCCGCCTTCTTCGGTGCACACAAACTCGGCGCAGGCGGTGCTCGGCTTGGCCTTGGCGTACCCGGACACATTGAGGCGGGCGGCATGCTCAGCGATTTCCGAGCAGACTTCGCCTTCGAAACCGGGACGGCAATGCATAAAAACGGTGTTCATTGAATTACTCCTGGGCAGCAAGCGGAAATTAGCTGGCTGCGCAACCTTGCTCAAGGGTCTGTTGACGTTTCGTTGTGGCCGCGACGATAGCCCACGTGGCGCAGGGCAAGGCGCGAGCAGTGTAGTTTGGTTGTTCCAAATAAACTGCGAGCAACACCGCCCTGCGCCACGTGGGCTATCGTCCCTTCGGGTCGCGTGTCAAATTTAGCCAGACTGCGTTACAGGGCTTGAGAAGGGAACAACCATTCCCTTCGCCCTGCGCCTTGCCTGGCTAAATTTGACCCAGCGACGCGGCTTACAACGAAACGTCAACAGACCCTAACGCAAGGACTGTCACGAAAAGGCGGGCATGATAACTGAGTTCGGAACCTTGAACCCGCATAGACAGTCCAGTTATTAGCCAGATCATTGAATCAGGGCTAGGTTAGTAGCTCTGCTCGTATCACACGATCCGTGCCGTGCGGATCAAAAGGAGTCATTTCATGTCCTCCCTCGATAGCCTGAACTCCCTCGCCACACTAAAAGTCGCCGATAAGACTTATCACTACTTCAGCCTGCCGCTCGCCGCCAAGACCCTGGGCGATTTGAGCCAATTGCCGATGTCGCTCAAAGTGCTGCTGGAAAACCTGTTGCGCTGGGAGGATGGCAAAACCGTCACCGAACCCGACCTTAAAGCCCTCGCCGCCTGGCTCAAAGAGCGGCGCAGCGACCGGGAAATCCAGTACAGACCGGCCCGCGTGTTGATGCAAGACTTTACCGGGGTACCGGCGGTGGTCGACCTCGCCGCCATGCGCGCCGCAATGGCCAAGGCGGGTGGCGATCCACAGCGCATCAACCCGTTGTCGCCGGTGGACCTGGTCATTGACCACTCAGTGATGGTCGACACGTTCGCCAGCGCCAGTGCTTTTGAACAGAACGTCGACATCGAAATGGAACGCAACGGTGAACGCTATGCGTTTTTGCGCTGGGGCCAGGATGCGTTCGATAACTTCAGTGTGGTGCCGCCCGGCACCGGGATTTGCCATCAGGTGAATCTGGAGTATCTGGGCCGTACGGTCTGGACCAAAGACGAAGACGGCCGCACGTATGCGTTCCCGGACACGCTGGTGGGCACCGACTCGCACACCACCATGATTAACGGCCTCGGCGTTCTGGGCTGGGGCGTCGGCGGTATCGAGGCCGAAGCCGCGATGCTCGGCCAACCCGTGTCGATGCTGATCCCCGAAGTGGTGGGTTTCAAGCTCAGTGGCAAGCTCAAAGAAGGCATCACTGCGACCGACTTGGTGCTGACAGTCACACAAATGCTGCGCAGCAAAGGCGTTGTGGGCAAGTTTGTTGAGTTTTATGGCGACGGCCTGGCTGATTTACCGCTGGCCGACCGCGCGACGATTGCCAACATGGCCCCTGAGTATGGCGCCACGTGCGGGTTTTTCCCGGTGGATGACATCACCCTTGATTACCTGCGCCTGTCCGGGCGCCCCGACGCCACGGTCAAACTGGTAGAGGCTTACTGCAAGGCTCAGGGCCTGTGGCGTGAAGCCGGGCAGGAGCCGATCTTTACTGAAATCCTGGCACTCGACATGGGCACAGTCGAAGCCAGCCTGGCAGGGCCGAAACGCCCGCAAGATCGGGTGGCGCTGCCCAATGTTGCACAGGCTTTCAGCGACTTTTTGAGCCTGCAATTTAAACCCGCCAATAAAGAAGAAGGCCGCCTGGAAAGCGAAGGCGGTGGTGGCGTGGCCGTGGGCAATGCCGACTTGGTCGGCGAGGCGCAATACACCTATGAAGGGCACACCTATCACCTGAAAAACGGTGCCGTGGTGATTGCCGCGATTACCTCGTGCACCAACACTTCTAACCCGAGCGTGATGATGGCGGCCGGGCTGGTGGCGAAAAAAGCGGTCGAAAAAGGCCTTAAACGCCAGCCGTGGGTCAAAACCTCGCTGGCCCCCGGCTCCAAGGTGGTGACCGATTACTACAAGGCGGCAGGCCTCACGCCGTACCTCGACCAACTGGGTTTTGCCCTGGTCGGTTATGGCTGCACCACCTGCATTGGCAACTCCGGGCCATTGCCCGAGCCGATTGAAAAAGCCATCACCCAGTCCGACCTGACCGTGGCCTCGGTGTTGTCGGGCAACCGAAACTTTGAAGGCCGTGTGCACCCGCTGGTCAAAACCAACTGGCTGGCCTCGCCGCCACTGGTGGTCGCTTATGCCTTGGCGGGCACGGTGCGCATCGACATCAGCAGTGAGCCGTTGGGCGTGGGCACAGACGGCAAACCGGTTTACTTGCGTGATATATGGCCCAGCCAAAAAGAAATCGCCGACGCGGTGGCGCAGGTCAGTACCGGCATGTTCCACAAGGAGTACGCCGAGGTCTTTGCCGGTGACGAACAATGGCAAGCCATTGAAGTCCCACAGGCGGCCACTTATGTCTGGCAGCCAGACTCCACGTACATCCAGCACCCGCCGTTCTTTGATGAGATTAGCGGCCCATTGCCGGTGATTGAAGACGTCAAACGCGCAAACATTTTGGCGCTGCTGGGTGATTCGGTGACCACCGACCACATCTCCCCTGCGGGCAACATCAAGGCCGACAGCCCGGCCGGTCGTTACTTGCGCGAGAAAGGCGTCGAGCCGCGTGACTTCAACTCGTATGGTTCACGACGCGGCAACCACGAAGTAATGATGCGCGGCACATTCGCCAACATCCGCATTCGCAATGAAATGCTCGGCGGCGAAGAAGGCGGCAATACGATTTACATCCCGACTGGCGAGAAACTGCCGATCTACGATGCCGCCATGCGTTATCAGGCTTCCGGCACGCCGCTGGTGGTGATTGCCGGTCAAGAATACGGCACAGGCTCCAGCCGTGACTGGGCTGCCAAGGGCACCAATCTGCTGGGGGTCAAAGCGGTGATTGCCGAGAGTTTTGAGCGCATCCACCGTTCTAACCTGGTCGGCATGGGCGTATTGCCCTTGCAGTTCAAGCTGGACCAGAACCGCAAGAGCCTGAAACTGACCGGCAAGGAAACCCTCGATATTCTTGGGCTGACCGGCGCCGAACTTGAACCTCGCATGAACCTGACACTGGTAATCACCCGTGAAAATGGCCAGCAGGAAAAAGTCGACGTGCTGTGCCGGATCGATACCCTGAACGAAGTGGAATACTTCAAGGCAGGCGGGATCTTGCACTACGTACTGCGTCAGTTGATTGCTTCGTAGCCGCCATTAACCCCCTGTGGGAGCGGGCTTGCTCGCGATGCAAAGGATGCGGTTTAACAGAAAAACCGCATCGCTTGCATCGCTGGTAAGCCAGGCTCCCACACGTCTATGTTCACCCATCTGCTTCACGCTGAATCGTTATACTCATGCGCCCTGATCTCCCCCCTAGGATCCGCATGATCGCCCTGCCCTGGCCTTATCTCGCCCTATTAACCCTCGGCTACGGGATTGCCCTGAGCTACGGCCAATTAGATGTTCAAGCCTTTATTGCCTTGGCCGCCCTGGTGGTTAGCGGGCTTGGCGCCTATCAAACCCGACACCCATGGCTACGCTACGCCGGTCATGGGGTGTTTGTGTTGCTGGCCCTCGCCTTGGCCCTGCATTGGCTACCCGGTTTTCACAACGGCCGCGCCATCAGCCCCGAGCGCCTGACCCCGGATGCCGTGCCCTTTTCGATGTACCTGAATCTGGACAAACCTCTGATCGGCTTTTGGCTGCTGCTGGTTTGCCCGTGGGTTGCGCCGCGCTTTAACTGGCGAGCGTCAGTAGGCGCCACGTTAGTGGGGCTGGTACTGGCCGCCATGGCTGCATTGGGTGGCGCGCTGTTGCTGGGCATCATTGTCTGGGCGCCGAAGTGGCCCAGCCAAGGCTGGATATGGCTATTGAATAACCTGCTGCTGGTGACGCTGGTCGAAGAAGCGCTGTTTCGCGGCTATCTCCAGGGCGGGCTGAGTCGCTGCTTCAAACAACTGCCGTACGGGCAAACCCTGGCCTTGGTGCTTGCCTCGCTGTTGTTCGGCCTGGCGCATATCGGCGCAGGTTGGCAGTGGGTGCTATTGGCGGGCATTGCCGGGCTTTGCTACGGCCTGGCCTACCGCTTTGGCGGGCTAAGTGCGGCGATCGCGACGCACTTTGGCTTGAACGTGCTGCACTTGGCATTCTTTACCTATCCCATGCTGGCGCTTTAACCTCACCCAATCGCTGCAACAGCGTTCATGCACGCTGTTGCTGCAGAAATATAAATTAAACAATTCGCGCCCACTGCCGACAGCCTGTCAAAGTCTTGCGGATTGAAACGACATGCGTAACAACCAGCCCATCACTCAACGCGAACGCACATTCCCCGCGCAACAACGGTTGATTTCCACGACCGATGCCAAAGGCATGATCACCTACTGCAATGACGCCTTTGTCGAGATCAGTGGGTTCTCGCGCGATGAGCTGATACGCGCACCGCACAATCTTGTGCGCCACCCGGATGTCCCCCCCGCTGTGTTCGAACACATGTGGGGCACCCTGAAAAAGGGCATGCCGTGGATGGGCATCGTCAAAAACCGCTGCAAGTCCGGCGACCATTACTGGGTCAATGCCTACGTCACCCCGGTGTTTGAAAACGAGCAAGTGGTGGGTTACGAATCGGTGCGGGTCAAGCCGAGCGCTGAGCAAATCCGCCGTGCCGAGGCGCTGTACCTGCGGCTTAATCGCGGTAAACCCGCCGTTCCGCGCCGTGATAAATGGCTGCCGGTGCTGCAAGACTGGCTGCCGTTTATTCTGGTCAGCCAACTGAGTTTCATCATCGGCGCCCTGCTCAACTCCAGTTGGGGCTTTGCCTTGGCAGCCCTGTTGTCGATCCCGCTGGGGCTGCTCGGCCTGACCTGGCAACAACGCGGGATCAAGCGCTTGCTGCGCCTGGCCGAGCAAACCACGTCCGACCCGCTGATTGCGCAGATGTACACCGACAGCCGAGGCCCGCAAGCACGTCTGGAAATGTCCATCCTGAGCCAGGAAGCACGCCTCAAAACCTGCCTGACCCGTCTGCAAGACACCGCTGAGCACCTGAGCGAGCAAGCCCGGCAATCGGATGCGCTGGCACACAAGAGTTCCAGCGGGCTGGAGCGCCAGCGCGTCGAGACTGAGCAGGTTGCCACTGCGGTCAATCAAATGGCCGCGACCACGCAAGAAGTCGCCAGCCACGTGCAACGCACCGCGGACGCCACACAAGAAGCCAACCGTCTGACCAGCCGTGGTCGCGATATAGCAGGCGAAACCCGAGAAGCCATTGAGCGTTTGTCGGTGGTCGTGGGTGAAACCGGCACCACCGTGACTCAACTGGCCAAGGACAGCGACGAGATCGGCGGCGTGGTCGACGTGATCAAAGGGATTGCTGATCAAACCAACCTGCTGGCGCTGAACGCAGCAATTGAAGCCGCACGAGCCGGCGAGATGGGCCGTGGCTTTGCCGTGGTAGCAGATGAAGTGCGCCAATTGGCGCAACGCACCAGCCTGTCGACAGGGCAGATTCATGCGTTGATTGCCAAGCTGCAACAGACCGCAGCAACTGCCGTGCAGACCATGAACGCCGGGCACCGCCAGGCGCAAGAAGGTGTGGCGCGGGTACTGGAAGCCGACGCAGCACTGGTCGGGATCAGTGAAGCGGTGGCCAACATCACCGACATGACCACCCAGATTGCCGCCGCCACCGAAGAACAAAGTGCTGTGGCTGAAGAAGTCAGCCGCAACATCAGTACCATTGCCGACCTGGCCGACCAAACCTCTGAACAGGCGCAGCATTCAGCGCGATTGAGCGAAGAACTGGCGCAGACCGTGAATATCCAGTATTCGCTGGTGGAGCGGTTTAACCGCTAATGATGGTCATGTGACTTCTCTGTAGGAGCGAGCTTGCCTCGCGATCTTTTGATCTTAAAAAGATCGCGAGGCAAGCTCGCTCCTACAAGGGGTTTATTTCAGGCAGTTGGCGATTTTGTCTGCCGCCGCCTCCAGATGCTGCTCATGGGTGCAGCCCGACGCTTTGAGCGGCTTCAAATCGTGATCACCCGCCGCCAACCAGAACACTTCAATGCTCGGCGCCAGCGTGTAGCCTTGTACGGCCTCGCGATTGCCCAGCGCATCACGCTCGCCTTGCACGATCAGGGTCGGTGTCTTTAGCTCGGCCAGGTGCACGACCCGAGGTTTTTCCGGCTTGCCGACGGCATAGAACGGGTAGCCCAGACACACCAATCGATCCACTTCCAACTCATCCGCCACCAGGCTGGCCATGCGCCCCCCCATGGACTTGCCACCAATGGCCAATGGCCCAGCGACATGCCGTCGCACCTCGCTGTAAACCTCGCGCCAGGATTCGAGCAATTTGGCCTGTGGATTAGGCGGCCTTTTGCCACCTTCTCGACGCCGTTGCGCCATGTACGGGAACTCGAAGCGCAGCACGTTGATCCCGTGTGCAGCAAGGCGTTCGGCCATGCCGGTCATCCAGTCGCTGTCCATCGGCGCCCCCGCGCCGTGCGCCAGGATCAAGGTCGACGCTGAAGGCGTTTGCGCAGCGTTCCACAACCAGCCCCGTGCCTGCACGCACTGCGCCCATTGATCCTCGTCAATACCCACTTTGCCGCCTACGCCCATGCTTGCCTCGCTTTTAGTCTGCCTATAACTCCAGGCGTGCGTTGAACTCGCCTGATCCGTGGATGGGGAACCATGAACACTTCTACAAGTACCGCCTACAACTACAAGGTGGTCCGCCAATTTGCCATTATGACGGTGGTTTGGGGCATCGTCGGTATGGGGCTCGGCGTTTTTCTCGCCGCGCAGTTGGTCTGGCCTGAACTTAACTTCGATTTGCCTTGGACCAGTTTCGGGCGTCTGCGCCCATTGCACACCAACGCAGTGATTTTCGCCTTTGGCGGTTGCGCACTTTTTGCGTCCTCGTTCTACTCGGTGCAACGCACCTGTCAGACCACGCTGTTTGCACCCAAAATCGCCGCGTTCACCTTTTGGGGCTGGCAATTGGTCATTCTGCTGGCTGCGATCAGCTTGCCGCTGGGCTACACCAGCTCCAAGGAATACGCAGAGCTTGAATGGCCGATCGATATTTTGATCACCATCGTCTGGGTCGCTTACGCCATCGTGTTCTTCGGCACGATCATGAAGCGCAAGACCAAGCACATTTACGTGGGCAACTGGTTCTTCGGCGCGTTTATCGTGACCGTGGCCATTTTGCACATCGTTAACAACCTGGAAATTCCGGTCAGCCTCACCAAGTCCTACTCACTCTACGGTGGCGCAACTGACGCCATGGTGCAGTGGTGGTACGGCCACAACGCCGTGGGCTTTTTCCTGACAGCGGGCTTTTTGGGGATGATGTATTACTTCGTGCCGAAACAGGCCGAACGCCCGATCTATTCCTATCGCCTGTCTATCGTGCACTTCTGGGCGCTGATCACCCTGTACATCTGGGCCGGTCCGCACCATTTGCACTACACCGCGCTGCCGGACTGGGCCCAGTCGCTGGGCATGGTGATGTCGCTGATTCTGCTGGCACCGAGCTGGGGCGGCATGATCAACGGCATGATGACGCTCTCGGGCGCTTGGCATAAGTTGCGCAGCGACCCGATCCTGCGCTTCCTCGTGGTCTCCCTGGCGTTCTACGGCATGTCGACGTTCGAAGGCCCGATGATGGCCATCAAGACCGTCAACGCCCTCTCCCACTACACCGACTGGACCATCGGCCACGTACACGCCGGGGCTCTGGGCTGGGTGGCGATGATTTCGATCGGCGCGCTGTATCACATGATTCCCAAAGTGTTCGGTCGCCCGCAGATGTACAGCACCGGCCTGATCAACGCGCACTTCTGGCTGGCCACTATCGGCACCGTGCTTTACATCGCGTCGATGTGGGTCAACGGCATCGCTCAAGGCCTGATGTGGCGCGCAGTCAACGAAGACGGCACGCTGACGTACTCCTTCGTCGAAACCCTGGTGGCCAGCCATCCGGGCTATGTGGTGCGACTGATCGGCGGGGCGATTTTCCTGAGTGGCATGTTCCTGATGGCTTACAACACTTGGCGCACCGTGCGTAATGCCGAGCCCGCCGACGTTGTAGCCGCCGCGCAGATGGCTTAAGGAGTTCGCCATGAAACACGAGATTATTGAAAAAAATATCGGCCTCATGCTGTTGCTGATGATTCTGTGCGTGAGTGTCGGCGGCCTGACACAGATCGTGCCGCTGTTTTTCGAGGACGTGACCAACACCCCCGTCGAAGGCATGAAGCCTTACACCGCGCTGCAACTGGAAGGCCGCGACGTTTACATCCGCGAAGGTTGCGTGGGCTGCCACTCGCAGATGATCCGTCCGTTCCGCGCCGAAACCGAGCGTTATGGCCACTATTCGGTGGCCGGTGAAAGCGTGTGGGATCACCCGTTTCTGTGGGGTTCCAAGCGTACCGGGCCAGACCTGGCACGCGTTGGCAGCCGCTACTCGGATGACTGGCACCGCGCGCACTTGTACAACCCGCGCAACGTCGTGCCCGAGTCCAAAATGCCCGCCTACCCGTGGTTGGTTTCAACACCGGTGGATAGCAGCCATACCGCGAAAAAACTCGAAGTGATGCGCACCCTCGGCGTGCCATACACCGATGAAGACATCGCCAATGCCAAGCAGTCAGTCAAGGGTAAAACCGAAATGGACGCGCTGGTGGCCTACCTGCAAGTGCTCGGCACTGCCATCAAGAGCAAGAGGTGAGCCATGGTGTTTGAGATGAGTAGTGGAATGATTCGCGGGCTGGGCACTGTGGTGGTTGCAGTGGCTTTTATCGGTCTGGCGCTGTGGGTGTTCAGCCCACGGCGCAAGTCGGAGTTCGAAGACGCGACCTTACTGCCATTCAAGGACGATCCAGAGGCCATAAAACACGTCGAGCAAGCGCAAGCGTCCAGGAGTAACAAACATGTCTGAGTTCTGGAGTATCTACGTCAGCGTGCTGACCATTGGCACGTTGATCGGCCTGACCTGGCTGCTGTTCGGTACGCGCAAGGGCGAGAAAAAAAGCGAAACCGTCGAAACCATGGGGCACAGCTTCGATGGCATCGAGGAGTACGACAACCCGCTGCCGCGCTGGTGGTTCATGTTGTTCATCGGCACGCTGGTATTTGGGGTCGGCTACTTGATCCTCTACCCGGGCCTGGGCAACTGGAAAGGCCTGCTGCCGGGTTACGAAGATGGCTGGACCGGCGCCCACGAGTGGGAAAAGGAAATGGACAAGGCTGATGCCCGGTTCGGCCCGATTTTCGCCAAGTATGCCGCCATGCCGGTCGAGCAAGTTGCGCAAGATCCGGCGGCCCTGAAAATGGGCGGCCGCCTGTTCGCCTCCAACTGCTCGGTGTGCCACGGCTCGGATGCCAAGGGCGCGTTCGGCTTTCCGAACCTCGCTGACGCTTCTTGGCGCTGGGGCGGTGATGCCGACACCATTAAAGCCACGATCATGGGGGGGCGCATTGCGATGATGCCCGCCTGGGGTGAGGTGCTGGGTGAGGACGGGGTGAAAAACGTCTCGGCCTATGTGCGTCATAGCCTGGCAGGCCTGCCTCTGCCGCAGGGCACGACGTTCAATCTGGACGCGGGCAAGCAAGCGTACGACACCACCTGTGTGGCGTGTCACGGCGCAAACGGCAAAGGCAACCCGCTGATGGGCGCGCCAGACCTGACGGCACCGGCGGCCTTTATTTACGGCACCAGCCTGGCGCAATTGCAGCAAACCATTCGTCATGGTCGCCAAGGCCATATGCCAGCGCAAAACGAGTTGCTGGGTAACGATAAGGTGCAATTGGTGGCCGCCTACGTCTTCAGCTTGTCGCACGGCAATCAAGAGGAAAAAACCGCCGAGTAATCGTAATGCCCGTTAGTTAAACGACACGACGCTTGTCCTCTGTGGGAGTCTGGCTTGCCAGCGATGCAGGCGACGCGATCTGACAACAGACCGCATCGCCTGCATCGCTGGCACGTCAGGCTCCCACATTTTTTTGCACTCTCTGAAACGGAGTGCGCTTCACTGACTGGCATCGGCCGAATAAGCCGGATCATCGTCTTGGATTTCTTGAAAAGTTGTATACATCTATGTGAACAATCGCTGGACATTCCTTCTCGCCTCTTTTACTTTCTCCCTCAGATTCGCCTCGCCCAGCCCGTTCGCCATTCCCTTGCGCGCGGTGTTTTTTCACGGCCATTTTGACCCCACACAACACATGGAAAGGCCGCAGAATAAGCGCTGCAACGCATTGACCCAGGTCAAGCTGCGTTGCAATAGCCCGGCACATTACCCATACTCACGACCGCTTTTTACTCCTAATAAAATATAAAACCGTGGAACCTTAGAATGAGCACAGCAATCAGTCCGACTGCTTATAACTATAAGGTCGTCCGCCAGTTCGCCATCATGACGGTGGTCTGGGGGATCCTTGGCATGGGACTCGGGGTTTTTATCGCGTCGCAACTGGTGTGGCCCGAACTGAACCTTGGCCTTGAATGGACGACCTTTGGCCGTCTGCGCCCCTTACACACCAACCTTGTGATTTTCGCCTTCGGCGGCTGCGCATTGTTTGGCACCTCTTACTACGTGGTGCAACGCACCTGCCAAACCCGATTGATTTCCGACACCCTGGCCTCGTTTAGTTTCTGGGGCTGGCAGGCGGTGATCGTTGGCGCAATCATCACCTTGCCGCTGGGTTACACCACCACCAAAGAATACGCAGAACTGGAATGGCCGCTGGCCATCCTGCTGGCCATCGTCTGGGTGGTTTACGGCATCGTGTTCTTCGGCACCATTACCCGGCGTAAAACCAAGCACATCTATGTGGGCAACTGGTTCTACGGCGCGTTTATTGTGGTGACGGCCATGCTGCACATCGTCAACCACGCGTCCCTGCCAGTGAGCTTTTTCAAGTCTTACTCGGCGTACGCGGGTGCGACGGATGCCATGATTCAGTGGTGGTACGGGCACAACGCGGTAGGGTTTTTCCTGACAACCGGCTTCCTGGGCATGATGTATTACTTCGTGCCCAAGCAGGCTGAGCGCCCGATTTACTCGTATCGCTTGTCTATCGTGCACTTCTGGGCGCTGATCACCCTGTACATCTGGGCAGGTCCGCACCACTTGCACTACACCGCACTGCCGGACTGGGCGCAGTCATTGGGCATGGCCATGTCGATCATTCTGCTGGCGCCAAGTTGGGGCGGCATGATCAACGGCATGATGACGCTGTCGGGCGCCTGGCATAAGTTGCGCACCGACCCGATCCTGCGCTTCCTGGTGGTGTCGTTGGCGTTCTATGGCATGTCGACCTTCGAAGGTCCGATGATGGCCATCAAGACCGTCAACGCGCTGTCGCACTACACCGACTGGACCATCGGCCACGTACACGCCGGGGCGCTGGGTTGGGTCGCGATGATTTCGATTGGCGCCATGTACCACATGATCCCGAAAATCTACGGCCAAAAGCAGATGTACAGCACCCGTCTGATCAACGTGCATTTCTGGCTGGCGACCATCGGCACTGTGCTTTACATCGCCTCGATGTGGGTCAACGGCATCACTCAGGGCCTGATGTGGCGCGCGATCAACGACGACGGCACCCTGACTTACTCGTTCGTCGAAGCACTGCAAGCCAGCCACCCTGGCTTTATCGTCCGCGCCCTCGGCGGGGCTATTTTCGCCAGCGGCATGCTGTTCATGGCCTACAACGTATTCCGCACAGTACGCGCCTCGAACCCGGTTGAAGCTGAAGCCGCGAGCAAGATCGCGGTAGTGGGAGCCCACTGATGATTAAGCACGACACTATCGAGAAGAATATTGGCCTCATGGCCTTCTTCATGGTCATCGCTGTGAGCATCGGCGGCCTGACGCAAATCGTTCCGCTGTTCTTTCAGGACGTGACCAATACCCCGGTTGAGGGCATGAAGCCGCGCAGTGCGCTGGAACTCGAAGGCCGCGATATTTACATCGCCAATGGCTGCGTGGGCTGCCACTCGCAAATGATCCGCCCGTTCCGCGCCGAAACCGAACGTTACGGGCACTACTCGGTCGCCGGTGAAAGCGTCTGGGATCACCCGTTTCTGTGGGGTTCCAAGCGTACCGGGCCGGACCTGGCACGCGTGGGCGGTCGTTACTCTGATGACTGGCAACGTGCGCACTTGTACAACCCGCGCAACGTGGTGCCTGAGTCGATCATGCCGGCTTACCCGTTTCTCGTAGAACGAAAACTGGACGGCAAAGACACGGCTAAAAAAATGGAAGTCTTGCGCACACTGGGCGTTCCTTACACCGATGCAGACATCGCCGGTGCCAAGGATGCAGTGAAGGGCAAAACCGAAATGGACGCACTGGTGGCTTACCTCCAGGGCTTGGGCACCCTCATCAAAAGCAAACGGTGATCTGGATGGATATCGGGATGATTCGTGGCCTGGGCACTGTCGTGGTGATGGTGGCGTTTATCGGTTTGGCGCTGTGGGTGTTCAGCCCGCGACGCAAGTCAGAGTTTGACGACGCGACGATGCTGCCGTTCATGGACGATCCCGAAGCCATCAAGCACGTCGAGCAAGAGCAAGCGTCTAGGAGTAACAAAGAATGACTACCTTCTGGAGTCTGTACGTCACAGTCCTCACTCTGGGTACGATCTTCGCTTTGACCTGGCTGCTGCTGGCCACTCGCAAGGGCCAGCGCAGCGAGCAGACCGACGAGAAAGTCGGGCACGCTTACGACGGGATCGAAGAGTACGACAACCCAATGCCCAAATGGTGGTTCATGCTGTTTGTGGGCACCATCGTTTTTGCCCTCGGCTACCTGGTGCTGTACCCGGGTCTGGGGAACTGGAAAGGCCTGCTGCCGGGTTATCAGTACCTGGACACCAAAGAGCAAACCCCATTTGCCAATGGCCAGACCGGCTGGACCGGCGTGCATGAGTGGGAAAAGGAAATGGCCAAGTCGGACGCAAAATTTGGACCGATCTTTGCCAAGTTTGCCGCCATGCCCATCGAAGAAGTCGCCAAGGACCCGCAAGCACTGAAAATGGGCGGCCGCCTGTTCGCCTCCAACTGCTCGGTGTGCCACGGTTCCGACGCCAAGGGCGCTTATGGCTTTCCCAACCTGACCGACGCCGACTGGCGCTGGGGCGGTACACCCGCCGACATCAAGACCACCATCATGGCCGGGCGTCACGCCGTCATGCCGGGCTGGGCGCAAGTGATCGGCGAGCAAGGCGTCAGCGACGTGGCGGCTTACGTACTGACCAGTCTGGACGGCCGCAAACTGCCAGACGGTGCGAAGGCCGACCCGCTCAAGGGCAAGGAAATCTACGCCACCAACTGCGCGATGTGCCACGGCCCGGAAGGCAAAGGCAACCCATTGATGGGCGCACCCAACCTGACTCACCCCGGCGCGTTTATCTACGGTTCGAGCTTCGCTCAGTTGCAGCAGACCATCCGTTACGGCCGTCAGGGCCAGATGCCTGCCCAGGCTGAGTTGCAAGGCAATGACAAGGTGCACTTGCTGGCCGCTTACGTGTACAGCCTGTCCCATGGCGATGAGGCCAAGACAGAGGAGTAAAACCCTCGGGTAATCGCTCCCAAAACCGGCCCTGCCAACGACCGTTGTCGGGGCCGTTTTATTTAGCCACGGCCCTTGGGAGCTCTGACTCAGAGGCTTTAACACCTTAATCCGCGCCTTAAGTCAATTGATCTGCGTCATGACTTATTGCATCTTCTATACCAACTTTGCACGTTTCGGAACGCGACCAAAGGTCGCACCCTTGAGCTAGAGTCACAGGGGTATCATTGCGCCATCGCAACACCTTCTGACCACGGTTGGCACGTACTGACCGAGGCATTTTCCACTGCCGTGGGACGCACTAATGAGCAATAACATTCCGGTCCAAAACGTCACG
Source organism: Pseudomonas sp. CCC3.1 (assembly GCF_034347405.1). Taxonomy (NCBI): domain Bacteria; kingdom Pseudomonadati; phylum Pseudomonadota; class Gammaproteobacteria; order Pseudomonadales; family Pseudomonadaceae; genus Pseudomonas; species Pseudomonas sp. CCC3.1. The sequence continues at coordinate 3,712,808 of NZ_CP133778.1, forward strand.
CCACCTGCCAAGAAACCCACTGAAAGCGTCGACCTGTACGCCGCCCGAGAAAAAATCTACACCCGCGCCTTCAGCGGTTTTTTCCGCAACCTGCGCATCGCCGGTGGCGCCCTGCTGTTCTTGCTGTATTTCGGCACGGTGTGGCTCAACTGGGGCGGCCACCAAGCCGTCTGGTGGAACCTTCCCGAGCGTAAGTTCTTCATCTTTGGCGCCACTTTCTGGCCACAGGATTTCATCCTGCTGTCGGGCCTGTTGATCGTCGCAGCCTTTGGCCTGTTCTTTATCACCGTGTACGCAGGCCGCGTGTGGTGCGGTTACACCTGCCCGCAAAGCGTATGGACCTGGGTGTTCATGTGGTGCGAAAAAGTCACCGAAGGTGATCGCAACCAGCGCATCAAGCTCGACAAGGCGCCAATGAGCGCCAACAAGTTCGTACGCAAGTTCAGCAAGCACACGCTGTGGCTACTGATTGGCTTTGTGACGGGCATGACCTTTGTCGGCTACTTCTCCCCGATCCGCGAATTGGTGTTTGATTTTTTCACTGGCCAGGCCGATGGCTGGGCCTACTTCTGGGTCGGCTTTTTCACCCTGGCCACCTATGGCAACGCGGGCTGGCTGCGCGAGCAAGTGTGCATTTACATGTGCCCGTATGCGCGCTTCCAGAGTGTGATGTTCGACAAAGACACGCTGATTGTTTCTTACGACCCGCGTCGCGGCGAAATGCGCGGCCCGCGTAAAAAAGACGCGGACTACAAGGCGCAGGGCTTGGGCGACTGCATCGACTGCACCCTGTGCGTTCAGGTGTGTCCGACCGGCATCGACATCCGTGACGGCTTGCAGATTGAATGCATCGGCTGCGCGGCGTGTATCGATGCCTGCGACAACATCATGGACAAGATGAACTACCCGCGCGGCTTGATCAGCTATACCACCGAGCACAACCTGTCCGGCCAGAAAACCCATAAACTGCGTCCGCGCCTGATTGGCTATGCGCTGGTTTTACTGACCATGATGGGCCTGCTGGCAGCCGCCTTTTTCACGCGCTCGCTGGTCGGTTTTGATGTCAGCAAAGACCGCGTGCTCTATCGCGAAAACGCCGAAGGCCGGATCGAAAACGTTTACAGCCTGAAGATCATGAACAAAGATCAGCGCGATCATACGTACGTGCTGGAAGCCAGCGGCTTGCCCGACTTGAAACTGCAAGGCAAACGCGAGATCAACGTCGCGGCGGGTGACATTGTCAGCCTGCCTGTCGAATTGTCGATAGCACCGGAACAATTGCCGTCCAGCACCAACGAGGTGTTCTTCATCCTTAAAGATGCCGATAACAGCGACATCTACGTTAAAGCCAAGAGCCGTTTCATCGGCCCACACATCAGATAAGAGAAACTCTCCATGCCCGCAGCAAATGCCTACAGCCCTTGGTACAAGCACATATGGCCGTGGATCATCATCGCCATACTCGCCTGCTCGGTGACGCTGACTCTGTCGATGGTGACCATTGCCGTGAAAAACCCGGACAACCTGGTTAACGACAATTACTACGAAGCTGGCAAAGGGATTAACCGTTCGCTGGACCGCGAACTGCTGGGGCAGACCCTGCAACTGAAAGCCAAGCTGCGTCTGGACGAAGTGACCGGCGAAGTGGTGCTGCTGCTTGAAGGCAACAGCCAGCCGCAGGCCCTGGAGCTGAACCTGATTTCGCCGACACAACCGGAAAAGGACCGCCGAGTCAGCCTGACCCAAAGCCCATCAGAGCCGGGCCGTTATACCGGCCAATTGGATGACAAGGTGCAGGGCCGTCGTTTCGTTGAACTGCTGGGCGTAGAAGACGGCAAGACCTGGCGCCTGTTTGAAGAAGAATTGGTCGACCATGACAAAGACCTGACGCTGGGCGACGAGCCGATTCAGGGCGCTGAAGACCGCAAAACGCAATAACCCCATCGCGGGTAAACCCGCTCCCACAGGGATACACGAACCTTGTGGGAGCGGGCTTGCCCGCGATGACGGACCTCCCGGCGCCACCATATCGCGATAGACCGCCATGACCTCTCCCGTTCCCTGCTACCACTGCACCCTGCCCGTTCCAGCTGGAAGCCGGTTCACCGCCGACGTACTGGGTCAGACCCGCGAATTCTGCTGCCCGGGCTGTCAGGCCGTGGCGCAGGCAATCGTAGCTGGTGGCCTGGAAAGCTATTACCAACATCGCAGTGAGGCGTCGGCCAATCCGCAGGCGCTGCCCGTGCAACTGATGGAAGAACTGGCGCTGTATGACCGCCCTGACGTGCAAAAGCCCTTCGTCCGGCACGAAGGCGAGCAGGCCGAAACCACGCTGCTGATCGAGGGCATCAGTTGTGCCGCCTGTGGCTGGCTGATTGAGAAACACCTGCTGCGCCTGCCTGCGGTAAGTGAAGCCAGGCTCAACCTGTCCAACCACCGCTTGCACATCCGCTGGGCCGACATCCAACTGCCGCTGAGCGAAGTGCTGAGCGAGCTGCGTCATATCGGTTACGCCGCCCACCCGTATCAGGCGGATCGAGCGACGGAGCAATTGGCCAGCGAAAATCGCCTGGCCTTGCGTCAGCTTGGCGTCGCCGGATTGCTGTGGTTTCAGGCGATGATGGCGACCATGGCCACCTGGCCCGAATTCAACATCGACCTCAGCCCCGAGATGCATACCATCCTGCGTTGGGTCGCGCTGTTTCTGACCACGCCTATCGTGTTTTACAGTTGTGCACCGCTTTTCAAAGGCGCAATGCGTGACCTGCGCACGCGCCACCTGACCATGGACGTGTCGGTGTCATTGGCCATTGGTGGCGCCTACGTGGCCGGTATCTGGACCGCCATCACCGGCGTCGGCGAGTTGTATTTCGATGCGGTCGGCATGTTCGCCCTGTTCTTGCTGGCCGGACGCTACCTTGAGCGCCGCGCCCGTGAACGCACAGCGGCAGCCACGGCGCAACTGGTCAATTTGCTGCCCGCCTCGTGCTTGCGCTTGAGTGGCGACGGCCAGAGTGAACGCATCCTGCTGAGCGAACTCAAGCTCGGCGACAACGTTTTGGTGCACCCCGGCGCGATTCTTCCGGCCGACGGCAAGATCCTTGACGGCCAATCGAGCATCGACGAGTCGCTGCTGACCGGCGAATACCTGCCGCAGCCGCGTAACGTGGGCGATGCCGTGACAGCGGGCACCTTGAATGTCGAAGGCGCGCTGACCGTTGAAGTACTGGCATTGGGTCAAGACACGCGCCTGTCCGCCATCGTGCGGTTATTGGACCGCGCCCAAAACGAAAAGCCGCGCCTGGCCGAAATCGCCGACAAGGCTGCGCAATGGTTCCTACTGTTCTCGCTGATTGCGGCTATTGCGATTGGCCTGCTGTGGTGGCAACTCGACCCGTCTCGAGCCTTCTGGATCGTGCTGGCAATGCTGGTGGCTACGTGCCCTTGTGCACTGTCGCTGGCGACCCCGACGGCCTTGACCGCCGCAACTGGCACCTTGCACAAGCTGGGGTTGCTGCTGACCCGGGGCCACGTGATTGAAGGGCTGAACCAGATCGACACGGTGATTTTCGACAAGACCGGCACCTTGACCGAAGGCAGGCTGGCGTTGCGGGCCATTCGCCCCTTGCGCAACCTCAGCAGCGATCAGTGCCTGGCTCTGGCCGCTGCACTCGAAAATCGCTCCGAACACCCCATCGCCCGCGCCTTTGGTCGCGCCCCGCAAGCCGCCGATGAAGTGCACAGCACGCCGGGGCTCGGCCTTGAAGGTCGGGTCGGCGAACAACGCTTACGGATTGGCCAACCTACGTTCGTCTGCGCGCTGAGCCTGTGCGCAATCCCGGACATGCCGAACGAACCCGGCCAATGGCTATTGCTGGGCGATACCGAAGGCGCGCTGGCCTGGCTGGTGCTCGACGACCGCCTGCGCGCCGACGCCCCGGCCTTATTGGCGGCCTGCAAAGCGCGCGGCTGGCACACGTTGCTGCTCTCGGGCGACAGCTCGCCGATGGTTGCCAGTGTCGCTGCCGAGTTGGGCATTGATGACGCTCAAGGCGGGTTGCGACCCGACGACAAACTGCGCGTGCTGCAACAGTTGCACGCTCAGGGACGCAAGGTGTTGATGCTGGGAGATGGGGTTAACGACGTGCCGGTGCTGGCCGCCGCCGACATCAGCGTGGCGATGGGTTCAGCCACTGACCTGGCCAAAACCAGCGCGGACGCGGTACTGCTGTCCAATCGCCTGGAAGCACTGATCCAAGCCTTTAGCCTGGCCCGCCGTACACGTCGGGTGATCATCGAGAATCTGCTGTGGGCCGGTTTGTACAATGGCCTTATGCTGCCCTTTGCAGCACTGGGCTGGATCACGCCGATCTGGGCCGCGGTCGGCATGTCGATCAGTTCATTGACCGTGGTGCTTAACGCCCTGCGCCTGACCCGCATGCCGCGTCAGACGCAGACCCAGCCCACGTCAGACACTCGCCTGCTACCGGCCTGAGCCGGTCGCCTGGAGCCTTTATGCCAGCGCTTTACATCATGATCCCTGCGGCCTTGCTGATTGTTGCAATTGCCGTCTACATCTTCTTCTGGGCCGTGGACAGCGGCCAGTACGATGACCTGGACAGCCCGGCCCACAGCATCCTGTTTGATGACCAGGACCCACAACACACAGCGGCCGTCGAAGAGGCCAAAGGCACTCACGTGCTCGCCGCCAAAGAAACCGGCGACAAGGCCCCACCCCATGCTTGAGCTGGCGCCGCTGCTGCTGTCCGCAGTGATTTTGGGCCTGCTCGGCGGCGGGCATTGCCTGGGCATGTGCGGTGGCTTGATGGGCGCCTTGACCTTTGCCATCCCCAAGGAGCAACGCAGCCGACGCTTCAAACTGTTGCTGGCTTACAACCTGGGTCGAATTCTCAGCTACGCCACCGCAGGTTTACTGCTGGGGCTCGCAGGCTGGGCCGTCGCCAACAGCCCGGCGGCCATGGCGATGCGGGTTCTGGCCGGGGTGTTGTTGATCTGCATGGGCTTGTACCTGGCGGGCTGGTGGAGCGGCCTGACCCGCATCGAAAGCCTGGGGCGCGGCCTGTGGCGGCATATTCAGCCAGTCGCGAGCCGCTTGCTGCCAGTGTCGAGCCTGCCCCGCGCCTTGCTGCTGGGCGCGCTGTGGGGCTGGCTGCCCTGCGGATTGGTTTACAGCACCTTGATCTGGTCAGCCAGTCAGGGCAGCGCGCTCGACAGCGCCTTGCTGATGCTGGCTTTCGGCTTGGGCACTTGGCCCTTGCTGCTGGCCACAGGCCTGGCAGCCGAACGCATGACGGCGCTGCTGCGCAAACGCAGCGTGCGCATGGCTGGCGGGTTGCTCGTGATGCTGTTCGGCATCTGGACCCTGCCCGGCCCGCACCAGCATTGGTTGATGGGGCATTGAGCGGCCGTAGCGGGCGTTGATGCAAATCAAGGTGTTACACATCGGCTGCCCCTAGACTCCTGAGCATTGCTAGCCATCCCAGGGGAATGCCCGCATGCTCGACGCCATTCGTTGGGACTCAGATTTAATTCGCCGTTATGACCTCGCCGGGCCGCGCTACACCTCGTATCCGACAGCGCTGCAGTTCCATGAGCAGATCAGTCCATTCGACTTTCTGCACGCCCTGCGCGACAGCCGCAAAGCCATGCGCCCGCTGTCGTTGTACGTTCACGTGCCGTTTTGCGCCAATATTTGCTACTACTGCGCCTGCAACAAAGTCATCACCAAGGACCGTGGCCGTGCCCAGCCGTATTTGAAGCGGCTGAAGCAGGAAATCCGCCTGATCGCCTGCCATCTCGATCCCAGGCAAGCAGTGGAACAGCTGCACTTTGGCGGTGGCACACCAACCTTTTTAAGCCACGATGAGTTGCGCCAGCTAATGGGCCATCTGCGCGAGCACTTCAATCTGCTCGACGATGACTCTGGCGACTACGGCATCGAAATCGACCCCCGGGAAGCCGACTGGTCGACCATGGGATTGCTCCGTGAACTGGGGTTCAATCGCGTGAGCATTGGCCTGCAAGACCTCGACCCCGAGGTGCAGCGGGCCGTCAATCGCCTGCAAAGCCTGGAAGAGACCCGCGCCGTGATCGATGCAGCGCGCACCTTGCAGTTCCGCTCGATCAACATCGACCTGATTTACGGCTTGCCCAAACAAACCCCGCAGGCGTTCGCCCGCACCCTTGAAGAAGTCATCAGCCTGCAACCGGATCGCTTGTCGGTGTTCAACTACGCGCACTTGCCAGAGCGTTTCATGCCGCAGCGCCGGATCAACACCAGCGACCTGCCCTCACCTGCCGAAAAGCTGAGCATGCTTGAGCGCACTATCGAGCAACTCACTGGCGCCGGTTATCGCTACATCGGCATGGACCATTTCGCTCTGCCAGACGATGAACTGGCGATTGCCCAGGAAGAGTCTACCCTGCAGCGCAACTTTCAGGGCTACACCACCCACGGCCATTGCGATCTGATCGGGCTGGGCGTGTCGGCCATCAGCCAGATCGGCGACCTGTACTGCCAAAACAGCAGCGACATTGCGCACTATCAGCACACGCTGGGCAGCGATCAACTCGCGACCAGCCGCGGCCTGCTGTGCAATCAGGATGATCGAATCCGCCGCGAGGTGATTCAGCACATCATCTGCAACCTGCACGTGCCGTTCCTGCGCATTGAGCAGATGTTCAACATCGACTTCAGGGGGTATTTTTCAAATCAGTGGCCGGCACTGGAAACGATGGCGGCAGATGGCTTGATTGCACTGGACAACGAACACCTGACGGTACTGCCCGCAGGGCGGCTATTGGTGCGTTCAATCTGCATGGTGTTTGATGCGTATCTGGCACAGCAAAGCCGTCAGCGTTACTCACGGGTTATCTAGCGCCAACTGCGGCGAAAGTACTATAGACATTGGCTCAAGCCCTATTTTGAGGTCTTGAAACACAACTCAATGGATTGATCAGTGCTTGAATTAAACGCACTTTATAGGCGCACTGGCCTCGACCCACTCACTGGGGTACCCTTGCGTCTTATGTGTGTTTTCCCACAAGGATTGAAGAAATGTCCGAGCCAGTAAAAGTGCGCGCTCATACCCAGGCTCACTGCAAGGATTGCAGTCTTGCTCCCCTTTGCTTGCCTCTTTCGTTGAATTTGGAAGACATGGATGCGCTGGAGGAAATCGTCAAGCGCGGTCGCCCTCTCAAGAAAGGCGAGTTTCTGTTTCGCCAGGGCGACGCGTTCGGCTCGGTGTATGCCGTACGTTCTGGCGCACTTAAGACATTCAGTTTGAGTGACAGCGGCGAAGAACAGATCACCGGTTTCCACCTGCCCAGCGAACTGGTTGGCCTGTCGGGCATGGACACCGACACTTACCCTGTGTCGGCTCAAGCGCTCGAAACTACGCCTGTTTGCGAAATTCCTTTCGAGCGCCTGGACGAACTCTCGGTTCAACTGCCTCAATTGCGTCGCCAACTGATGCGCATCATGAGCCGAGAAATTCGTGACGATCAGCAAATGATGCTGCTGCTGTCGAAAAAGACTGCCGATGAGCGGATTGCAACCTTCCTGGTGAACCTGTCTGCACGCTTCCGCGCACGTGGCTTTTCGGCCAACCAGTTCCGCCTGAGCATGTCGCGCAACGAGATTGGTAATTACCTGGGCCTGGCGGTTGAAACGGTTTCGCGCGTGTTCACTCGCCTGCAAGAAAACCAGTTGATCACGGCTGAAGGCAAAGAAGTGCACATTCTTGATCCAATCAAGCTGTGCGCACTGGCCGGTGGTTCGGTAGAGGCCTGACACGACTGTTTGAGGGCTATACTGGCGGCCCCAACGCCGCCAGGACATCCAGACGATGGTCAACGACTTCAACCTCAAATCCCTGATCCGTCCAGTGCTCGATTTTCCCAAGCCAGGCGTGATCTTTCGTGACATCACCCCGCTTTACCAGTCGCCTCGCGCCATGCGGGTGATCGCCGATACCTTTATCGAGCGCTATGTCGAAGCTGAGTTCAGCCACATCGGAGCGATGGATGCCCGTGGCTTTTTGATTGGCTCAGTACTGGCTCATCAACTCAACAAACCGCTGATCCTGTTTCGCAAGCAGGGCAAATTGCCAGCCGATGTATTGGCCGAAGGCTATCAGACGGAATATGGCGAAGCGTTTCTGGAGGCTCACGCCGACAGCTTGTGCGAGGGCGATTCGCTGCTGATTGTCGACGACTTGATCGCCACGGGCGGGACGTTGATCGCCGCAGTGAACCTGGCGCGCCGCATGGGTGCCCAGGTGTTTGAAGCGGCGGCGATTATTGACCTGCCGGAACTGGGCGGCTCAAAGCGCCTGCAAGACCTGGGCGTACCGACTTTTTGCCTGACTGAGTTTTCACTGACTGAGTAATGAAGTGCGCCGCAAGCCGATTTCGTAGCAGTTGCCGAGCCTGCGAGGCTACGTCCGATTGCGAAGCGATCGTAAACGCTAAGCACAAGGTTGAACTGACGCTCCGCTGCACCTGACTTTACGGCTGCTACGCAGCCGGACGTAGCCTCGCAACACTCGTCAACTGCTACGGGTCAGGTGCATGCAGTTGATCGGCAGCGATTGATTACAACGCGATGGGTTTACGCCCGGCAAACGAGTGCGCCAGGGTGCCGCCATCCACCAACTCCAACTCGCCACCCAACGGTACGCCGTGGGCGATGCGCGAAGCGATCAGGCCTTTGCTGCTCAGCAATTGGGCAATGTAGTGCGCTGTGGCCTCGCCTTCGACTGTCGGGTTGGTCGCCAGAATCACTTCTTTGAAAGTGCCCTGTTCGGCAATGCGCGTCATCAATTGCGGGATACCAATCGCCTCGGGGCCCAAGCCATCCAACGGCGACAAATGCCCCTTGAGCACGAAGTAACGCCCGCGATAGCCGGTCTGCTCAACGGCATAAACATCCATTGGCCCCTCAACCACGCACAGCAACGTGTCATCGCGGCGCATGTCAGCGCACTGAGGGCACAAGTCATCTTCGGTCAGGGTTCTGCACAGGCGGCAATGACCCACACCGTCCATCGCCTGACTCAAGGCCAGCGCCAAGCGCGAACCGCCACTGCGATCACGCTCAAGCAGTTGCAGGGCCATGCGCTGCGCAGTCTTTTGACCCACACCCGGCAAAGTGCGCAAGGCGTCGATCAGTTGGCGAATAAGGGGGCTGAAGCTCATAGAGAAAGGTCCGACAAAACAACGAGAGGCGGTTTATACCCGTGGGCCGGGTCAGCGTCAAATACCCATCAAACAGGCAAAAAAATACCGGGCTCAAGGCCCTAATGCCAGTCAGTCAAGCGAACGCTGTTTTAAATACAGCGAAAACCTGTGGGAGCCTGGCTTGCCAGCGATGCAGGCGATGCGGTTTTTCTGTTAAACCGCGTCGATACCATCGCGAGCAAGGCCGCTCCCACCGGGAATATGCGTTAACTGACTGGCATTAGCCCAAAGCCCGGCATTTTTTGAGCGCCTTAGAATGGCAGCTTCATGCCCGGCGGCAGTTGCATGCCAGCGGTCACGCCAGACATTTTGTCCTGGCTGTTGGCTTCGATCTTGCGCACGGCGTCATTGACGGCAGCAGCGAACAGATCTTCCAGCACTTCGCGGTCATCTTCGCTCACGCCTTCGAGCAGGGTTGGGTCAATGCTCACGCGCTTGACGTCATGACGGCCAGTCATGACCACCGTCACCATGTCGCCACCGGCCTTACCCGTGACTTCGGCATTGGCCAGTTCTTCCTGCATCTTGGCCATTTTTTCCTGCATCTGCTGCGCCTGCTTCATCAGGCCGGCCATGCCACCTTTCATCATGGGAATCACCTCAAACGTTATTTGGACAATGCACCCGCAATCACATGACCTCGGGCTGTAAGTGCTAACCCTGTCGCTACGAAGCCTGAGCCTCTACAACGTCGACAGGTTGAATCGTATCGTCGCGGACTGCCGCGCCGAACTGTTGAATCATTTGCTGGACCAGCGGGTCTGCGTAAATCGACTCTTCGGCCAGACGCTGACGCTCGGCGCGCAAACGCGAGGCCGCCTGGGCCGGGGTTTCCTGCTCGGGCTTGACCAGCTCTATCGTCACTTTGAGCGTGCGCTGATGAAACTGGTTCAACGCATCATTGAGTCGACGCTGCTGGGTCGCGTTAAACAGCGCGCTGTGAGCCGGGTCCAGGTGCAGCAACCAGTCATCACCGTCAACGGCGATCAAGGTGCAGTTGGCGCCAATGCTCGCCGTCATGCCCGATACCGGTAATTGGGGGAACATGTTCAACCATTCAAGGGCAAGGCCCGTCGCAGGCATTGCGGCTGGCAAGGGTTCAGGCTCTGGCGCAGGTTCAACCGCATGCTCGCTGGCCAATTCGTCCAGGTAGCTGTACGCCGCCGAGTCCATGTCCGGCTCGATGTAGTCTTCATCCAGGGGCGGTTCGTCGTCGCGATCCATGCCCGGCACCGCAGCATCTACCTGCTCGACGGCTGGCTCAACGATCGGCGCCGCCACCCACTCCGGCGCGTCCGGCACAACGCTGTCTGGCGTCGGCAACGGCATTGGCGGCAAATCGGGCTGCTCGCTGACCATATCGAGCATCGGCTCAGGCACGACGTCGTCTTCGATTGCAGGCGCAGTTGCTGACCGGTCATTCCACGGCAAATCTTTTTCAGGCACGGCAGGCGGCAGCACAGCGGCCACAGGCGCAGGCGCAGGCGCAGGCGCAACCACCTCCTCGACCGGCACAGCAACAGCCACGGGAGCCGGCTCTACACGCGGCTCAACAACTGGCGCAACAGCAGCCGCGCCAGCCACGGTTTGGGCGGAATCAACTGTGGCCTGGCTGATCCCCACTGGCTTTAGCGGCTGACTCGGCGCATCGCCGGTGTCCGCTGGGCGGAAGGCCAGCATCCGCAGCAGGACCATTTCAAAACCGCCTCGCGGGTCTGGCGCCAGCGGCAGATCGCGCCGACCGATCAGGCCCATCTGGTAATAAAACTGTACGTCTTCGGCGGGCAATGCCTGCGCCAGGGCCAACACACGATCTCGGTCGCCATGCCCGTTGTCGACGCCTTCAGGCAGCGCCTGGGCAATCGCAACACGGTGAAACACGTTAAGAATCTCGGACAGCACGCCATTCCAGTCCGGGCCTTGCTCGGCCAAATGCCGCACCGCCTCAAGCAGCGCCCGCGCATCGCCCTGAATCAAGGCGTGCAGCAGGTCAAAGACCTGACCGTGGTCGAGCGTACCCAGCATCGCCCGCACATCGGCGGCCAGCACCTTGCCTTCGCCGAACGCAATCGCCTGATCGGTGAGGCTCATGGCATCACGCATCGAGCCATCAGCGGCACGGCCCAGCAACCACAGCGCATCGTCTTCGAACGGCACGTTCTCGACACTCAACACGTGGGTCAAGTGCTCGACGACGCGCTCAGGCGTCATGTTTTTCAGCGAGAACTGCAAGCAGCGAGACAGGATCGTCGCTGGCAGCTTTTGCGGATCAGTGGTCGCCAAAATGAATTTGACGTAGGGCGGCGGCTCTTCGAGGGTTTTCAACAGCGCATTGAAGGAATGGCTGGAAAGCATGTGCACTTCGTCGATCAGATAGACCTTGAAGCGCCCACGGCTTGGCGCGTACTGCACGTTGTCGAGCAACTCACGCGTGTCCTCAACCTTGGTCCGGCTCGCGGCGTCGATCTCGATGAGGTCGACAAAACGCCCCTCATCGATTTCGCGACACACCGAACACGTCCCACAGGGCGTCGAGGTGATACCTGTTTCACAGTTCAGGCATTTGGCGATAATCCGCGCAATGGTGGTCTTGCCAACGCCACGGGTACCGGTAAACAGGTAGGCGTGGTGCAGGCGCTGACTGTCCAGGGCGTTGATCAGAGCCTTGAGCACATGGGTCTGGCCGACCATTTCGCGGAACGAGCGCGGACGCCATTTACGTGCAAGAACCTGATAACTCATTGATAACCGTCGCATCTGAAAAGCGGAGGGGGCTAATGCTAGCGGAGCAGGGGCAAAATTGCATCCGATGCGCACTTTTAACTGCTCAGGCGCTCATGGCCGGGCATTTTATGCGGACACGGAAATGCGCCGACAGAGCATTCAGCCGTCGAAATTTTATATAGATAGAGAGGAAGGAAGGTATTTTGTTTCTGGATTAAAAACCCTGCGAATTGAGGATTTTTAAAATGGAGGCAACCCCACCAGCCACACCCCGGCACACAATGTTCCCGCTGTGGCTGCTTCCTTCCGGATCTGACCAGGTTCACGGGTAATCGTTGCGAGCCATATGGGGTAAGGGTTTCAGGCTTTTTTGGGGTAATATTTCTTCCGTGCAAACTCGCTGCACGGGCAGTCAAAAAATGGGGTGTAGTCAGCACTGTACAACTTCGCTGCACAACACAGGTGTACAACATGGCCTACATAACCCGTCGCGGACCCGTCTATTACCTGAATCTCAGACTACCCGGGCATCTCTTCCCGAGGTGTCACACATTGCGTTTGAGCTTGAACATTCGACATCGTCAACACGCACTCTTCCTGGCAACTTCACTCGCCCAGCAAGTGCACACTCACCTGAACGAACACCCCATGGCAGACCTTCCGACACTGCGTAGGCTGTGTTCGGAGTGGCGGGACTCTGCCCCCTCACAAACAATCCAACCAGCCGCAAGAAAGCCTACAACCGACAAAGTGATGCGGAATGGTGACGGCCCTACCCTCGCCACATTGTCCAAGCTTTATATCGAAGAAGGAAAACGCGGTGGGACATGGCGGGAGGTCAGTGCCTTCGAGGTGGAACGTGCCATGCGTGATCTGTTCGAACTGATGGGCGATATGCCTGTTTCAGACTTCGATGCAGGACAAGCGCGTACGCTCAAGGACCGGCTGAGTCGGTGCCCGCAATACTTTGGACTCTTGCCTAGGTTCAAAGGCAAGACATTGGGACAGGTGGTCGATTCAAACAACACATACAAAACTATCAGCGCCGTAACGGTGAACAACCGACTCCGAAAGCTTTCTGCTTTTTTTAACTGGTGCAAAGTGAACGGCTATACCAGTGAAAATCCGTTGGCTGGTCTTCGGGTCATGACCGGCACTGCGAAAGATGCACGGATTTCGTTCGATCAGGATGACTTGGCCAAGTTGTTAAACCTTAAGACGTTGACATTTGAAGCACGAAAGCATTCATGGCGCTACTGGCTCCCTTTGCTAGGTCGTACTACAGGGGCAAGACTTGAAGAGTTGTGCCAGCTTCATGTCGATGACTTTATCCTGCAACAAGGTATTCATTGCATCCGTATTGATGACAACCGTGAAGATCAGAAACTAAAGAATTCCAGTAGCCGCCGCGTGCTCCCAATACATCCCGCGCTGATTGCACTCGGATTACTTAACCATATCCAGGATATTCGCAGCAGTGGTGTCACTCGTCTTTTTTCAGATCTTGAACCGACACGCGGAAAATTAGGTCATGCCCCAAGCAAATGGTTCGGTCGATACAAAACGAAGCTGGGCATTACCGACTCTAGAAAGACCTTCCACAGCTTTCGCCACACGATCATCGATGAAATGCGGGATGCAGGGGTACAGGACTCTCTAATTAAACGCATAGCAGGTCATGAAGATAGCTCAGTCACTTTTGGCATCTACGGAAGCCGCACCCCGATGAACGCCATGATGGAAGCAATAAAACACATTGAACTGCCACCCCCCCAACTCACCTAAACCATCAACCCAGCCTACACACGCACCAAAAAAACAAGGATCATCCTCAATCAAATAATGCAACAAAAATAATTTTATAGAATAAGGCTTTGGACAACTTCAAAGCCTTCGCCCCTATGAATTTGATACAACCACAACCAACAAAACAAGGTCCCCCCCCAACAATACGTACTGGCATTAGATACAATCAATTTGCTTTTCATGCAGACGAAAAAAATTCGTCGATAAGCGTAAATTAGGAACTGAAAGACATTCATCCAGGCCAATGTTTATCCAAGGCTGTAATCGTGAGAGGATGAGGACAAGCAATAACGCTTTCAACCGAAATCATAATGAATAAAACAATCAACATCGCCTCATCTCGCCCCGGAACAGGCAAAACCACAAATGCTTGCCGAATCATTCCCCAATGGATAGCTTTAGGCAACCGAGTATTATTTGTGGTACCAACAAAGCTTCTTGCAGATGAAGTTTCCAGCAAATTACGCGATTTGGGGCTCGCGCCTTTGAAAATTGATAGTCGCGATGGGACTGCCGCAATTGCAACATTAAACAAACACCTTGACCCGGCTGAGGATAATAATCTGATCGTATGTCAGCATGCATCGTTTCACCAATGCAGAATAAAACACCTAGGCAGCTGGACTGTGATTGTCGATGAGTTACCTTTAGCTGTAAGGCCACAAGCCAACAAGATTAAAACCTCCCAGCTGGTAGCATTACAACACCTTGATATTGACACGTCCGGTCGAGTAACTATCAAATCAGGTTGCGTAAAAAACATTGAAATTGAGCTGCGGGCCTTTCGTCCAAATTCAAACGGGACCGGTCCGACCTCATTATTGTCGAAGGAGGCTCTTCAAATATACGAAGCAGCATATGCTAACCAAGAAATTTTCGTCTCAACCGGGGAAGATAAAAAATATTCCGTTGTGTACTTTGCTGATGAGGCTGGGTTCTTCGATAGATTCAAACATTGCCGTGAAGTGCATCTGCTCACTGCCACATGGGCTGGTTCTCTTTTCGAGTGGTTCGCAGACGCCCACGGTTTTAATTATCGCAATTCGATCCTATTACCAAGCAACACACTCAAACACAACAAGAAAGTAACAATCTACCCTATGCTTACTTGGGATCAGTGTAGCAAGTCGGTATTGAACTCCACTCACAAGCCCCAAACTGGAAATGCTGTAACTGGCAAAGAAAAACGCAACATTCAAATTATCACAGACCTCGTATCAAACTTAGTCGGACCTACCCGAGAATACCTTGTATTCGTACAAAATTGGGCACTCCTTGATCATAAAAGCAACCTTATTGAATGCCCTATGGACAGCCGTGGCTTGAATGAGTGGCTGCACGTATCTAATGTATTGTGCATGTTTCATGGAAATCACGTTACCATTGCTACTAAGTGCTTGAAATATTTAGCCGAAAAGTACAATAAGTCTTATGAATCACTGCGTGATGCCTGGAAGAGAACATACTTGTTCGATGCTACGCTTCAAAACGTGTACCGTTGTTCGTTACGGGATGATACGTCCACAGAAGATGTAAACTTATACGTGCAAACCTACGAGGTTGCCGAATATTTAGTTAACACGTATCTGAAAGAAGCGATCATCGATACAAAGCATACCAGAACGTATAGAAAGCATGAAACTCGGGGACCAAAACCGGAAACAAACAAACCCGAAGCAATGCGTTTGCTAGCATCTGGCTTAAAGCCAGGCACCGTAGCAAAAAGAACCAATATACTAGTAAGCACGATATATAATTACACCAAGGAGGTGAAACGGCTAGGCTTAGAAAATCAAATTTAGTTCGGCACTCTAATAATTAGTTAATTACCTTACACTCTTTAAGGAAACCTACTAGAAATTTATAACATACATTCGCACAGCGAATAATTCGGATGCGAAGCAGACGAATTTCAACTAAGAATTCGTACTGAGTCAAATGAAATATATTAGATCCCTTGCACGACAAGGGATACTCCGCTTCGCGTCGCAGTTCTTTACACAGAGTTATAATTTCAACAGTACCTGCAGTGACCTTGTGAAGCCAATTAAGCCTTCAAGAATCTTTGAGATTCCAGTTAAGGCTTGATCGAACTCAAACCAACACTAGGCAACCCAAATTAGTTTTACCCCGCCGAAACACCGTTTATTCGCTTATAACGTATGCTGCGCATTGCACGTTCGTTACCTCACATGCAGTTCCAGAGCCGCTGATTCTCGAAAACTATTAAAGCACAAGGATCAGCCCCATTAAATAACTGTGCAAACAAACCGAATCTTGGGCTCACAAAAACTGTTTCAGCATACAAATACTTTAAATACCACTTTCACAGAGTCAAGTCCTCTGGTGTGAGCTTCATCTTAAATGACTGGTATCGGTCAACATCCAATGGTTTAATTTCCTGCATCTCAGTCAGTCGCCCAATGTTTTTGACTGCTGCAACTGCTGATGTGTCAAATGGTTCATCACCACTGGTCTTGGTTACGCTGACTGATTTAACTGTGCCGTCTGGTGTCATGCTAATTTCTAGTTCAACTACCATTTCCTTCCTTACTGATGGTGGTCTTGCCCAGCCTTCAGCGGATCGGACCTTGATCAGTTCATTAATTTTTCCAGCCAAATTATATTCTGACTTGGTTGGGCTAGGAACTGGCAGTTTAACTAGCTGCTTTACAGTTTTATTGTGGGTAGATAATCTTTCAAGAACCATGGTTCCATACATGTCCGTGCCAATAATTCGGACAAGCTGTCCTTGAAGTTTTCTACCGTTGAAATCACTTTTTTTCTGCTCTACCGCGAGCATCAATGATCCGGTATTTTCCCGAATGTAACAAAGTCCGTCGCCGCACATCCTGATTGTAAAATCGTTATCCAGCTCAAATGCTTTATTTTTGAACCAATTCAACCCTTGGTCGTGATCGTTTGAAAATGCACTCGAAAGTCCACCTGAAAACTTCACGCTGTAAGCGTCTTCCAGATCTTTCAGGCTGGACTCACTAAAGTTATGACCAAATGTGATGGAAGGCAAAAAGGTCAAAGCTAAAATAGTGTTTCGCATAATATTTCCATCGACCAAATACTTGACGGATTAGATTGACCATCAACAGGGAACGACCTCAAGTATGGTGACCCTGCTGACAACCACATCTAAAGGTACGTGCTACAGAATGGACCTTGGGGTTGGATTGCTAAATACACATTAGATATATCATTTCTGATGCATTAGCCATGCAAGTCCCATCACGACTGCTACCCATACAGCGGCTATCAATGACCATTTCAAAGCAGATAGAAAATCCGAACCGCTTGCAGCACCGAACCTGAAACCTATGCCCCAACGCCACCACTTATTACCGGCATAAGCTGCTGGTGGGGCCGCTAGAAGGAATGCCCATAGCATCTGATCAGATGAGCCGCTACCCGTTTGAGCGGCTGATACGGCGTTTGAAGCGGTCGCACTGGTCGTCAGCGCCAGCCAACGCAGCTGTCTAAACATGTTCATGTAGCTCATCCTTGAAAATCAGTTGCTGGCGCTGGTCTGGACCCGTAGACGCTGCAAGGTTGATGGTATGCCACATAAAAACAGGGTCAACGCTAACAAAAGTAACACCAAGCTCACGACGACGCCGACTCCGATGGCTTGCCGTATATTCCAGACATAGCCGAGCTCCATGGCAAAGATGCCTGCCAGACTGGCCAGTGGCATACTTAAAACGGCCAAAAAAATCCCAAAGTACAATTTCATCCCCGTTTCCTTCTGCAGCGCCTGATTTGCATGCCAATCATGATGGCAAATGGCAGTATAAAATATCATCAGATGATATTTTTTGCATCATTACTATCTTTTTGTGTCCTTCATGACGACGGTTTCCGGTGTGAGCATCAATCTTTTGATTTGGATTGTTTATGACTCGGGATGCGTCCATGGTTCTCGGCCAACGGATCAGGGCATTACGAAAGGCGTTGGGGTTGACTCAGGCACAGCTTGCAGAGTCACTGGACTATGAACCGATGACCATAAGCAGGTTTGAACGTGGTGAGTATTCGCCGGGATTTGATGCGCTGCATCAGCTTGCGAAGGCATTGGGTGTTTCG
Organism: Pseudomonas sp. CCC3.1; assembly: GCF_034347405.1. Classification (NCBI taxonomy): domain Bacteria; kingdom Pseudomonadati; phylum Pseudomonadota; class Gammaproteobacteria; order Pseudomonadales; family Pseudomonadaceae; genus Pseudomonas; species Pseudomonas sp. CCC3.1. The sequence continues at coordinate 3,730,694 of NZ_CP133778.1, forward strand.
CTGGCGTCACTTCTTCAATTTGAAGCCAAAGAACCATTGGGTGCTGGCGAGCTTCGGCATCAGCTTTGCGACATCATTTATGAAACCGAAGACCCCAAAGTATTGATGGGCATGCTCAAAGCTATTCGAAAGGCGCGGGGTGGCTAGCAGTAAACTCATAGTGAAGAGCTCAATGTTCACCCCGTTTTTTTAGAACAGCGAATCAGCGCAATGAATTGAATAGCTCATGTGCCGACAAAGGAAGTCGGTCAATTTGACCCGACTCCAGAATTCGAACCGTCATGTGTGCTTCGGCTCCTTCAACCAATCCATAAAAAATGTAGTAATGGCTGCGCTCAAAGGTCTTCCATCCCCGCTTTTCAAATATACGAGGATCACAGTGTCCGCTTAGCTGGTGTGCGTGAGATTGGAAGTTGAAGAAAACCCGATGTGTCCCCTGCCGAATTGAGGTTGGTTGGCCAAAAAATAGAAAGCTCTTCCCTATATATCGGCTAGGGTTCTTCTCAACTCTTTCAGTCCACACAATCAGGTCACCTAGCCTTGTTGCGTCCTGATCGTCAAATTGTACTGATATATCGAGTGATTTTTGAGCGAGAAATACGAGCCTACGCACGGTGCGGAACTCACCTGCGTTTAGTAAACCGCCATTTGCATCAAAGACGAGTTCAACCCCGCGTCCATTTCCGGCAGATCCACCCTGAACCACACGTTTATGCGTCGAAGCTTGTTCCGGCTCTTCGTCTTCGGTCAGTTCATTATCGTCCAGGCTCTTCCAGCCTGCGAAAGTCACGAGGTTGATCGCTTTTTTTCTTTACCAGTACCGTCGAGACCGGCACTTCCACCCGGTTTACGGTGTGGGCACACCACCTCGTCGAATCCTCGTATGTGGAAATAGAATGCGTCCACATTGTCTATTCGCTTGGCTTGCTTACGTGGCATACGGCTGCACATAACTCCACATTCAGGACAATAAATCGAACCATGATGTTCGTCGTCCAAATAGTGTTCTGGGGGATGCGAACCGCGTTAGCCAGCAAGGTGGGTTCAACCCTGACTGATTGATCCTCCAGAGGATAATGTGCAACGGATGGAATCGAAACCTGTGCCATACATTCCTTTGCTCAGTCGGTAAAGATTTAAGGATCGTATACCCATTCTTCTTTTTGTGGTAGCAAAGGGCCATTTGTACTCGACCGTACCCAACCATAAGTCTTGGTGTCAGTAGGTCAGCTATGGCTCATCAAACGACCGTTAAATGATGCTATTAGCCTGTCTTTGGAAAGGTATCATCTAAATAGGGTTTCTTTATTTACGACACCATGATACTATGATCCCACGTTAAATGATCCCTCACGGAGTGGCCCCATGTCCCGCACTTTCCTTTATGCCCGTGTCTCGACCTTAGGCCAGTTCACTGAAAACCAAGTGCAGGAGGTCAAGACCGCCGGCTTCGACGTACAGCCCGGCCGGGTAATTGAGGAAACCATCTCGGGTAGTGTGGCTGCCAAGGAACGTCCAGGCTTTCAGAAGCTGCTGGAACGTATGGAGAGTGGAGACGTGCTGATCGTTACCAAGCTTGACCGTCTAGGACGTAACGCGATGGATGTACGGCAGTCAGTCGAGCATCTGGCTGTCACAGGCATCCGCGTTCACTGCCTCGCCCTTGGCGGTGTAGACCTGACATCGGCAGCAGGCAAGATGACCATGCAAGTGCTGGGCGCTGTAGCTGAGTTTGAGCGTGACTTACTAATCGAACGTACCCAGCAAGGTTTGATTCGCGCAAAGGCTGCGGGCAAGAAACTGGGTAGACCAGAGGCTGCTGGCACTACAACAGCAGTACAACGACTCAAAGCAAAGGACATGACACAGGCCCAGGCAGCAGCGGAACTGGGGGTAGGCATTGCTACAATCAAACGACATTGGAATAAGGCTTGAGTGGGTTTTCTTGCATCTAGCACTGAGAGGAACCCAGTGATGCGTTACCCATAACGGCCTTTATGGTAAATCCGACCAGGACTGACCTGTCCGCACCTATGTCCTGACTGCGCCACAGAGCCAGGCCGCCTTTCTTTCATAACTGTTCCCCGTACTTAAATATTACCCCGCCCTTTTTCAGGAAACATACCATAACAGCTGCCTCGGATGACTGCATCGCAACTTGATCGCTCATATGCCGGGGAAATTGCTGCAGTGAGTAGGCGTACTTAATGGCATTGTTCAGGTGCAGTTGATTTGAATCCGCGAGCGTCTGCCGAATGATGTTCTCCGGGACACCTTCTTGCGTCATCTTAACCACGCCCATCACGAGCGCACCCAACTCCTTGCACTGATTGTGATCTGCTTCCGTAATCGTCTGTGGGTCAGTGCCGAAGCCTTGGGGATTTTGTAGCCAGTCCTCTATTGTGTAGCTGGGCCTTGCAGGCTTGCTAACCTCATGCGCTTTGCATTCTAAATAGTGCTTTTTGCTGAACGCCTCTATTTTCCCTTCTCTCTCCGCCTCCGAACCAACCTCTACTTGGTAAGCTTCTCTAACGCGCGTCCTGAACGAGCCGGGGAAATTTTCAGCCTGCCGGAATACCGCCAAAAGGCTTTCTATGGGCTCGCCATCCAATCGCCTTTTCATGATATCGGCGGCCACTTTGGATTGTGTCGCACAAGTGCTTTCTATTTCATGCGCTGTGGTTTGCGCCTGTGCTGCCAGCGGCAGGGCCAGCAGTGCTATTGCAAATAGTCTGGCTCTCATTTTGACCCTCTAAGTCCCGAGCAAGCGAAACGAACGGCTTGAATACATAGTGTTAGGAATATTAAAGCTAAGCATCAGGCTTGAAGTGCGAGATCACTCGAAATATCTCATTGGACAGATGAAATAGTTCAGTATTAAAAGTCCACTCTGCGCCACCTTTGACCCCCTTTACTTCTATAAATATCGAATGGCTTTTATAGACTCCCTCTGGTATGCGGAGACCAGGCTCCGAACTATCTCCATATTCTCGCGATACAGTTACTTTGGTAGGCCGGGAAAATATCTCAATAGATCCGCTATGAATTATTTTGTTGAACGCTTCGCGCAGGCCAACATCTACTTTTTGAGTGCTGACTCTGCCGCTATTTTTACGATCATACTCGTTTAGCAATTGGCACTGATCGTCTAGAAATCTCATTTTGATGGCTATGGAGAGAAGCTTTTCTATTATTAATTTATGGCCGTTTTGGAAGATGAATTTTTCTGTATACGGATGTGTGGATAGCGTTTTTTGGCTATCACAGCTTACAAATAACGTGTTAGCCAATGAAACCATTTCCAAGCTTTCTTCAGCTATTTTTCCAAGACCGGGTAGATATTTCATAATATGCCGAATGTTTGGTTAAAGGCTGAGCAACGCAGACATGAACGAGCGAAGCAAACTGCCGCAGGCAGCATTGCATTTCAACGTGGCCTGACAACTAATTAGACGACATCGCTGTCGAATAATACCCAAAATAATGCAGGACAACTATCCAAACCAATGCATAAACCCTTGTTCAGACTATAAAATCCATTCTGCAACTGAGACTCCAAGAATGGGAAGTGCGACAGGAGTTGTCTACACATTCTGGCTTCCGGTTTCACCACCCCACAGTTGTCGCGCTACTCCTGAGTTATGTTACTCAGGCACCTGATCAGGTTCTGCGGGCTTCTGACTGTCGCATAAGTCAGTCGCAGGCGCTAGCCTACCCGCGACGACTAATGCGACAGGTGCCCCATGGAAAATGCAGGACAGCAGATTGGATACGCTCGGGTATCTACCCAGGGGCAGGCGTGCGGTCGCTTGCTGAGCCATGGGCTGACACAACTTCACCAGAAGGGCTAATGGTGTTGACGATCATCGCAGGGATGGCCGACTTCGAGCGACACCTTATTGGTGAGCGCACCAGTGCTGGCCGATCTGATGCTAAAGTTAAAGGAGTTCGATTTGGGCCAAAGCCTATCTGACTTCTGAGCAGTTAGACCATGCGCGACGGCTGATCGATGAGGGACAGTCAGTGCCTGAGGGCTGGCTTGAGTGAGAACGCCCTGTAGCGAATGGCACGCACAGGCAAAAACCTTCCACACCCACTTTCCCGGCAAACCTTAAGCCTATGCGTCAAGCAGAGAAACACCACAAAGCCAACGCTCGAGAAAAGGGTGACTACGATCATGGCTGAAGCGGGCTACCGTCCTCACCTAATGGCCGAAAATAACCTTTAATGCGCCTAGGATTGCGTACACAAAGCTGAATGTGTGTCTTCTGACGGAACAGCGTTCCAGGAAAGAGCTCATCACCTTCCCAGAAGGGGGCCCGGACTGAGTCAAACGGATCCAACTGCCCTTCCTCACGCAACCCATGCAAAGTCTCGAAGACTGCACAATCGAGGTGCCGCTTGAGTAAGTCCTGATCACCCTTGAAGCCCGGTTCATTGATCGGCATAGCGGTTTGAGCATCTGCTGAAATAGATGCAAGATCACTATGCGCCTGCTGCACAAGGATCAAAGCATTCTCGTCGGTGAGGTTAAGACAAAACCCCAAATCAATCACAGCTCCAACGACAAACGGATTGTTGATCGCCTTTATGGCGCGCTTATCATGATCGCGGAGAAAGGTTGCATAGCTCAGCGCTCGCTCTGGATTGTTCTCCCAGAAATAAACGCCTTTGCCGAGCCAGTCGTATGAGTTTTTGCTGGGATTCAGTTGAGTGTTGCCGGAAAGCACCATCTCGCCTGTCTCTCGGTCACACCCATGAAATCCTAGGACGAACGAGGGAAGAAGCTGATACATCAACGATAGGCTTCGTTGAGCTCGCCTTTTTGATCGACTATACCAATCCGCTGGAGGAAGGTTTTAGCTGACTTTCTGTCTTGGGATACAGCTTGGGCTGCCTGGTGAATACGCGTAGCAGCCTCAGCATACGAAAGACGCTGGTTCTCGCGGAACTCATCAAATCGCAATGTCTTGGCCTGCATAAAAAACCTCTGGCAGTGATTCTATCTGTAGGGGAAATATACTGGACTCTAGTCCAGCTATCAAACGCCAGCCATCCGACTGGCAGCCCGGCAAGCACCTAGGCTTGCGTTTTGCCCCCTTATTGCCCCCTTCGGAAACCAGCTTAGCAACGCAGACAGCCCGAGCTGCCTTATTTATATGGTGTCCCAGGGCCGGTTCGAACGGCCAACCTTCCCCTTAGGAGGGGGATGCTCTATCCAATTGAGCTACTGAGACAAATTGTGTACGCCACACGCTGACGGTGTGACGCAGAGGACGGCGTGCATGGTAACGGGCACGCTTGGGTTTGTCATGTCGTCCGTGGGCTTTTTACGTGTCAGCGCAAGCGCTACAGGTTGTGTGGGAGCCTGGCTTGCCAGCGATGCAGGCGATGCGGCTTTTGTGTTGAACCGCGCAGCTGCAATCGCTGGTAAGCCAGGCTCCCACAGTGGGTTTTAGGTGTCTCTACAGGCCACGATGGGTTGCGCGGCAACCTCGCTTTTGAAGATCCTTCGGCCCTTATCGCAGCCTGCGGCAGCGACTACTGATTACTCGTCTGCCTCAAGAATCCGTGACAACTCCTCCTTCTATAGACAAAAAATCGTATACAACTTGTCACATAACGGTGCACTTCCTGGTGCAACGCAGGATCGCTGCATCAAAAAGTAACAGCTTTTCTGAGGAGCACGCTTCTCACCCTTTCGGGTTTTTGGCCACGCATTGAATTCCATATTTTTTAACAATCATAAAAATAGATTTATTTTTCAGATAGTTAGATTAGTAAAAGCACTTCCAAAAATACGCGCACTGATCAAGATCTTTCGGCTGGCATGAATATCGCTTTCTACCGCACGACACTTGTATACAAAACAACAAAAAACTAAGTACACATTGTTTCGTAGCCTGCTCCTTAAATGCAGGCATGCCGCGGATTTCATAACCAGTGATTCCGGCCTGTCGTGACGAAGATTTGTCGAGCACATGCTCATGAACAGTCATCACGCAGGCTTGGCGTCAGGAGCTTGCCCAGCATGCGTACAAGACTCTCCAGCACTATCGCTCTGGATTTACCTTCTTCTGTTGCACCCCCTCAATCGCTGGTGGACGGTACGCCAACCACACTGGCACTCAGCCCTCGCCTGCATAACATCGATTTGGCACCGACCAAGACCGAGGGTCGACGATGGGGCCGCTACAGCATTTTTGCGTTGTGGACTAACGATGTGCACAACATCGCCAATTATTCGTTTGCCATCGGTTTGTATGCACTGGGACTTAATGGTTGGCAGATTCTGCTGTCGCTCGGGATCGGGGCAGCGCTGGTGTTTTACTTTATGAATCTGTCCGGCTATATGGGTCAGCGAACCGGTGTGCCGTTTCCGGTGATCAGCCGCATCAGTTTCGGCATTCATGGGGCGCAGATTCCGGCATTGATACGTGCGGTTATCGCGATTGCCTGGTTCGGGATTCAGACGTATTTGGCCTCTGTGGTCCTGCGCGTGTTGTTGATCGCAGTGCATCCCGACTTTGCGGCGTATGACCATGACTCGATTCTTGGTCTGTCGAGTCTGGGCTGGGTGAGTTTTGTGGCGATCTGGTTCGTGCAGTTGGCGATTCTGGCTTATGGCATGGAAATGGTTCGACGCTATGAAGCATTCGCCGGGCCGGTGATTCTGCTGACTGTGATCAGCCTTGCTGCGTGGATGTACTTTCAGGCTAACGGCACGATTGCCTGGTCTAATCGCGTGCCTTTGAGCACAGCCGAAGTGTGGCGCAATGTGTTTGCTGGCGGGGCGTTGTGGCTGGCGATTTATGGCACGCTGATTCTGAATTTCAGCGACTTTTCCCGTTCTTCGCCGTGCTGCAAAACGATCAAGGTCGGCAATTTCTGGGGCTTGCCGGTGAATATTCTGGTGTTCGCCGGGATCACGGTGCTGTTGTGCGGCGCGCAGTTTCAAATCAACGGGCAGATTATCGAAAGCCCGACACAAATCATTGCCTCGATTCCAAATACTTTCTTTTTGGTACTGGGGTGTCTGGCGTTTCTGATTGTGACGGTGGCAGTGAACATCATGGCCAACTTCGTTGCCCCGGCCTTTGTGCTGAGCAACCTGGCGCCCAAGCACTTGACGTTCCGCCGGGCCGGGCTTATCAGCGCAACGATTGCGGTACTGATTCTGCCGTGGAATCTCTACAACAGCCCGCTGGTGATTGTGTATTTCCTGTCCGGCCTGGGCGCCCTGCTCGGCCCGTTGTACGGGGTGATCATGGTCGATTACTGGTTTGTACGAAAAGGCCAGATCGACGTGCCGGCGCTGTACAGCGAAGACCCTAATGGCGCTTATTTCTACTCACGGGGAGTCAATTTACGCGCAGTCGCGGCGTTTATTCCCGCAGCACTGATCGCAATTATTCTGGCGCTGGTGCCGGGCTTTCAGGCTGTCTCACCGTTTTCGTGGTTGATTGGTGCGGGTATCGCGGCGTTGCTGTACCTGATTTTTGCCAAGCGCCAGGCGCATTACGCCAACGTCAGCGGCGAGTCGATTGCCGTCGATAACGTGAGCCACTGATTTTCCAGCGGCCTGCCTGTGCCGGGCCGCATTTATACCTTCTTGCTTTAGGAGCTTGCATGCGAATTCTCGTGGTCAACGTCAACACCACTGACAGCATCACCCAGGCCATTGCTCGACAAGCGCAGGCCGCCGCCGCACCTGGCACCGAAATTATTGGACTCACCCCCGACTTCGGGGCTGATTCGGTTGAAGGTAATTTTGAGAGTTATTTGGCCGCTATCGCGGTGATGGACAAGGTCATGTCCTACGACCAGCCGTTCGATGCGGTGATTCAGGCCGGGTATGGCGAGCATGGGCGCGAGGGTTTGCAAGAGTTGCTCAATGTACCGGTGGTGGACATTACTGATGCGGCGGCAAGTACGGCGATGTTTTTAGGCCGCTCGTATTCGGTGGTCACCACGCTGGATCGCACCGTGCCATTGATCGAGGACCGCCTGCGCTTGTCAGGTTTATGGGATCGCTGTGCGTCGGTGCGGGCCAGTGGTCTGGCAGTGCTGGAGCTGGAAGCGTCCCCCCAGCGTGCGCTTGAGGCCATTGTGCGTCAGGCCGAGCTGGCAGTCAGTGAGGACCGGGCCGAAGTGATTTGTTTGGGTTGCGGCGGAATGGCCGGGCTCGATGAGCAGATTCGTCAGCGTACCGGGGTGCCGGTGATTGATGGCGTCAGCGCAGCAGTGACCATCGCTGAGTCGTTGGTGCGCCTGGGGTTGTCGACGTCCAAGGTGCGCACGTATGCCACGCCACGGCCCAAGGCGATTAGCGGCTGGGCAGCGAAATTTGCACGGTAGCCTGTTGTTTTCTTCGCAGATTGCGATCTTTTAATCATTAAAAGATCGCAATCTGCACCAGCCTCTACAGGGTAATTCCCTGCCCTCCCCGCCTGGATTTTCCAGCATCGTGCATTTTGCACTACACCAAAAAGCCATCATTGCAATTTGCACTGAAAACTCCTCGTACAAACAACATAAACCATTGATTTATATGGATTTTTACACTCACCAGAATTGGCACGATGCCTGCTCTATTAACTGTATCCACCTCACTCGACAAGGACGACTGCGATGAACAGCACACTTTTACTGTTGAATGCTCTCGCCTTGGCTGTTTTGGCGGGCTTTCACTTTCAATCTGAGCCCGTCGTCGCCGAACAGAGCGTTGAGGTCGTCAGCACGTACACCAAACCCCTTAAGCCACTGCCACAACTGGCAGTCATGACTCGTGCCAACAGCGTCGCACCGGCCGAACGTACTGCCACTGCCAGCGAGAGCACTCTGGGCGATCACTGGGTCTTTTAAAGAGAGTCTGAATTCCATGCCCAAAATTGCTTTCGGTTTGCTGATGTTGGCGCTACTGAGCCTGGCCCTTGAGGTGTTCACTCAGGGCGAACTGGGTCATGCGCCGCGTGTTGCGGCAGCGTTGTTTTTCATCGGATGGCTGATTGCCTTGGTCCTCGGCCGGCGGATCAAGTTTGACCCGCAGTTACGCTGAGGCTGCAACACCTGCACCGATACCCGCATCGATAAGCGCTAACAAACTTTGAACCCCTACCGACAATGCGGCCGAATTATCGAGCAGGTGCACGCCTTGTGCGCGCAGCGCGTCGACTGAATCAAGAAACAGTTCATTGCGCGCAAGCCTGGCGCTGATTTCAACCGGGGTCTCTCGGCCACGTGCCTGCAAGCGCTGCTGCAATACGTGGGTATCAACACGCAACATGATTGCCAGTAAGTCCGGGTAACGTTCACGCGCACGCTTCAGATGCCCTCTTGAGCCGTTGACCAGCACGCTGCGCCCGGCCTTGAGCCAATCATCGAGTTGCACCTTAATGCCGTACTCCAGGCCATTCGCTTGCCAGTCCAGGGCAAAGGCACTTTGGGCCTTGAGCGACTGAAAGTCCTGTTGTGAAACACCGATGGCATCTTCACCCACCGCTTCGGCAGAGCGGGTAATGACTCGGCGCATGACCTCACACCCGCGGGCTGCCAGATATGGGCGTACCGCTTCGATCAGGCTGTCTTTGCCTGAGCCTGAAGGTCCCATCAAATAGATCAACTTGCCTGACACTCTGTGGATCTCCCGGAATGCAAAAAATGAACTCACCGCAGGGGCAGCCATCAAATAAAGGGTCTGCTAATAAGCATTCAAGGCACTCAATAGTGGCCTTTACACATAACCGTTCCTTCTCGAACAGTCGATAGCCTGTAAACTACGCAGGCAAATGCACATTTTTGACAATCGATGCTGGCGTATAGCCTTTATCAGGTTCAATATTTGTCACAGAATTGACGCCAGGGAAGTGGCAGATTTGAGGCATGATGCGCGCCTCTTCGCAATTCAGGTTGAACATTTGGTCATAAGGCTGGTCTTAAACCACATCTTGCGACCAATTTCCAAGAACCGCTCCCCTGAACTAACCGGTTGACTATAATGCGCCCATTGAAACAGGCAATTTACTCAAGCCGTACGGCTGACAAGTTCGTCGTACGCCTGCCAGACGGAATGCGTGAACGCATTGCCGAAGTGGCTCGCAATCACCATCGCAGCATGAACTCAGAAATCATTGCTCGACTGGAACAAAGCCTCATACAAGAAGGCGCGCTGGGTGAAGAACTCACCATGCGTCTGGACAGCCCTGAGCTTTCCCTGAACGAACGCGAATTGCTGCAACGCTTCCGCCAGCTCTCTCACCGCCAACAAAACGCTCTGGTTTCTCTGATTGCTCACGATGTTGAAGTAACATCCGACGCCTCTTGATTTAAACCAGGCATTGAAAAGCCAGCACTGCGCTGGCTTTTTTTATGGGCGTTTTTCAGGCGCTCGGAGCGCTGATGCAAAAACGGCCCGATCAAACAGATGTCTGATCAGGCCGTTAGCGGTCAAAGCAGGAAGATGGTTGCCAGACCGAGGAAGATGAAGAACCCGCCACTGTCGGTCATGGCGGTAATCATCACACTCGCTCCCATGGCCGGATCGCGTCCCATCCGGGCCAGGGTCATGGGGATCAAAACCCCCATCAACGCGGCCAGCAGCAAGTTAAGCGTCATGGCAGCGGTCATCACCACCCCCAGCGACCAACTGCCATACAGCAAGTAAGCAACGATACCGATGACCCCACCCCACACCACGCCGTTGATCAAGGCAACCGCCAGCTCTTTGCGCATCAGGCGCGAGGTGCTTCCGGTGTTGACTTGGTCCAGCGCCATGGCGCGCACAATCATGGTGATGGTCTGGTTGCCGGAGTTGCCGCCAATCCCGGCCACAATGGGCATCAGGGCTGCGAGGGCTACCAGTTTCTCAATCGAGCCTTCAAACAGGCCGATAACCCGCGAAGCAATGAACGCGGTGACCAGGTTGACTGCCAGCCAGGCCCAACGGTTACGCAGGGATTTCCAGACCGAGGCAAAGATGTCTTCTTCTTCGCGCAGACCCGCCATGTTGAGGACTTCGCTTTCGCTTTCCTCACGAATCAGGTCGACCATTTCGTCGATGGTCAAACGGCCGATCAGCTTGCCGTTTTTGTCGACTACCGGCGCCGAGATCAAGTCATAACGCTCAAACGCCTGAGCCGCATCGTAGGCGTCTTCGTCCGGGTGGAAACTCACCGGATCGTTGGCCATGACATCTGCAACTTGTTTTTCAGGGTCATTGACCAGCAAGCGCTTGATCGGCAGCACGCCCTTGAGCACACCGTCGTAATCGACCACAAACAGTTTGTCGGTATGCCCGGGCAATTCTTTGAGACGACGCAGGTAACGCAAGACCACTTCAAGACTGACGTCCTCGCGGATCGTCACCATCTCAAAGTCCATCAGTGCGCCGACTTGATCCTCGTTATAGGACAACGCGGAGCGAACGCGCTCACGCTGCTGGCCATCAAGGGTCTCCATCAGCTCGTGGATGACGTCTCGCGGCAGCTCAGGGGCCAGGTCAGCAAGTTCGTCGGCGTCCATCTCCTTGGCCGCAGCCAGGAGTTCGTGATCGTCCATGTCGGCGATCAGGGTTTCACGCACGGAGTCAGACACTTCCAGCAGGATGTCGCCATCACGATCAGCCTTGACCAGCTGCCAAACCGTCAGACGGTCGTCCAGCGGTAAAGCTTCCAGAATGTAGGCAACGTCTGCGGAGTGCAGGTCTTCCAGCTTGCGCTGGAGATCAACAAGATTTTGGCGGTGAACCAGGCTCTCGACCCGGTCCTGGTGATGGCCTTCCTGACGATGAGTCAGGTCTTCGACCACACGCTGGCGATTAAGCAGCTCAATAACTTGAGCGAGGCGGCTTTGCAGGCTGTCTTGCGTTTTCTTTACTTCAACTTCGGTCATAGGCGAACTCCACTCCCAGCAGCAGGGCACGCCGGAAGGATCAATCAGTCAATTCATGATTGGAAAAGCGGGATGCTGAGCTACTACTGGGTAAGTCCATGGAGGGTTTCCACAAGCCCCGGCGGGGCTGACGGGCGCATCATACACGGCTTAAAAATTAATGACGCTATAAATCTTGGGCATTACAAACGCTTGCGAGACTCCGCCAACGTTTGCTGGTGACGATGAATCTGCGACGCTTTGTGACCTGAAGAGAACACACCTTTCAGGATAATCAGCGCGTCTCACTTTCTCCTGCGGGAGCTATCGAAGGCTGTGTTTTTTTGATTTTTTACGTCAGATCAAAAGATCGCAGCCTTCGGCAGCTCCAACACTAGACCGCGCCCTCCCCAGTAAATTCCTGAGCACAGTGGCTGGGTGGAGCTCAAGATAAACAGGTGATAAGTCCGGCGCATGACAAAACGTTGCTGTTGGCCTGCTCAACTCAAAATTACTCAAATTGCAGACAGCAAAAAGCCCGCATAAAATGCGGGCTTTTTGGTGTTTGGTGCACTCGACAGGATTCGAACCTGTGACCGCTCGGTTCGTAGCCGAGTACTCTATCCAGCTGAGCTACGAGTGCAAGTTGTGTTTGTTAGACCAGACCACCCTGGTTGAAGCAAAGTTAACTGCCGAAGCAACTAACTCTTAAATGGTGCACTCGACAGGATTCGAACCTGTGACCGCTCGGTTCGTAGCCGAGTACTCTATCCAGCTGAGCTACGAGTGCAAGTTGTGTTTGTTAGACCAGACCACCGCTGGTTGAAGCAAAGTTAACTACCGAAGCAACTAACTCTTAAATGGTGCACTCGACAGGATTCGAACCTGTGACCGCTCGGTTCGTAGCCGAGTACTCTATCCAGCTGAGCTACGAGTGCATTTGAAGCTGCGTATTATAGACCGTTGAATCTCTCTGCCAAGTGTTTTTTTCAATAAATTCAACAACTTACTGAAATGGCTAGATTCGAACGTGCTACATGAATAATGGCGGAGAAGGGGGGATTCGAACCCCCGACACCCTTTTGAGATGTACTCCCTTAGCAGGGGAGCGCCTTCGGCCACTCGGCCACCTCTCCGCAACACGGGGCGTATAATAACCAGCCTTTTCCCCGTATGCAACCAAAAACTTAAATAAAATTAAAGACTTGGTTCTTCGTCCTTTTCCTTCTTGATCCGCAGGTAGATTTCCTCGCGGTGAACGGCCACTTCCTTGGGCGCATTCACGCCAATTCGCACTTGGTTTCCTTTGACGCCGAGCACGGTCACAGTAATTTCACCATCGCCTATGATCAGGCTTTCTGCGCACCGGCGAGTCAGAATCAGCATACGTTTCTCCTCACGCTTTCATTTCAGGGACAACAGTCTGCAAAAAAAAAGGGCTTGGGCCTACTAGCTAAACAGCTATATCGGCCCTGCGCCCTTAGTATTGACCAACATGACAAAAGTTAAAGTTTTCGGTCACACCAATCAAAAAAACAAAGGGCGCGGATCAACCGCGCCCTCTGGGCAAATCTTTACTCACCCTGACGGGCAGGTGCATCCAATTCAAAAGCGGTGTGCAGGGAGCGCACAGCCAGCTCCAGGTACTTCTCTTCGATCACTACCGAGACTTTGATCTCGGAGGTCGAGATCATCAGGATGTTGATGTTCTCTTTGGCCAGCGATTCAAACATGCGGCTGGCAACACCCGCATGAGAGCGCATGCCCACGCCGACAATCGACACCTTGGCAATGTTGGTATCGCCCACCACTTCACGCGCGCCAATCTCGCGCGAGGTGTTTTCCAGGACCTGAGAAGCAGCCTGGTAGTCGTTGCGGTGCACCGTGAAGGTGAAGTCGGTGGTGTTATCGTGCGCAACGTTCTGCACGATCATGTCGACTTCAATGTTGGCCGCGCTGATCGGGCCCAGGATCTTGAACGCCACGCCCGGGGTGTCTGGCACGCCACGGATGGTCAGCTTGGCTTCGTCGCGGTTGAAAGCGATGCCAGAAATGATCGGCTGTTCCATGGATTCCTCTTCATCAATAGTAATGAGGGTGCCCGGACCCTCTTTGAAGCTGTGCAATACGCGCAGCGGAACGTTGTACTTGCCTGCAAACTCGACAGCGCGGATCTGCAACACTTTGGAGCCCAGGCTGGCCATTTCCAGCATTTCTTCGAAGGTGATCTTTTCCAGACGCTGAGCCTTCGCCACAACCCGCGGGTCGGTGGTGTAGACACCGTCAACATCGGTGTAGATCTGGCACTCATCAGCCTTCAAGGCTGCTGCCAGTGCCACGCCGGTCGTGTCCGAGCCGCCACGGCCCAAGGTGGTGATGTTGCCGCCTTCATCCACGCCCTGAAAGCCTGCAACCACAACCACGCGACCAGCCTTGAGGTCGGCGCGAATCTTCTGGTCATCAATTTTCAGGATGCGGGCTTTGGTGTGCGAACTGTCCGTCAGAATGCGCACCTGGCTACCGGTGTAGGACACCGCAGGCACACCGCGTTTGTTCAGCGCCATCGACAGCAGGCCAATCGTCACTTGCTCGCCGGTGGACACAATCACATCCAGCTCACGGGGCAACGGCTGATCGCTGATCTGTTTAGCCAGCTCAATCAAACGATTGGTCTCGCCGCTCATCGCAGACAGCACAATCACCAAGTCGTGGCCAGCTTCACGGAACTTCTTAACTTTATCGGCGACCTGCTCGATTCTTTCGACAGTGCCGACCGAGGTGCCTCCGAATTTCTGTACGATCAAAGCCATTTCAAAGCAGCCTCAGCCCATAAAGGGCGCCCATTTATCATTCAAACGACGCGCCATCACTAGACGATGGCGCGTACTGGACCTCAGATACCCTGTTCAACGAAGGGCACAGTCAGGGCCAACGCGGCGTCCAGGGCAGCAGCGTCAACACCACCGCCTTGCGCCATGTCCGGACGACCACCGCCCTTCCCGCCCACTGCCGCAGCGGCCTGCTTCATCAAATCACCGGCTTTGAGTTGGCCAGTCAGGTCTTTGGTTACGCCTGCAACCAGTACGACCTTATCTTCATGAACACTGCCGAGCAGGATCACCGCACGGCCGAGCTTGTTCTTCAGCTGATCTACCAGCGCCAATAGCGCCTTGCCATCTTGACCGTCCAGGCGAGCGGCCAACACTTTCACGCCTTTTATATCCACCGCCGACGATGACAGATCATCGCCCGCAGCGCTTGCGGCCTTGGCCTGCAATTGTTCCAGTTGTTTTTCCAGTTGGCGGTTACGCTCCAGCACAGCCGACAGTTTGTCGACCAGGTTGTCACGCGACCCCTTGACCAGGCTCGCGGCTTCCTTGAGCTGCTCTTCAGCGGCGTTCAGGTAAGCCAGCGCGGCTGCGCCCGTGACCGCTTCAATACGACGAATACCCGACGCCACACCGCCTTCGCTGGTGATTTTCATCAGGCCGATGTCACCGGTGCGCTTGGCATGGATACCACCACACAGCTCCACCGAGAAATCGCCGCCCATGCTCAGCACGCGCACGTTGTCGCCGTACTTCTCGCCAAACAGCGCCATGGCGCCTTTTTGCTTGGCGGTTTCGATATCGGTTTCTTCAGTCTCGACCGGGGTGTTCTTGCGAATTTCGGTGTTGACGATGTCTTCCAGCGCCTTGATCTGCTCAGGCTTGATGGCTTCGAAGTGGCTGAAGTCGAAGCGCATGCGCTGACTGTCGACCAGAGAACCCTTCTGCTGAACATGCTCGCCCAGCACCTGGCGCAAGGCGGCGTGCAGCAAGTGAGTCGCCGAGTGGTTCAGCGAGGTGGCATGACGCACATCGCCATCTACCTGAGCTTCAACGGTTTCGCCGACCTTGAGACCGCCCGCGGCCACCACGCCGTGGTGCAGGAACGCACCGCCGGTTTTGGTGGTGTCACGCACGTCAAAGCGCGCGGCGCCGGCTTGCAGGTAACCGCAATCACCCACTTGACCGCCGGACTCTGCATAGAAAGGCGTCTGGTCGAGAACCACTACGCCCTCGTCGCCTTCATTCAGGGTGGCAACGGACTGGCCTTCTTTATAGAGGGCAATCACTTTGGCCGAGCTGTGGGTCGCGTTGTAGCCGACGAACTCGGTTGGCACGTCAACTTTGACCAACGTGTTGTAGTCCAGACCGAACGAGCTGGCCGAACGTGCACGCACACGCTGAGCTTCCATCTCGCGTTCGAAGCCTTCTTCGTCCACAGTCAGGTTGCGCTCGCGGGCGATGTCAGCGGTCAGGTCCATCGGGAAACCATACGTGTCATATAGCTTGAACACGACGTCGCCCGGCACCACAGTGCCTTTGAGCTCAGCCAGATCCTGCTCGAGGATTTTCAGGCCCTGCTCCAGGGTCTTGGAGAACTGCTCTTCTTCAGCCTTGAGTACACGCTCAATGTTGGCCTGCTCACGCACCAGTTCCGGGAAGCTTGCACCCATCTCGGCAACCAGCGCCGCGACGATCTTGTAGAAGAAGTTACCGGTAGCACCCAGCTTGTTGCCGTGACGGCAAGCGCGACGAATGATGCGACGCAGCACGTAGCCACGGCCTTCGTTGGAAGGCAGCACGCCGTCAGCAATCAGGAAGCTGCACGAACGAATGTGGTCAGCCACGACTTTGAGCGATGCCTGGCCTTCGTTATTGCAGCCAATGGCTTGAGCGGCGGCGGTCAACAGGCTCTGGAACAGGTCGATATCGTAGTTGGAGTTCACGTGCTGCATCACCGCACTGATCCGTTCCAGGCCCATGCCGGTGTCTACCGACGGCGCTGGCAACGGATGCAACACGCCATCGGCGGTGCGGTTGAACTGCATGAATACGTTGTTCCAGATTTCGATGTAACGGTCACCGTCTTCATCTGGCGAGCCCGGCGGGCCGCCCCAGATGTCCGGGCCATGGTCATAGAAAATCTCGGTGCACGGGCCGCACGGGCCGGTATCGCCCATGGTCCAGAAGTTGTCCGACGCGTACGGAGCACCTTTGTTGTCGCCAATGCGGATCATGCGCTCGGCAGGCACGCCCACTTGTTGGGTCCAGATGTCATAGGCTTCGTCATCGCTGGCGTAAACCGTCACCCAGAGCTTGTCTTTCGGCAGTTTCAAAACGCCGGTCAGGAAAGTCCAGGCGAAGTTGATCGCGTCTTTCTTGAAATAATCGCCAAAGCTGAAGTTGCCGAGCATTTCAAAGAACGTGTGGTGACGTGCGGTGTAACCGACGTTTTCCAGGTCGCTGTTCTTACCACCGGCTCGCACGCACTTCTGGCTGCTGGTCGCTCGGGTGTAAGCACGTTTTTCTTGACCCAGGAAGCAGTCCTTGAACTGGTTCATCCCCGCGTTAGTGAACAGCAGGGTCGGGTCGTTATTCGGGACCAAGGAGCTGGAAGGGACACGGGTGTGACCTTGCTCCTCGAAGAAGCGAAGGAAGGCTTCACGGATTTCTGCGCTTTTCATAGGTTCTTCCACGGAGGCTGCGGCCAGAGGCAAGTAAATCACGTCAATCGACAGTGCGACTCGCAAAGGGCCGCATTATATCGGCCCTTCGCCTCGGGTACAGCGTGTTTATACGATAGCGGCAAGCAATTGGACGGATTGCAAGCTTATTGATGGGAAAAGGCGCTGAAAACCTCGATGGTTTGCTCGATCTGGCTGCGACTGACGTCCATGTGCGTCACCAGACGCAAGCGCGGTGCCGCACTGATCTTGATCCCGCGCTCTGCTGCAAAGTGTTTGAGCGCCTCGGCCCTCCCGTTCACCTGCGCGTACACCATATTGGTCTGCACCGGCTCAACCTCATAGCCGGCAGCGCGCAGGCCTTCGACCAGCAACTGGGCATTGGCATGATCATCGGCCAGACGCTCGACCTGGTTGTCTAGCGCGTACAGGCCTGCCGCTGCCAGTTGCCCCGCCTGACGCATGCCGCCGCCGAGCATTTTGCGCAAGCGCCGGGCCTTGCCAATCAGGTCTGCGGTGCCGCACAGCACCGAGCCCACAGGCGCGCCCAGGCCTTTGGAAAGGCACACCGAGACCGAGTCGAAATGCCGGGTAATGTCGCCCGCATCGACACCCTGTTTGACCGCCGCGTTGTACAACCGCGCGCCATCAAGGTGCAAGGCCAGGCCATGCTCACGAGTCAGTCGACTGGCGGCGGCCAGGTATTCGGCCGACAAGACCTTACCCTGCATGGTGTTTTCCAGCGCCAGCAAGCGAGTGCGGGCGAAGTGAAAGTCGTCAGGTTTGATCGCGGCAGCGACCTGTTGCAGATCCAGACTGCCATCGGCTTGCACGTCCAGCGGCTGTGGCTGAATAGACCCCAACACCGCTGCACCGCCGCCCTCGTACATATAGGTGTGCGCCTTCTGCCCGACGATGTATTCATCGCCGCGCCCACAATGCGCCATCAACGCCAGCAGATTGCTCATGGTTCCGGTGGGCACAAACAGCGCCTTGGCAAAGCCCAGGCGCAAGGCCATCTCGGACTCCAGCTTGTTCACGGTAGGATCTTCACCATAAACATCGTCCCCCAACGCAGCACTCGCCATGGCCTCACGCATACCGACACTGGGTTGGGTCACGGTGTCACTGCGCAGATCAATAACCGTCATGTAAAAATCCTCAGCCATGTGAGATGAGCACCTCGGGATACTCATCGGGAATGTCCCTGTCGGACAAGAATACCCGCATACCGGCATCGAAAAAAACGATGGCTATTAGCAAAAAGCAGCGATGCATCTTTGAAACATATGTGATACAAAATGTCCGCCGCCAGAAATGCTGGTGGCAACGTTCTCAGGGCGGGGTGCAACTCCCCACCGGCGGTAATTGCGCGCAACGCGCATAGCCCGCGAGCGCTTGGTACTTACGACAGCGTTTAGCTGAAGAGGTGGCAAGGTCAGCAGACTCGGTGTGATTCCGAGGCCGACGGTCATAGTCCGGATGAAGAGAGAACGGGATTGGCGCCAAAGGGCCGTCAACCAGGCAGGCATGTACCGTTCACGGTGCCCACCTTCTGGAACGTACCCTTAAATCCCATTCAATTCATAAGCCCTGTTTTTCACACAAACAGGAGTCAGAACATGCAACCCACCGCAATTCATCACAACGAGCGCGTCGCTTTTATCCAGGCCAGCTGGCACAAAGAGATCGTCGATCAGAGCCGTAAAGGCTTTCTGGCCGAAATGCTGCTGCAGGGCTACCAGGAAAGCGATATCGACTTTTTTGAAGTTGGCGGCGCCTTTGAAATCCCGCTGCACGCCAAGCTGCTGGCCAAAACCGGTCGTTATGCCGGTATCGTCGGCGCCGCACTGGTCGTTGATGGCGGCATCTACCGCCATGATTTCGTGGCCCAGTCGGTCGTCAGCGGCTTGATGCAAGTGCAACTGGAAACCGAAATCCCGGTGTTCTCGGTCAGCCTTACGCCGCACCACTTCCACGCGGGCGAAGAGCATCAGAAGTTTTTCTTTGATCACTTCGTGCACAAAGGTCAGGAAGCGGCGAAAACATGCGTTGATACCTTGCAGAAAATCCGCGCTATCAAGCGTCTGGATACCCAGCAAAAACGCGCGGTGTAATTAGCTCGCAAACAAAAACAGGCCCTTCAAAGGGCCTGTTTTTGTTTGCGCCTTTATGTAGGAGCGAGCATGCCTCGCGATCTTTTAAAAGATCAAAAGATCGCGAGGCAAGCTCGCTCCTACAGTTGATCAGCAGGCTACGCGAGCGCCTTCACGGGTTCGATGATGATCCCGGCACGCAAGCCGTTCTTGACCTTGGGGTTCGGGAAGATGATCCGAGCGCCCTCCTCCTCGATAACCCAACGGGTTTTCGGCGCATCTTGCGCCAGCAAGTAACCCTTGGGCAGCTCGCAAAAGTTCTCGACATCAGCCGGCAAGTGCAGGATGAACGCATCGCTGTGCTTGATCACTTCACGTGCCACGCTGAACAGCTGCAAACCCTCCAGAGAAGTGTCTTCCAGTGGCTGCTCGGTGCCTTCGATGATGTGCTTCAAGCGCAACTCCAGACGTTCGACGTTAACCCCGGCGTTTTGCCCAAACGGTCGGGCTTTACCCAGCTCCAGGGTAAAGGCCTCGGCGCCCAACTGATCGTAGGTGTAGGCGCTGAACACAATGGAAGGCTTGTTCTGCAGCAACACCGCTTCCATCCCGGCAGCGCGCAGGCGTGCAAGCTCCAGGCGGGAGTGCTCACGCCCTTCTTTATAGGGATACAACGCGAACTGCTCGATTTTCGAACCGCGAATGGCCGTGTGCAGGTCGTAATGCAGACGCGTGCGCTCAGGCTGATTGAAAAACGCCTCAGCCAGATGCTCAAGTTCGCAGGCGCGCAAGGCTTCTGGCCCGCTGCTGCTTTCGTGGCGGCCATTGAACAGGCGGTTAAGGTCTTCTTCGACAAACCGTGCGCCGGTGCGCATGGCACCCGGGTTGCCAAACAGAAACAGAATTCGGACTCGCGGCTTCACTTCGCCACGAGCAATGGCATTCAACAGGCGATCCAACAGCTCGATCGGCGCTGTTTCATTACCATGGATGCCAGCCGACAGCAGCAAATCCATGCCGCTGTCGCGCGCCTCGGGAGGACGCACTTCGAGCGCGCCCTCGGCCAGCCAGCGCATCCGCACGCCGTCGACAGTCAGTTGAGTTTTCTCGGCCGGTTCACGTCCGGCCAAGGTCAGTTCAAGCAGTTTGCCGAGAGCGAGCATAACGCTTCCTTAATCAGTGATTACAGTCTGGGCCGTGCACGTGACCGTCTTCGCCATCTTCGTCGCTCAAGTCAGCCGGCTCCATTTCCAGTTGCAGACTAACAAGGTTAGTCGCCAATGGACGCAGCAGCAGGTTGGCGTATTCAGCATCGCCTTCTTCAACATCAACACCGATCAGCAACTGGCCACGGCCGTCTTGTTGAATCCACAGCTCTTTGCCCTGCCACAGGATTGCGACGCGGGTGCAGGACGTTTCCAGTTGCGTGCCATCAGTGTCTTCAAGGATCAGCTGCAGGGAATCGCTCATAATTTCGCTCTCATTGGAAAGTCAGATGGCGCGCCTTAAAGGGTCGGCGCGCGCATGTTCAATTGATCTGAAACGGGTAAACCGAGCCCAGTTTAAGGATTTGCGTCAGTTCATCCAGTGCCGTCCGGCATTCAAGCAACAACTGAGGGTCTGCCAGGTCGCTTTCGCGCAGGGCATCGCGGTAGTGCTTGTTCACCCAGCCGGTCAACGTGTCATACAACGGGGCGGTCATGATAACCCCCGGATTGACCGCCGCCAGCTCAGTTTCATTGAGCGCGACGCGCAGTCGCAGGCACGCCGGGCCACCGCCGTTTTGCATGCTCTGCTTAAGATCAAACACCTTCACTTCACGAATCGGGCCGCTTGCGCTGGTCAAACCTTGCAGGTACTGCCAGACACGCGGGTTCGCACGGCACTCTTCGGGCACGATCAGCAGCATCGAACCGTCAGCACGGCTGAGCAACTGGCTGTTGAACAAGTAAGAACGCACCGCATCCTCTACAGCCACCTGGTCACGCGGCACGCTGATGGACTGGAACTGCGCCCCGCGTGCGGCCAGCTTGCGGCGCAATTCGTCGAGCATGGCTTCGGTATTCAGAAACGCATCCTGGTGATGGAACAGCAACTCACCGTTGCCGACCGCGATCACGTCGTTATGGAACACGCCCTGATCGATCACCGACGGGTTTTGCTGGGCAAACACCACACCCTCCTCGCTCAGGCCGTGCAACCGCGCTACGGCTTGCGAGGCTTCGAGGGTCTGGCGGGCCGGGTACTTTTGCGGCGCCGGGTAACGGCTGTCGAACGCGCTGCGCCCGTAGACAAAAAACTCAACCCCGGCCTCGCCGTAGTCACGGCAAAAACGTGTGTGGTTGGCCGCGCCTTCGTCACCGAACTGGGCCACAGCAGGCAATGCCGCGTGGTGCGCAAAGTGTTGCTGATCGGCAAACATCGCCCCCAGCACACGGCTGGTAGTCGGGTGCTCGATGCTGCGATGGAATTTGCAGTTGAGGTTGGCGGCCGTGAAATGCACGCGACCGTCCGCCGTGTCGGCGCTAGGGCTGACCGTGGCTGCGTTGGCCACCCACATGCTGGAGGCCGAGCAACTGGCAACCAGCAAAGGCATGGCTTCTTTAGCGGCGCGCTCAATCACTTGCGCGTCGGTCCCGGCAAAGCCCAGGCTGCGCAAGGCGCCGACGTCCGGGCGCTCTTGCGGCGCTAGCACGCCTTGGACAAAGCCCATGTCCATCAGCGCTTTCATTTTTTCCAGGCCTTGCAGCGCCGCTTCCTTGGGGTTGGAGGCTTGCTGACTGTTGCTCTGGGACGCGACGTTGCCAAACGACAAACCGCCGTAGTTATGGGTCGGCCCCACTAGACCGTCAAAATTGACTTCAAAGGATTTCATCGGTGAGGCTCCGGAAAACGTTTGTATATAGACGAGGTACAACACATGACCTGTGGGAGCGGGCTTGCTCGCGATAGCATGACCGCAGCCTAACCGTAAAACCGCGCTGCCTGTATCGCGAGCAAGCCCGCTCCCACAGTGATGATATGAGGCTTCAGGACAAGCGAACGCCTGGCGTCAGCGCCGCGGGCAGCGCCAGGGTCGGGGTTTCCAGCGATGCCACCGGGTACGCGCAATAATCGGCTGCGTAATACGCACTGGCGCGATGGTTGCCCGACGCCCCTACCCCCCCAAACGGCGCACTGCTGGCTGCACCCGTCAGTTGTTTGTTCCAGTTCACAATCCCGGCCCGGCTTTCCAGCCAGAACTGCTGGTAACGCGCCTCGGAGTCCGACAACAAGCCCGCCGCCAAACCAAATGCAGTGTTGTTGGCCTCGGCAATCGCCGCGTCAAAGTCGGCGTACCGAATGACCTGCAACAACGGCCCGAACAGTTCTTCGTCGGAACGCTCGCTGACAGCGGTCACATCAATAATGCCGGGCGTCAGCAACGCGGCAGTCGCGTTCGGCTGGGTCATTCTCAGCAGTACCTGCGCACCGTTCTCGATCAGCAGCGTCTGCGCGGCCAGCAAATCTCGCGCGGCTGAAAGGGAAATCACCGAGCCCATGAACGGCGCTGGCTGCTGATCAAACGCACCGACGTCGATGTCTTTGCTGACCGCGACCAAACGCTCAAGCAGGCTGTCGCCCCAGGTACCTTGTGGCACCAGCAAACGGCGAGCACACGTACAACGTTGACCGGCCGAGATAAAGGCCGACTGAATAATCGTATAAACCGCAGCGTCCAGATCGGCCACCTGATCGACCACCAGCGGGTTGTTACCGCCCATTTCCAGCGCCAGGATCTTGTCCGGACGACCGGCGAACTGCTGATGCAGGCTGTTGCCCGTACGGCTCGATCCGGTGAAAAACAAGCCATCGATGCCTGCGTGGGCCGCCAGTGCCACACCGGTCTTGCGGGCGCCTTGCAACAGGTTCAACACGCCTGCTGGCAGACCCGCTTCAACCCAGCATTTGACCGTCAGCTCAGCGACTTTCGGGGTCAATTCGCTCGGTTTGAACACCACGCTGTTGCCCGCCAGCAAGGCCGGGACAATATGCCCGTTAGGCAAATGACCCGGGAAGTTGTACGGGCCAAACACCGCCACCACGCCATGCGGCTTGTGCCGCAGAACAGCGGTGGCATCACCCAGCGGACCGCTTTTTTCACCGGTGCGCTCGCGATAGCTTTGTACCGAGATCGCCACCTTGTTGATCATGCTGGTGACTTCGGTGGCCGACTCCCACAGCGGCTTGCCGGTTTCTTCACCGATGCAATGCGCCAGCTCATCAGCGTGAGTTTTCAGGCTCGCGGCGAAGGCTTCAAGCACCGTCAGGCGCTCCTCGAAAGAACGTTTGGTCCAGCCCGGAAAGGCCTGACGCGCCGCCTTGACCGCCTCGAACACCTGTTCGGCATTGGCCGCATGGCCGGTCCACAGTACCTGTTGGGTCACCGGATTCAGCGATTCCATGGCTTCGCCCTGACCGTTCTGCCAGGCGCCTGCGATGTACAACGTGCTCATTATTTGGACTCCCGTGGGGCAACTGGCTGCGCGGACAACGGTACGGCACGCACTTGATCGCCCGCACTCAGCTGCAGGCGTTTGGCGGTCAGTTTGTCGACCACCAGGGTGCCGGCAGCCCAACGCGCCGGAGCGGCGGTGATGCGGCAATCTTCGCGTTTGCGGTTGTGAATCAGGTAAGGCGTGGCGTCGTCGCCCGGCGTGCCAATGGCCAGCACCAGCGTTTCGCTGTCGCGCACGGCGCGAATCTTGGTGGTTTCGCACTCCACAGCCGGGCCCGCGTCAAAAATATCGACATAGCCCTGGTAGCTGAAGCCTTCGCTTTTAAGCATGTTCAAGGCGGGCTCGGTGTGGGTATGCACCTTGCCAATCACCGCGCGGGCGTCTTCGGACAAGAAGCAGGTGTACACCGGAAACTTGGGCATCAGCTCGGCGATAAAGGCTTTGTTGCCCACGCCGGTCAGGTAGTCAGCCTGGCTGAATTCCATTTTGAAGAAGTGCCGACCCAGGCTTTCCCAGAACGGCGAGCGGCCACTTTCATCCGACATGCCACGCATTTCAGCAATGATCTTGTTGCCAAACAGTTCGAGGAATTCAGCGATAAACAGCATCCGCGCCTTGGCCAGCATGCGTCCATTGAGGCCGTTGCGGTAATCGGCACTGAGGAACAACGAGCACAGCTCAGAGTTGCCCGTCAGGTCGTTGGCCAAAAACAGGGTCGGGATTTCACGGTAGATGTTCAGTTCCTGGGAGGCGCTGACGGTCAAGCCAACCCGAAAGTTGTACCACGGCTCTCGCAGGCCGACTGCGCCCGCAATGGCTGAAATGCCGACGACTTTGCCGTCGTCATCTTCAAGCACAAACAGGTAGTCCGCATCGCCGCGCTCGGCTTCGCCACGGAAGGTTTTTTCAGCCCAAGACACACGGTGCAGCAGGCGCTGTTCGTTGGCCGGCAAGGTAGTCAGGCCGGTGCCCGTGCTGCGGGCCAGTTCAATCAGGGCCGGTAAATCGCTATTGCGTACAGGACGAACGATCATGCTATCTCCTTAAACAGGGCTCGCTGGCGAACCCCGTGAAACTCGCTCAAACGCGTTAAACCGCAACCACTCGCACGCTGGCACCTTCGCCAACGCCCAGTGCTTCGGCCGCTTCCAGATCCAGCATGACCGGCTTGCCCGGCGCCCAATCGAGCTCCAGCAATACGGCGCGGTAATCCTGCAACTGGGCATTTGCAACCAGGTACTGGCGACCGCCGCCCTTGCTCAGTTCACCGATCTTGACCGGAACCACGCGACTTTGAGCAATCGAGCGGATGCCCGAAACCCGCGCATGCAGGGTCGGGCCGCCGTCGAAAATGTCGATGTAATGATCCGTTTCAAAACCTTCGCGCATCAGAATGTCGAAGGTGATTTGCGCACGCGGGTGCACCTGCCCCATCGCCTCTTGAGCCGTATCGGGCAGCAACGGTACGTAAATCGGGTAATGCGGCATCAGTTCGGCGAGGAACGTGCGGCTTTTGAGCCCGCACAGGCGCTCGGCGGCAGCGTAGTTCAAGTCGAAGAAGTTGCGACCAATGGCGTCCCAGAATGGCGAGTCGCCATTTTCATCGCTGTAACCGACGATCTCGGTCACTACCGAATCCGCAAAACGCTCCGGATGATTGGCCACAAACAACAGACGACCACGCGAGTTAAGCTCGGACCAGGCCGTGCCGACCAGATCCGGAACCACGTAGAAGCTGGTCAACAGACTGTTGCCGGTCAGGTCGTGACACTGGGACAGCACGTGAATCTTGTTGTGAATCTTCAGCTCGCGCGAGGCGTGAACGAAGGTCTCGTTGCGAAAGCTGTAAAACGGCTCGGAGTAACCGGCCGATGCCACGATGGCTGAACAGCCCACCAGCTTGCCGGTGGCCGTGTCTTCAAGAACAAAAAAGTAGCTTTCTTCACCGTTAAAGCTGACTTCGGCTGCAAACGAAGCTTCGGACGCAGCGATCTTGTCGCGCAGGCGTCCGGTGTCGTCCGGCAGTGAAGTGACACCAATCGGGCTGTCCGCAGCCAGACGCTGTACCTCGTCCAGGTCAGCCATTTGCGCGGGGCGCATCACCAGCATGGTGTCACTCCTTAATCCAGAAAATAAAAAATGGGGCCCTGTGGAGCAACTCACCTCGTGATCTTTGAAAGATCGCGAGGCGAGCTCGCTCCTACAGAGTTGTGTTACGGATCAGGCTTGCGTCAGGTTTTTCACTGCGCGCTCGAAACGATCGAGGCCTTCGGTGATGTCTGCGTCTTCAACCACCAGGCTTGGCGCGAAACGCACCACGTCCGGGCCCGCTTGCAGGATCATCAGGTTTTCTTTTTCAGCGGCGTTGAAGACGTCTTTGGCGCGGCCTTTCCAGGCATCGCTCAACACACAGCCGATCAACAGACCCATGCCGCGAACTTGCGAGAACAGGCCGTAGTGCTGGCCGATTTGCTCAAGACGGGTTTTAAACAGGTCGTGTTTGGCTTTAACGCCGTTCAACACCTCTGGCGTGTTGATCACGTCGATCACGGCGTTGCCCACCGCGCACGCCAGCGGGTTGCCGCCATAGGTGGTGCCGTGAGTGCCAACCACCAGGTGTTTGGCCAACGCTTCGGTGGTCAACATGGCCGCAATCGGGAAACCGCCGCCCAGGCTTTTAGCGCTGGTCAGGATGTCCGGGGTCACGCCGTAATGCTGGTAGGCAAACAGTTCGCCCGTACGGCCCATGCCGGTTTGCACTTCGTCAAACACCAGCAGCGCATTGTGCTGATCGCACAGTTCGCGAGCGCCTTGCAGGTACGCCTGCTCAGCCGGCAGAACGCCACCTTCGCCTTGAATCGGCTCAAGTACCACCGCGCACGTCTTGTCCGAAATCGCCGCTTTCAGCGCGTCGAGGTCGTTGAACGGGATGTGCGTAATGCCGGTGATTTTTGGACCAAAGCCGTCGGAGTACTTCGACTGCCCGCCCACGTTGACCGTGAACAGCGTGCGGCCGTGGAAGCTATTGAGGGCGGCGATGATTTCGTATTTCTCAGCACCGAAACGGTCGAACGCCACGCGACGGGCCAACTTGAAAGCGGCCTCGTTGGCTTCGGCGCCCGAGTTACAGAAGAACACACGCTCGGCGAAAGTCGCATCCACCAGCTTTTTAGCCAGGCGCAGCGCAGGCTCGTTGGTGAAAACGTTGGATACATGCCACAGGTTATTGGCCTGTTCGGTCAGCGCGCCAACCAGCGCCGGATGGGCGTGGCCCAACACGTTAACCGCAATGCCGCCTGCGAAGTCGATGAGTTCGCGCCCCGATTGATCCCACACTCGGGAACCGGCGCCACGCACAGGAATGAAAGCAGCAGGTGCGTAGTTCGGAACCATGACCTGATCGAAATCGGCGCGTTGCACCGGGGCTTGCTCAACGGACATCGGAGTCTCCTGATGAGAAACGCCTGCCTAAAATGGCGAGCGATGGGGGGATTGTAAGGACTGATGGGGATGCGGCCTTGCCGCCAAGCGACAACTTCTTATAGCGCCCAACCACGGTTTATCGGGGTTTACGCCAATGCGACATATTACGTCGCAAAGACGCAGTTTAAACGCTGGACAGCCCGAACGGCAGCGCTAGCTGGCTTTGTTTTACCCGCAAGCCATGACGCTTTGCACACCCTGCAGATTTGTGCGTTCTGCAGGGGCTAATTATTTGTCCGCTGAGCGCTGAATCCTGATCTGTCGCGGTCGGCTTCCAGCAGGTATTTGCGCTTTTTTTCAGTAGCCCCGCAGGCGATGTTGGTGGCTGACACGGCCTTTATTCATGGCTGACACAACATACCGATAACTGAGTCTTTATGAGAGACGAGAGCATGACTATGGACACGCACATCGCCGCTGCACCGCAACTGCCCGCTCCAACCTTAATTCACCATGAGGTTATCAAGGCCCTGCTTCCCGACTGGATAACTCAAACGCCCGAGTCAGGCCTTCAGGCACTGAAGCAATTAAAACCCGACCCAAAACACAGACCAGACCAACTGCCACCTGCCCAGCAACATGCGTTAAACCAGGCCCATATCGAGCACTGGAAATCGCACCATAGCAGCGCGCAATTACTGGAAAGTCTGCAAGACATTCATACCTTTGCCCAGCCATTGCTGATCAAAGCCCTCAATCAACACTACAACGTTGATCTTGAACTAGACCTCAAACGCACCTTTATCAATCTCTACCTCCCGCTCAAGTTGCCTTTGCTGGGGCTTGATACAGGCGCCGCCAAAAACTGGCGCGTCTCAATGCTCGATGCGGCCCTGCACAACTTCGAAGCGTTTGAAGGCGATGACGATGCTCACACGCCAGACTCAGGATTCATTACCCAGCCATCAACCACAGGGCAATACCAAACGCTGGAAGCACTGAACACACAACTGCCGGTGGCGAGCTTTATAAAACTGTGCCGCACGCTGGATATTGGCAAACAGTACAAAGCTCACCTCGACACGGCGCTGGGCATCAATAACCCGCACCAGGCACTCAGTGTTAAAACCGCGGTCAGGCACAGCCTTAGAACAGCCTTTGAAGCCTCCATGCATCACGCGCTAGCCCATAAAGACATCCCGCAAACCGTCTACAACTCGCTCGCAGCGTTGGGCGACACGCGAGGCTGGACCCACGAGACCCCGCCCACCCTCCACCCGTACAGCATGGTCTTGCAAGGTGTCACGCTCACCGGGGTGCTGGTGTTTTCCTACAAGGCTGCCTTGCCACTGAACACCACTGAAGTCGTTGTCTACTTGCCCGACGACCCACACCATCCGCTCAAGCATTACAGCTCGCTGGATGAGTTTGTCGCCACGATGGCTAAGCAACTTCGTCAAAACGACTATCAGCAATACTTCAGCCGTTTCATCGATCACAAGGACCTCGGCACATTCTTTGGCACACTGAAGCACACGCTATTCAAGGCCATCAGCCCCACAGGCCAACCACTCGAAGGCCGCCCCGAAGACTACCCGGTCGAAGTCATTTACATCCCGATAGAACACCCGACTTTAAGTGTTGCCCTGTTCAATCTCGACCACGAGTACAGCGAATACCTTTATTTACAGAAGCACCGAAAAATACTGGCGGATGCACCCTTGATTGCCGTCAGTACAGACACCGAAGATCAAAAAACCCGGCATGACCGCCATGAGCGCCTTAAACGCCTACTGGAAGGCATCGTGAATGCGGTTGAGTTTGTGGCTGCTATTTTTGTCCCGGTCATTGGCGAACTGATGATGCTGCAAATGGCCTATCAGATACTCGACGACGTTTACGAAGGCATTCAAGACTGGGCACACGGCAAAACCCTGGAAGCTTGGGACCATTTGTTTAACGTTGTGAGCAGCGTGGTTCAGATTGGCGCACTCGCCATTGGCGGCAAAGTACTGAGCGAAGCGCTCCCCCTTTCCACATCGCCTTTTATCAACCGCTTAAAACCTGTGACGCTCCCCAGCAGCGAGACCCGCCTGTGGGAGCCGAACCTGACCCCTTATGAACACCCCGCCCCTTTGCCAGAACATCAGACACCGACCGACATCGGGCTGTATCACCACGAAAGCGTTCAGTACCTGCCCCTCGAAGGGAAAAACTACCGCGCCGAGATGTCTTCGCATACCCCGGGCTACCGCATCAAACACCCCACCCGGGAGCAGGCTTACTCACCCCGCGTGCGACACAACGGAACAGGGGCCTGGTCAGCAGAAACCGAACAGCCTCTGCACTGGAATGACACCCAACTGTTCAAGCGCCTGAATCCAACGGCGGCTTCATTTTCTGACACGCTGGCTGCGCGCATCCTCGCCATCACGCAAACCGATCCGGGCGTGTTGCGCAAGATGCATGCAGACGCACTGCCGACACCCGCCCTGCTGTCAGACAGCATCCAGCGCTTCAGGATCGATCAGGACATTCAGCGTTTTATCGAGCACATGGAAAGTGCAGACCCGCTGATTCAACAGCAGGCCGATCCGCAAACCCAACTGCAACTCCTGACCAGCGCAGACACATGGAGCCCTGCTAAAGCCCTGAAGGTCGTGAACGAGAAAGGCGAGACGCTGGCTCAATACCCGGCATCCTCAACCCCAGCCGACTGGATACACATCAATGACGCTGAACTGCGCCAGGGAGGCTTGCTGAAAACGCTGCTGCAAGCCCTGGACGAGAACGAGCTCAAGATATTGCTGGAAATCAGCCCTGCATTCGCAGACCCGCTACCCAACCTGGCAGCCCAAACCCGCACACTGGGCAACTTGCTGGCGCGCGAAGCCCGGCTCAAGCGAATCCAGCTGTTCAATTCGCGATACGCCTCGCTCGATCCGCAGGCCAACGCTGAAGTTACGCTGCTGCAAAAAGAGCACCCAGGGCTACCGACCAAGGCCGCGCAAGAATTGATCTGGCATGCCAGCGGCGGCGAAGTGCAGCAGTTGCTGAATGAAAAAACCATCCCGGCCCGGCTTCAAGAAGAAGCCCGCCAATTGCTTGTACAAACCCGAATCAATCGCGCCTATGAAGGTTTGTTCCTCGACTCCGCGGCCAGTGTCGACAGTGAATGGCTGACCCTGAAAAGCATTGAGGCCTTGCCCGGCTGGTCAAAAGAGGTGCGCATTGAAATTCGCGAAGAACACTTTGAGGGTACGCTGAACAACAGCCTGGGCAACGAGAATGCTCCCCTGCGCAAAGTGCTGGTCAAGACAGGCAACCGTTACAGCGCACGTGACGCACTGAATCAAGAACTGCATGGCCCGGATGATCTTTACAGCGCCCTGCTGCACGCCCTGCCCGACCATGAGCGTAATCAACTGGGCTTCCCTCACGTAGGCCAAGGCGGCGAGCTGAAAGCACGCGTGCACCAAGCCCCGCTCCTTGATCGCCTGCCCGTTTACCTTTACATGGACCAGCCACCTGTAGCCGAGGGCTTCAAGTCGCCCATGGAACTGGCGCATGGGCGCGCCAGCTACCCCTTGTTAGGCGCGGACGCCCCTGAGTCCTCGGGCTCCAGCATTGCCGCAAAAGTATATGCGCTGTATCCCAACCTGAACGTCGTCGAACGGGGGCGCATTATTGCGACCTTGCCAACCCAAGAATCCCAGGCAATGCAACGGCTGGCCGAACTTGAGCAAGAAGTTCAGACACTGCGTGATGACATGGAAGTGTGGACGGTCGATGCACCGGCCGTTAACCAGCGAACAGGCGATTTGATTTCGCCACTGGCCAGAATAGCGATTGTTCAAGACCGACGCGCATTCAGCAGAGAACTCGAACGATGCTGGCGCAGACAAACTGCGTTCGACAACCACTACGCAGACGCTACACGAGATGGGTTTGAGCTGACGTTTACCCGAACGATACTGGACAACATGCCCAACATCAGCGCCGATTTCAGCCACGTGACTTACATGTCCTTGAGAGGAACGGGGCCAGTCACTGGCGTTAACGAGTTCTTGCAACATTTCCCCAAGTTACGTGTATTGAAACTTCAAGGCTTTGCGCTTGATGCCTTGCCAGAGTCGCTGTTTTCAATGCAGAACATCACCGAGTTGTATCTCGAAGACAGCAACATCACGCTCACCCCCGCATCGGCCCAAGCCTTCGCCGGACTGGAAAACCTGGAACACATCGATCTTGATAACAACCCGCTCGGTATCACGCCCGACTTCGGCAACATGCAAAACTTGAATTCGGTCTTCCTGAGCAACACTGAACTCAGCGAGTTCCCGACCTCGCTTCTGGGGCTGTCCGATATTGAAACGATTGATCTGAGTGACAACCTCATCATCAATCTGCCGTCCGGACTCTTCGAGGCCCCGGCATTTATCACCGAGGCGCTCGACCTGGCAGGCAACCCCCTGTCCGAAGAGAGCCTGAACCAGGTGCGCGGGTATTTCAGTCAGACCGGCATAGACATGAATCTTTCATTCGATGGCCTGGATCCCGCCAACATCGATGTCGATATCGTTGAACTTGATGAGTAGCTTCAGCCTCGCTCGGCAGGCACCGAAGACAGTTCGAACGGGCTGCTGCTGCGACGCTGGTTGCGATCTTCACGCGGCGTTGCGCCAAAGAAGTTGCGGTACGCACTGGAGAAATGCGGCCCCGAGGAGAACCCGCACGACAGGCCGATCTGAATAATCGACTTGCTGGTTTGCATCAGCATTTGCCGAGCCTTGTTCAAGCGCAGCTCAAGGTAATACTGGCTCGGCACGCGATTGAGGTACTGCTTGAAGATCCGCTCCAACTGACGACGCGACACGCACACATGCTGTGCAATTTCGTCAGTGGTCAGCGGTTCTTCGATGTTGGCCTCCATCAACAGCACGGCTTGAGTCAGCTTGGGATGGCTTGAGCCGAGGCGGTTTTGCAGGGGAATACGCTGACGCTCACCGCCTTCACGAATCCGCTCGACGACCAATTCTTCGGACACCGCACCCGCCAGCTCGGCGCCGTGATCGCGGGCCAACAGCGCCAGCAGCAAATCCAGCACCGACAGCCCGCCGCACGCACTCAAACGATCACGATCCCAGTCAAACAGATGGCTTGTCGCAATCACCTTGGGGAAGCGCTCGGCAAAATCATCCTGCCAGCGCCAGTGAACCGCCGCCCGATAACCATCAAGCAAACCCAACTGCGCCAAGGGGTACACACCGGCAGACAGCCCGCCTATCACGCAACCGGCACGCACCAGTTGCTTGAGCGCACTGCTTAGCGCGGGCGCTATAGACGCCGGAGGCTCATCGGCCACTAGGAACAGTTTCTGACAGCCTTCGAGCTTTCCGGCCCACGGCTCACCCGGCAATTGCCAGCCGCTGGCGGCGGTGTCGGTCTGCGCTTCGGCGCACAGAAACACCAATTCATAGGTCACTTCTGGATGCACCCGCTGGGCGACCCGCAAGGCCTCCTCAGCCAGCGCCAGCGTCAACGCTTTCGTGCTGGGCCAAATCAGGAAACCTATTCGTTGGGCAGTCATGGCATGCAATCCGAAGCTAAAACAGTGTTAATGCCGAAGGTGGCAACAACCAAGCTAGATCAGCCACCACAGAGCGGGCAAGCATGCACTAAGTTGGTGCAAAAAGCAGTCTTACATCACAATTAAGAACTGCACACGACCAACTGTAGGAGCGAGCTTGCCTCGCGAGCTTTTGATGGTTTAAAAGCTCGCGAGACAAGCTCGCTCCTACATCGGTCATGCGTTATTACTTTAGGCTGCCCGACAAGAACTGCTGCAAACGTTCGCACTGTGGATTGACCAGCACTTCACGCGGGTTGCCGCTTTCTTCAACAATGCCTTTGTGCAGAAATACCAACTGGTTTGACACTTCGCGGGCAAAGCCCATTTCGTGCGTCACCACCACCATGGTCCGACCTTCGAGGGCGAGGTCTTGCATCACCTTCAGCACGTCGCCAACCAGCTCCGGGTCGAGGGCCGAGGTCGGCTCGTCAAACAGCATGACCTCCGGCTCCATCGCCAGCGCACGGGCAATGGCCACACGCTGCTGCTCACCGCCGGACATATGCCCCGGATAAGCCTCTTTACGATGGGACACGCCGACCTGGTTCAGGTAGTGCTCGGCCTTTTCCCGCGCTTCTACCTTGGTCATGCCCAGTACATGCACGGGCGCTTCCATGATGTTTTCCAGCGCGGTCATGTGCGACCACAGGTTGAAATGCTGAAACACCATCGACAGGCGCGAACGCATGCGCTGCAACTGTTTAGGGTCTGCGGCGACCAGCGCGCCGTCTTTTTTCGCGACCAGTTTCAGCTCTTCATTGTTGAGCAGGATCTTGCCGGCATGCGGTTGCTCAAGCAGGTTGATGCAACGCAAAAAGGTGCTTTTGCCTGAACCGCTGGAACCGATGATGCTGATCACATCACCTGCCTTTGCAGCCAGAGACACGCCTTTCAGCACCTCGTGACTGCCGTAGCGCTTATGCAGGTCTTGGACTTCAAGTTTGTACATGCTGTCGGTTCTCACAAAAACAGTGGGTCAGACGTTGAGCGCACAGCTCAACTCTCAGGCCTTGCGCGGGGCCATGTAGCCCAGCCAGCGGCGTTCAGCCAATTTGAACAGGCGCACCAGAATGAAGGTCAGGCACAGGTAGAACACACCCGCGGTGATGTACGCTTCAAACGGCAAGTAGTACTGCGCATTGACAGTCCGCGCGGCCCCGGTGATATCGATCAAGGTCACGATGGACGCCAGACTCGTGGTCTGCAGCATCATGATCACTTCGTTGCTGTACTGCGGCAGCGCCCGGCGCATGGCCGACGGCAGCAAAATACGGCGATACATTTTGGTACGCGACATGCCCATGGCCTTGGCCGCTTCAATCTCGCCATGGGGCGTGGCCTTGAGGCTGCCCGCGATGATCTCAGCGGTGTAGGCGCTGGTGTTGATCGCAAATGCCAGGCAGGCGCAGAACGTTGCACTGGACAACAAAGGCCACAGAAAGCTTTCACGCACCGCATCGAACTGAGCCAGGCCGTAGTAGATCAAGAACAGTTGCACCAGCATCGGTGTGCCGCGAATCACGTAGGTGTACAGCCACGCCGGGAAGTTGACCCACGGCTGCTTGGAAACCCGCATCAAACCCAGCGGCAACGCGACCAGCAAGCCAAAGAACAGCGAAATACCCAGCAGCTTGAGCGTCTCAAGCAAACCACTCAGGTACAGCGGCATGCTGTCCCAAATGACGTTGTAGTCGAAGATCATAGATCAGCCGCCTTTACGCCTACCGAGTAGCGCTTTTCAAGTTGTCGCAACGCCAGCAGCGAAACACTGGTCAACACCAGGTACAACGCTGCTACGGCCAGGAAGAAGGTAAAAGGTTCGCGGGTCGCATCGGCTGCCTGCTTGGCCTTGAACATCATGTCTTGCAAGCCGACCACCGAAATCAGGGCCGTGGCCTTGGTCAATACCAGCCAGTTATTGGTAAAGCCCGGAATCGCCAGACGGATCATCTGCGGCACCAATACCCGGAAAAACACCTGAAAGCGGCTCATGCCATACGCCATGCCGGCTTCAGCCTGACCTTTGGGAATCGCCATAAAGGCCCCGCGAAAGGTCTCGGACAGGTACGCACCAAAGATAAAGCCCAAGGTGAAAATACCGGCCAGCAAGGGATTCAGGTCGATGTAATCGTCGTAGCCAAGCATCGGCGCGACGTTGTTCAGCAAATTCTGCCCGCCGTAGAAAATCAGCAGGATCAGTACCAGATCGGGAATCCCGCGGATGACGGTTGAATACAGATCGCCGAGCCAGGCCAGCCAGCGCACTGGCGACAGGCGCAATGAAACACCAATCAGACCTAGAACAATGGCCAGGGCCATGGATGACAAGGCGAGCTGAAGCGTCAGCCAAGCACCATCGAGGATGACAGCCCCGTAGCCTTTCAACATGATTCCGGCCCTCAAAAATTAGGATGAAAAAATGGCGCAAACTTCAGAGATCCTGTCGCTTGCGCCATTTCAGACTTACAGCAGCGATGATTTACTTGGCTTCTGGCCCGTAAATATCGAAGTTGAAGTATTTTTTCTGGATTTCGTCGTACTTGCCGTTTGCACGGATCGCCGTGATTGCACCGTCGATTTTGTCTTTCAGCTCTTTATCACCCTTGCGCACAGCGATGCCGATGCCGTCACCGAAGTACTTGGCGTCAGTGAACGAAGGCCCTACGAATGCGTAGCCTTTGCCAGCCGGGGTATCGAGAAAGCCTTCCTGCAACAGGGTGGCGTCGGCCACAGTGCCGTCCAGACGACCGGCTTCGATGTCCAGGTAGATCTCGTTCTGCGAGCTGTAAGGCACAACAGTGGCGCCTTTAGGAGCAAAGACTTCCTTGGCGAAACGGTCGTGAATCGAACCGCGCTGCACGCCGATCTTCTTGCCCTTGAGCTCTTCAAGCGAATCAGAAACGGTCGTGCCGTCCTTGAGCACCAGGCGAGCCGGGGTCAGGTAGTAACGGTTGGTGAAGTCCACAGACTTCTTGCGGTCGTCAGTGATCGACATCGAGGACAGGATGGCGTCGATCTTGCGCACTTTAAGTGCTGGGATCAGACCGTCGAACTCTTGCTCGACCCATACGCACTTGACCTGCATCTGCTCACACAGGGCGTTACCGATGTCGTAGTCAAAGCCCACAATGCTGCCATCCGGCGCCTTGGAAGCAAACGGAGGGTAGGCAGCTTCAATGCCAATCTTCAGCGGCTTTTCAGCAGCGAAAGCCTGCAGGGACAGCACGGAAAGTGCCAAGGCGCCAAGAAGCACGAGTTTCTTCATCTTAGGACTCCATCGGTAAAGGGCAATAAATGCAGAATGAGCGCGAGCCCAATATGCGGAGGTTAAACCGGGAATGCGGCGCCACGTCCTACTGGCGTTGCACTGAGATCAGCGCAACTACGACGAGCGAGTGACCGGCATTCTAACGACAGGCTTCAAGCCGTAATTTCTTCAATGCGACAACAAATTACAGATGCACCGAGAAAGGCGACTCCAAGCATTGACAGCTCTTCAAATTCATGCAAGAGCAAAAGACATAGAACCTGTATGAGTTGCAAATAGCGGGCCTATTATTCGCAAACCCTTCTATTCCGGCAAGTGTAGCGTTTCATCTTATTTTTGAAGGCCCACACAAAGGCTCTAAAACAGTGCTTTGGGTGTCACAAAGCCCCGTTTTTGTGCGCACGGTTACACATGAGGTAACACCTGTAGCTGCCACACAAAACCTGTAGCCGTTGCCGCAGGCTGCGATGGGGCGCGAAGCGGCCCTGCTTTTAAAAATTGAAGGCGAAGGCCCTTCGGCCCTTATCGCAGCCTGCGGCAGCGGCTACAGGCTGTCAGAAAAAAGCCCCGCCAAGTATGACCTGGCGGGGCTTTGTGGGCGCTAAAGACGCGTTACGCGACCTTCATGCTCTTGTGGGTTTCAACCAAATGTTGCACCACGCCCGGATCCGCCAGGGTCGAAATATCGCCCAGACCGTCATATTCACCGGTGGCAATTTTGCGCAAAATCCGACGCATGATTTTGCCCGAGCGTGTCTTCGGCAAGCCCGGCGCCCACTGAATGACATCAGGCGAGGCAATCGGACCAATCTCTTTGCGCACCCAGTTTTTCAACTCCAGACGCAACGCTTCGCTTGGCTCTTCGCCACCATTTAGCGTGACGTAGACATAAATGCCCTGCCCTTTGATGTCATGCGGCACGCCAACAACGGCAGCTTCGGCGACTTTAGGGTGCGCAACCATCGCGCTTTCGATTTCAGCGGTGCCCATGCGGTGGCCCGACACGTTGAGCACGTCGTCCACACGGCCGGTGATCCAGTAGTAACCGTCTTCATCGCGACGCGCGCCATCACCCGTGAAGTACATGCCACGGAAGGTCTTGAAGTAGGTATCAACGAAGCGATCGTGATCGCCGTACAAGGTACGCGCCTGACCCGGCCACGAATCCAGAATCACCAGATTGCCCTCGGCCGCGCCTTCGATCAGGTTGCCCAGGTTGTCTACCAGGCCTGGCACCACGCCAAAGAACGGACGCGCCGCAGACCCTGGCTTGAGTGCGTGTGCACCCGGCAGCGGGCTCATCATGCAAGCGCCGGTTTCGGTCTGCCACCAGGTATCCACAATCGGGCAGCGCTCTTTACCGACAGTCGTGTAGTACCAGTTCCAGGCCTCGGGGTTAATCGGCTCGCCCACCGAACCCAGCAGGCGCAAGCTGGAGCCATCAGCATCTTTAACGGCCGCCTGACCTTCGGCCATCATGGCGCGAATGGCCGTTGGCGCGGTGTAGAGGATGTTGACCTTGTGCTTGTCGACGATTTTCGACACCCGGGTGATGTCCGGGTAGTTCGGCACCCCTTCAAACAACACGGTGGTCGCACCGTTGGCCAGCGGGCCGTAGACGATGTAAGTGTGGCCAGTCACCCAGCCCACGTCAGCCGTGCACCAGTAGACTTCGCCCGGACGGTAATCGAACACACGCTCATGGGTCAGCGCGGCATACAGCAGGTAACCGCCGGTGGTGTGCTGCACACCTTTTGGTTTGCCCGTGGAGCCGGAGGTATAGAGGATGAACAGCGCTTCTTCTGCGCCCATTTCTTTGGGCGCGCAGTGGGTCGAAGCCACTGCCATCAAATCGTGATACCAAATGTCACGGTGTTTGTACCAGGCAATGTCGCCGCCGGTACGCTTGAACACGATGATTTTCTGCACGCTTGAGGTGTCAGGGTTGGTCAGTGCCACGTCGACATTAGCCTTCAGCGCTGTGCGCTTGCCGCCACGTACGCCTTCGTCGGCCGTGATCACCACTTTGGATTTGCAGTCGATGATCCGGCCGGCCAGCGCTTCAGGCGAGAAGCCACCGAACACCACTGAGTGAATCGCGCCGATGCGGGTACAGGCCAGCATGGCGACAACCGCCTCAGGCACCATGGGCATATAGATAGTCACAACATCGCCACGGTGTACGTCCTGGCCGCGCAGGGCGTTGGCCAGTTTGCACACTTCTTCGTGCAGTTCACGGTAGGTAATGTTGCGCTGCTCGGAAGGGTCATCGCCCTCCCAGATGATCGCGACCTGATCGCCGCGCTCGGCAAGGTGGCGGTCCAGGCAATTGTAGGAAACGTTAAGAGTGCCGTCCGCAAACCATTTGATGTCGACATGGTGGTCATCGAAGGAGGTCTGTTTGACAGTCGTGAACGGCTTGATCCAGTCAAGACGCTTGGCTTGATCACGCCAGAAGCCATCCGGGTTGACGACGGACTGCTGGTACATCGCCTTGTAGGTCGCCTCATCCGTCAGCGTATTGGCTGCAACTTCAGGGCGTACGGGATACAGGGAAGCGGCACTCATGTTTCATACCTCAATGTTTGTAGTTGTTGTTTTATGACCCTGTTTTAGCCGGGCCTACGCGTGAGATCCATTCGACGTTGGTAGTAAGAAACACACAGAAAAACCATGGTTTTTCCGCGCAAGGCTCAAGACCAATGCTTACAGCGCTTTACCTTGCGCCGACGGATTTGAAATACCTGCAAACACAGCCTGTTTTCGACGATTGTTGCAGAATCTGTCAACAGTCTTTATCAAAAGTCCCTCTATATGCCTGCACGGCACAGGCCTAAAATTCATCTCGCCAACCAAGGCACTGCGATTAACGCAAGTTACAGCCCCCACGAAGGCCTATTTAATCGCTCTTAACTAATCCAGTTCCACACGCAGCCTCACAAGGGTTGCGTGACCCAACTCGACCCAAGACAGGTAAAAAAGAAATGAAAGCGTTGTTAGTTCTGGCCCTCAGCAGTGTGTGTTTAAGCGCTTTTGCTGATGAAGCAAGTACTCAGGTTTCGCAGCAAAAACCAGCCGTAGAACAGTATTCCTACTCTTCCGAACTTGATATTGCCAAAGTGATTTCCATGAGCGAGATCCCCAGTGTTTGTGAGGTAGTACCGGCTCAAATGGTTTATCTGGACTCGCACGGCATGCAGCACACCCTTGAATACCGCGTCATGGGCAACGGCTGCTCCAACGGTTGATTGACGGGCTCACATCTTACTTAACGCTCAATCACCTTATTTGTTATATGCGATCCAACGCGGCACTTAACTGCAACTTTTAATGCACTCGCTTACTTGATTGCAGAGTTACCTGCCTGCGCTTATATCGCCAGAGAATTATCAAATGAAACGCGCTTTAATCATGGCTTTAAGCTTGTCTGTACTTGCCGGCACTGCCTTTGCTGCTGACGGTTATGACCGCACTCATTCGGCTACTTTCGCCGAAGACGGCTACAACAACACCCGCTCGGCCACTTTCGCCGAAGACGGCTACGACAACACCCGCTCGGCCACTTTCGCTGAAGACGGCTACGACAACACCCGCTCGGCCGCTTTCGCTGAAGACGGCTACGATCGCACCAATGGTCATCGTTTGAGCTAACACCGCCTCGACTTAACGCCCGGTTTCGACCGGGCTTAGTCTGCTCCGCAAAAAAGCCCCGCAACACCCTCCCCGCGCCCCAGCCGCAGCTATGCTTATGTCCAGGCCAAATTTAGGGCATTTCGTCGCATCGACCGAAAAAAAACTGGCTGAAATACCCTGTACAAAACCCTATACTGGCGCCTTCCAAAGGGAGCACAAACCCTTGAGCGGGCTGTAGACCACGCTACTCCGGCCTTCAGGGCCAGGGCGACCCTAACGTCCCCCGAGCGACAGCGGAGCAGCCCCCGAAAACATTCATGTTTTTGCGTGCGTACATCGCGACTGCAGCAACATTCCTTAGATCCAAGTGGCCTATGGGCCGTGTGTAAAACAAACCATCAGTGTTATCACACGGGCACAAGGCCCTCACGCAGGAGACGACACGTCATGCTGAGCTGGGACGAATTCGACAAAGAAGACGAAGGCGAAGTCGCTGTTAAAGGCGCCAACGCTGGCCACGCGACCGAAGCCAATATGGACCGCCTTGACACCGCAGGCGGCGTTGCAGCCCAGGAAGCCCGTGCAGTCACTGCCACCGACTCCGCTGCAATCAAGCGCGCCAAGGCAGCTCTGGACAACCTCGACATCGCTGAAGGTCTGGCCGAACTCGAAGGCGCCAGCGCTCGCGTGGCTGTCGACGAAAAAATGATGATCAACTGCCGCGCCGACCTTAACCAGCTCGTACCGTTCAAGTATGACTGGGCGTGGCAGAAGTATCTGGACGGTTGCGCAAACCACTGGATGCCGCAAGAAGTCAACATGACCGCCGACATCGCCCTCTGGAAAAACCCCGAAGGCCTGACCGACGACGAACGCCGCATCGTGATGCGTAACCTGGGCTTCTTCTCCACAGCTGACTCCCTGGTTGCCAACAACCTGGTGCTGGCCGTGTACCGCCTGATCACCAACCCGGAATGCCGCCAGTACATCCTGCGCCAGGCGTTCGAAGAGGCGATCCACACCCACGCCTACCAATACTGCATCGAATCGCTGGCCATGGATGAAGGCGAGATCTTCAACATGTACCACGAGATCCCGTCGGTCGCTAAAAAGGCCACCTGGGGTCTGAAGTACACCCGCTCGATCTCGGATCCGAAGTTCGAAACCGGCACCGTTGAGACCGACAAAGAGCTGCTGCGCAACCTGATCGCCTACTACTGCGTTCTGGAAGGCATCTTCTTCTACTGCGGCTTCACCCAGATCCTGTCGATGGGTCGCCGCAACAAGATGACCGGCGTTGCCGAGCAGTTCCAGTACATCCTGCGTGACGAATCCATGCACCTGAACTTCGGCATCGATGTGATCAACCAGATCAAAATCGAAAACCCGCACCTGTGGGACGCCGAAATGAAGGAAGAAGCTTCGCAGATGATCCTGCAAGGCACCCAGCTTGAGATCGAATACGCACGTGACACCATGCCACGCGGCGTACTGGGCATGAACGCGGCCATGATGGAGGACTACCTCAAGTTCATCGCCAACCGCCGCCTGTCGCAAATCGGTCTGAAAGAAGAGTACCCAGGCACCACTAACCCATTCCCATGGATGAGCGAAATCATGGACTTGAAGAAAGAGAAAAACTTCTTCGAGACGCGGGTTATTGAGTACCAAACTGGCGGCGCACTGAGCTGGGATTGATTCCGGGCTTGAGCTGACTGCTGTTGGAAGGGCTGCCGCAAGGCGGCCCTTTTTATTGGGCGAACGAAAGGCGGCGACTCAATATCGAAAATTTCGACTGTTGCTTGCGATGCAAACAGCTTCACCCAAGGCAATGCTGTTCACTCAAGAGCTGCGTAATACCACGCTCGCTACAGAATCAGATTTCACTTAGGTGAATGGCATGGCTGAGCCAGGGGCTTGGAACTGATTCAAAAAATGAGTTTGATCGCCTCCGAAAACAACTGTATAAAAACACAGTATATTTTCAAGCACTGACTCAGCCCTGGAGACTCCCCATGCCCAACTTAGCCATGCGCAGCACGTTTGAACGAATCGTCATCAACCAATTCACCCCGCTGCACTGCGCACAAGCCCGTGAAATGCTCGGCTGGAGCGTCGAAGATCTGAGTGAGCTGTCCAAGGTCTCGGTTCCGGCGATTCAACGCTTTGAAGCTGACGGTCCCATCCGCGATGTCACACGGCTTGCGCTGGCTTACTGCCTGGAAGCCGAAGGCTTGGTGTTCTTTCCCGGCTTTGCACCGGGCCGAGGCGGCAATGTTCGGGGCACCACTCCCGACCCGATAGGTCGGGAAGACTTCGCCCTCATCGAGTAACAATCCCACGCCTCAGAGGCGGACCTGCTTGCCAGGCACCGCATCGGTGGTTTGCGCTTCGAGCCACCAGGCGCGGCCCTTGTGGGGCTCTGACAGGTTGAACGCCTCGCCCATTGCTGGCGTTGAAATGAGCACATTGCGCTCGTTTGCCAACGCCACAATGCGGTCAAACGGCTCGTGCCAGGCATGAAAGGCCAAATCAAAAGTACCGTTGTGAATGGGCAGCAACCAGCGGCCTTTCAGGTCGATATGAGCCTGCAAACTGTGCTCGGGCTGCATGTGCACGTCTGGCCAGTCAACGTTGTAGGCACCCGTTTCCATAAGCGTCAGGTCGAAGGGACCAAACTGCTCGCCGATTAATTTAAACCCGTCGAAGTAACCTGAATCGCCACTGAAGAAAATTCGTACGTCATCGATGATCATTACCCACGACACCCACAACGTCTCGTTGTGATCAAACAAGCCCCTACCTGAAAAGTGCTGGCAGGGCGTGGCGATAAAACGAATACCGTCACGCTCGGTTTCTTGCCACCAATCCAGCTGCTGAATTTTTTGCGCGGGCACGCCCCACTTGATCAGCAAATCACCAACGCCCAGCGGGGCCAAAAAGTGCTGCGTTTTGGCTGCCAGTTGCAGCACTGTTTTTTGATCCAGGTGATCGTAGTGGTTATGCGAAAGGATCACGCCTTGCAGCGGCGGAAGTTCATCCAGGCTAATCGGCGGCGCATGAAAACGCTTGGGCCCCGCCCACGTAAAGGGCGACGCACGCTCGGCATACACCGGGTCTGTCAGCCAGAACTTGCCTTTGAGTTTGAGCAGCAGAGTGGAGTGCCCCAGACGAAACACGCTTAAATCCGGTGCTTTCTCTAGAGCTTCACGGGTCAAGGGTTTAACGGGGACCGGAGCCGCAGGCCGGGTGTCCGCGGGCTTGTGAAAAATCATTTTCCAAAAAATGCGCAAGGTTTTTCCCAGACTCGCTGCCGGCCTGACACCTTGATTACGAAACTTCCCTTGATACTGCTCGGCAGGCTTTAGCCTGTTCGTTTCAGAAGGCTCGATTGGCATGCTGCAAAGACTCCCCGACACAAAGCGTGATTATTACGCCTGTTTTTTGAACGATAGAAGGCCAATCGTCATTTTCTAACGCCAAAAAAGCGTACCTGATGCTATTCCGTTAAAAATCCTAGTAGGTTACTGAATATGACTGGCGTAATAATCGACAATGCCCGTCCGTGAAAATGAAAAAAACGTGGTGCTCACTGGCGGCGACCGCACCCCAAGCCTCAACACTTTGCGTAGATAGCTATGGATGATCAAAGAGGCAAAGGTTTGTCATTCGCCCGGCGCATTTATGCGCCTAGAACTTTTGGCCTGGTGCTGAGCTGCGTCAGTGTGATGGCGGCTCTCGAGCCTATGAACATGCCTACCTGGGTCTGGGTGTTATTACTCATTAACAGCCTTGCTTGGTCGCACCTGGCATTTCAGCTGTCATCCCACTCGGTTTACCCTTATCGCGCAGAACGTAACAACCTGTTGATGGACTCCGTATTTGGCGGTTTTTGGGTCGCAACCATCCAATTCAATCCGCTCCCGGCAGTGACCATTTTGTCGATGATCATGATGAACAACGTCTCGGTCGGCGGCCCCAAAATGCTGGTGCGTGGGGCTGTGGCGCAGGGGCTGGGGATCATCCTTTCATGGCTGCTGTTTGGCGTGGCCTTCAACCCTGACACCACGTCCGTGCAAATCTATGCTTGCCTGCCCATGCTGACGCTTTATCCATTTGCAATCGGGATGGTCAGTTATCGCATGGCCATCAAACTGGCAGAACACAAGCGCGCACTGAGTGCCCTCAGCCGCACCGACAGCCTGACCGGACTGCTCAATCACGGCTCATGGAAAGATTTGCTGCAACTCAGCTTTCACAAGTGTCAGCAAAGCCACTCAAACGCCACACTGGCGTTAATCGATATCGACCACTTCAAGCACATCAATGACAACTATGGGCACATTGTGGGTGACAGTGTGTTGCGACAGCTCAGCATT
The DNA here is from genome assembly GCF_034347405.1 of Pseudomonas sp. CCC3.1. NCBI lineage: Bacteria > Pseudomonadati > Pseudomonadota > Gammaproteobacteria > Pseudomonadales > Pseudomonadaceae > Pseudomonas > Pseudomonas sp. CCC3.1. The sequence continues at coordinate 3,775,004 of NZ_CP133778.1, forward strand.
GCGCTCAAGGAAAACCTGAGAGCAGAAGACTTGGCTGGCCGTTATGGCGGGGACGAGTTTTGCGTTATTTTGCCGAACCGCTCACTGGCGCAGGCGCAGGCGCAGGAAATCATGGAACGGCTGCGCCACGTGTGCAGTCACTACCATTACCCCGATGAACCTGATCTGCAGGTGAGCCTGAGCATTGGCCTGGCGTCTTGCCGCCCCGAGTTCACGGACGCCTCCATGTGGCTGAACGAGGCCGACAAGGCGCTGTACATCGCCAAGAATACCGGCCGCGACAAAATCAGTATTGGGGCTGGTGACATGCTTGCAGACACCCTCCTGAGCAAGCCTTAACTCACACAGCGACGCACCGCCGTAATCTCGGGCACGTCCTGACGCTGCATGTACACCCGCAAGGGCTCGGTGATGTTCAGGCGATCGTCGATATTTTGATCCAGTAACAGCTGAATCAGCTCGCGCTTGAGCGTCATGGTATCTGCAGCGCCTGCCTGCCAGACGAACTCGCTGGTGGGCGTGATGTTGTCGTCGGCCACATCCATTCCGAAAGAGTCTTCACTAAAACGAACAATGTAGTGTTCTGTCTTACGATTGAAACCAACAAAACCGTTAAGTAGATCGGCGGCCTGGCAGATTAACTGCGAAGTGATGCGCATGGTAAACCTCATTGACGACTAGGGACGATGGTTTACACGCAAGGTTGAATGCTCATCCCTCTGCCGGGGACGCTGTTGACCCCAAGGGTACTGCACAACTTTTCTAATACCAAGGACCTCAAACATGCCTGACTTCGCCAAAAGCGCCTTGCTGCTGAGCCTGCTGCTCACAACGAGCGGTGCCCATGCCGCCAGCGCGCCCGAGATGAATCCGACAGCGCTGGCTAACGCGCACGGCATTGCGCACCCGGCAGTGATCGCCCATCGCGGGGCGTCATTCGATGCACCAGAGTCAACCGCCGCGTCCTACACGCTGGCTCGCGACTTGGGTGCCGACTATCTGGAAATGGACCTGCAGCGCAGTAAAGACGGGGTTCTGTTTGCGCTGCATGACAACAGCTTGCTGCGCACCACTGACGTCGCCAAAAAATTCCCGGAACGCAAGGACAGCCCGGCCAGCGCCTTCACCCTGGCAGAATTGAAAACCCTGGATGCCGGTAGCTGGTTCAATCAGGCCTACCCGGATCGCGCCCGCCCCGCTTACGTCGGCTTGCCCATTTTGACCCTGGACGAAATCATTGATATCGCCCAAGGCAACCCACAACACAAGCCGGGCCTGTACATCGAAACCAAAGAACCCGGGCAATTTCCCGGCATTGAACACGACCTCAAAAACAAACTGAGCGAACGGGGCTGGCTGGCTCCCCCTGCGCCTGCATCTACAGGCACGGCGCCACAACCCGGTGAAGGCAAAGGCCGAGTGATCTTGCAAACCTTCGAAAAAAACAGCCTGACATTGCTGCAAAAAGAAATGCCCGACACGCCTAAGATCTTGCTGCTGTGGGTCGGTGCAGGCGCTATTGCACCCGACTCCAACGTCAGCTTCGCCGACTCGGGCGAGAAGGACAAAGCCGCTTACTACGCCAAATTGCACCCCAAGGACAACGCCGAGTTCCTTCAGTGGCTCGACTTCGCCAAGGCCAACGGCGCCATCGGCACAGGCCCGTCAGCCGCCTTGACCCACGGCGGCGACCAGAGCTACTTCGACCTGATTCAACCCTGGATGAACAAGGCAACTCACGACAAGGGCATGCTCGTGCACGTGTATACCCTCGACGAACCCGTGGACTTCAAGAAAGCAATGGATGCCGGCGTCGACGGCATTTTCACTAACCGCACCAGCGAACTGCTTAAGTTCTACCAGCGCCCGGCCGCTCAAACCGTGAGCCAATTGCTGGAGAAAAACGGCTATTAGCGCCCACTCCAGGCCATAGATGCGGCGCAGTAACCCTTTGTAGGAGCGAGCTTGCCTCGCGATCTTTTGATCTTTTAAAAGATCGCGAGGCAAGCTCGCTCCTACAGATTTCAGGCGCAGGGCGGAAATTAAGGGTGAGTTAAGTTGCGACAGTTAACCTGATCCCACTTAAACAGCTCACCCACGAGGGATTAAACATGAAAGCACTTAACCTAATGTTCGCCGCCGCAGCACTCACCTTGACAGCTGGTTTAGCCCAGGCCGATGTTCGCCCGGACCATATTCCAGGGTTGCTTAAATCAGGCGAAATCACCTCGTTTGAAAAGTTGAATCAAACTGCAACCAACCAACACCCTGGCGCAACCATCGTCGACACCGAACTTGATCATTCTTTCGGCAAATTGGTCTATGAAGTTGAACTGAAGGATGCCAAGGGCGTTAAGTGGGAAGTCAGCCTGGACGCAAAAACTGCCGAAGTATTGGAAAACAAGCAAGACACCTAAGTCAGGTTAAAACACTCCAACGCCGCGCCCTGAATGTCAGGGCGCGGCTTTTTTATGGACAGCTTGCCTTACAATTTTCGTACATCATTGCACGGGCTCGCTAAAATCATCTTTTATTACGTTTAGACCGAGAACACCTTCTATGAGGCCAAGTGCCGCTGCCGATATCGCCACGATTAACCGGATCAGTGCTGTCCCGGCGATTCTGCAGGTCATTACAGAAATGACCGGTATGCGCTTTGCGGCTGTGGCGCGTGTCACCCAACAAACCTGGACCGCGTGCGCGGTACTCGACAATCTGGGCTTTGGCCTGGAACCCGGTGGGGAGCTAGATCTAGTCAGTACATTGTGCTTTGACAGCATGAACTCTTTCCAGCCGATCATTATCGACAAAGCCAGCGAAGATCCGGTGTATCAACACCACCACACGCCAAAAATCTATCAATTCGAAAGCTACATCACGATCCCGGTGTTGCGTACCGATGGCAGTTTCTTTGGCACCTTGTGTGCACTCGACCCCAACCCTGCGGACCTTAAGAACAGCGCCATCCAAAGCACAATGGAGTCTTTTTCGCGCCTGCTGTCACTGCAAATCGAGGCAGAAGAAAACTTGCAGCGTGTAGAAACTGCGTTGGCCCAAGAGCGCGAGAATGCGCAGTTGCGCGAACAGTTCATCGCAGTGCTTGGGCATGATTTGCGCAACCCTTTATTTGCAATCACCACTGCTGCCGAGTTCTTGCTACGCAAACATCCTGATCCGCAAACCCACAATTTGGTGCAGCACATCAAGGCCTGCGGCGATCGCGCCACGCAATTGGTTGAAGATGTGCTGGACTTTGCCAGAGGACAGCTTGGCAGCGGTATTCCCGTGACACTGCACGAATGCCAAAACCTCAAGCAGATGCTCGAACACGTGATTTCAGAGGTGCAGCACATTCACCCCGAGCGTCAGATCCACTCGGTCATCGGCCCGTTAGACACGATTAAATGTGACAGCAACCGCTTGGCGCAGTTGCTCTCAAACTTGCTCGCCAATGCCATCACCCATGGTTGTACGAAAGTGCCCGTGCGCGTCACTGCCTTGGTCTGCGACCAGATATTCACCCTCTGCGTGGTCAATCAAGGCAAACCCATTGCGAGTGATGTTCTACCGCACCTTTTTCAGCCCTATTCGCGCCCTGCCAACGATACCCCGCAAGCAGGCCTTGGACTGGGCCTGTACATTGCCAGCCAGATTGCCTTGTCACACCATGGCCAACTCAGCGTGGTATCGAATGAACAACAAGGCACGATTTTTACCTTCACCTTGCCGCTTTCTCTGAGCCTTGAGGCCTGACATGCACACCCGCCTCTGCGTTTATGAAGACCTGACGCCCGTGCAACGCGCCCTATTGCGCGGCATTGAAGTCCAGCCACAGCAGATCGCCTTTTGCGGAGACATTGAATCAGCCCTGCATTCGCTGCCAGCCCACTCTCATGCGGGGATAAAAGGCTTCGTGCTGCTCAGCGACGAACAGCCCGTGGCCTTCATGCTCCTTAAGCGTCAACCCCTGTTGGCTCACTGGGCCGAACCTGACAGCGCCACTCTGCACGCCTTGCAAGTCGACAGGCGTGTCCAAGGTCAAGGGCTGGGCAAAGTCTGCCTGCACGCACTGCCTCCAGTCATCAACCGGCTATGGCCTGAAGTTCGTCAATTGATGTTGTCGGTCAGCCCTTCTAACACCCATGCCTTGGCCTTTTATCTGAGCCAGGGCTGGGTTGAATGCGGCGAGGCCTATCGCGGCGAACGACGCCTGGCCTTCACGCTCCCGCCTGTGGAGCAGGCGTTGCACGCGGTTTAAGAGGGCGCCGGATTTCCTGCAATCTTTCAGCGGCTTGTGAAGGCGGCATAACATCGAGTGAGTCGGCAACGTCGCGATCAAGTGCAGGAACAAAAATCACTCGACTCTGTTTGCAGAAAAAAACTCACCCCAGCCATCTAGACAAAGGGCCATCATCGCCCTTATTGTCTCGCCCAGACCACCGCAGTGGTCAACGTCGCTCGGACGGTTCCGGGCGCTTACGTATCAGAGGCTTACATGGCTGACCAAGGTTCGCCGCGCCGCTTTGCGCGCATAGATCGACTCCCCCCTTACGTTTTCAACATCACGGCTGAGCTGAAGATGGCCGCCCGACGTCGTGGCGAAGACATCATCGACTTCAGCATGGGCAACCCTGACGGCCCGACTCCGCCACATATCGTTGAAAAACTCTGCACCGTCGCACAGCGTGAGGACACTCACGGCTACTCGACTTCGCGTGGCATCCCACGACTGCGCAGGGCTATTTCTCGTTGGTACGCCGACCGCTACAACGTTGAGATCGACCCGGAACACGAAGCCATCGTCACCATTGGTTCCAAAGAAGGCCTGGCGCACTTGATGCTCGCCACCCTCGATCAGGGCGACACCGTGTTGGTGCCGAACCCCAGCTACCCGATTCACATCTACGGTGCAGTCATTGCCGGTGCCCAAGTACGTTCGGTGCCGTTGATTCCGGGCGTGGATTTTTTTGCCGAGCTGGAAAAAGCCATTCGCGGCTCAATCCCCAAGCCAAAAATGATGATCCTGGGTTTCCCGTCCAACCCTACGGCGCAGTGTGTCGAGCTGGACTTCTTCGAACGCGTGGTCGCGCTGGCCAAGCAATATGACGTGTTGGTGGTCCACGACCTGGCTTACGCCGACATTGTGTATGACGGCTGGAAAGCGCCTTCGATCATGCAGGTACCGGGCGCCAAAGACATTGCCGTCGAGTTCTTCACCCTGTCTAAAAGCTACAACATGGCAGGCTGGCGAATTGGCTTTATGGTCGGCAATCCGGAGTTGGTGAACGCACTGGCCCGGATCAAGAGCTACCACGACTACGGCACGTTTACCCCGCTGCAAGTGGCAGCCATTGCGGCACTTGAAGGCGATCAGCAGTGCGTCAAAGACATTGCCGAGCAGTACCGCCAACGCCGTAACGTATTGGTCAAAGGCCTGCACGAACTGGGCTGGATGGTTGAAAACCCGAAAGCATCGATGTATGTCTGGGCCAAAATCCCCGAAGCGTATGCCCATATGGGTTCGCTGGAGTTTGCCAAAAAGCTGCTGTCAGATGCCAAGGTCTGTGTCTCACCCGGCGTAGGCTTTGGTGAATACGGTGACGACCATGTGCGTTTTGCCCTGATTGAAAACCAGGACCGTATCCGTCAGGCCTTGCGCGGCATTCGTGCCATGTTCCGGGCGGATGGTTTGAGCGCCAGCTAAACCAAACCATTACGCCTGCGTAGCAGCTGACGAGCCGAGCGAGGCTGCGTCCGATTGCGAAGCGATCGTGAAGCCCAGACACGCGATTTATTTGGAGAATCGCGTTGCCTGGCTTTACGACGGCTACGCCGCCGGACGTAGCCTTCGGCAACTGCTACACCACCAACGACAGCAGCATGATGAAGATCAAGCCGACAACCGACAGGATGGTTTCCATCGCGGTCCAGGTCTTGAAGGTTTCAGCCACGGTCATGTTGAAGTACTGCTTCACCAGCCAGAAACCCGCATCGTTCACGTGGGACAAGATCAACGAGCCCGCGCCCGTCGCCAGTACCAACAGCTCGCGGTTCACACCCGGAATCAAATCCACCACCGGCAACACAATCCCCGCCCCGGTAATGGTCGCCACGGTCGCAGAACCGGTTGCGATACGAATCACAGCGGCTACCAGCCACGCCAGCAAGATCGGCGAGATTTGCGCGTTCACGGCCATGTGCCCGATCACATCACCCACACCGCTGGCTACCAGCATTTGCTTGAAGCCACCGCCCGCACCAATGATCAAAATGATCGCAGCAGTCGGCGCCAGGCTCGCGTCGAGCAACTTGAGAATGCGCTTGGAATCAATCCCCTGCCGCGCACCAAAGGTGTAGAGCGACAGCAGCAACGCCAGCAACAGCGCACTGATCGGGTGACCGATCATGTCCATCCACACGCGGAAGAAGTTGCCATCCGGCAACGCCACGTCGGCAAAGGTCTTGAGCAACATCAGGAACACCGGCAACAGCACCGTGATCAGCGTGATGCTAAAGCTTGGCAGACTGCTGGATTCAGGCTCGCTGGCCAGTTGATCCATGAGTTCCTGAGACGGGTTCCCCGGGATGTACTTGGAGATGAAGGTCCCGTAAATCGGGCCTGCAATGATCGCTGTCGGCAACGCCACGATCAGGCCATACAGAATGGTTTTACCAATATCAGCACCGAACACGCCAATCGCCAGCAAGGGGCCAGGGTGCGGCGGCACCAGGCCATGCACGGCAGACAGGCCGGCGAGCAACGGGATGCCGATTTTGATCAACGACACGCCAGTACGGCGGGCAACGATAAACACCAGCGGGATCAGCAACACAAAGCCGATCTCGAAGAACAGCGGAATGCCGACCAAAAACGCAGCAAACATCATCGCCCACTGAACCCGCTCCTTACCAAAGGCACGAATCAGCGTACGGGCAATCTGGTCCGCGCCCCCCGAGTCAGCCATCATTTTGCCGAGCATGGTGCCCAACGCCAAAATGATCCCGACAAAACCCAGCACACCCCCAAAACCGTCCTGGAACGATTTGATGATCAGGCCCGCTGGCATACCGGCGGTCAGCCCCAGAAACGCAGAGGCAATAATCAACGCGATAAACGGATGCAGCTTGAATCGGGTGATCAATACGATCAGCCCGATAATGGTCACGACTGCATCTATCAGCAGAAACGTGTTGTGGGACATGCCTAGCATGGGGCGTCTCCTGCCTTGTTTTTGTTCTCAAATGCGAATGTGCAGTCTTCGCTGAAACGGACAGCGCTGTCTTTTTGAAACAAAATCATGAGGTTGCCAGTAAAGAATGTTCACACCACCAATCACGGGCAGCGCCCGCCAACTGGTTAATATCCAGCGCTGCCGCGTTCAGCGTCAGCACCAAAGGTTCTTGGCTCGGCGACTCAAGGGCGGCGAACTGGCTGTCAATCAGCGTCTTGGGCATAAAGTGCCCCGGACGATGCGCCACTCGGTCTGCGGCCACCTGCGGCGTCAGCTCCAAAAACACGAAACCCAAGCCATCAACAGCACTACGCAAACGCTCGCGATAACGCAGTTTTAGCGCCGAACAGGTCAAGACCGGGCGCTGGCCACGAGCAACCGCCGCACGCAATTCATCGCACAAGCTGTCTAACCAGCCAGCACGGTCTTCATCAGTCAGGGGGATACCGGCGCTCATTTTTTCAATGTTGGCCGCTGGGTGAAACGCATCGCCTTCAATCGGGGTCGCACCATTGAGATGGCACAACGCCTGGCTCACGCTGGACTTGCCGCAGCCGGCAACCCCCATGACGACCAGGGCAGTGATAGGTTGACTCATGAAACACCTCAGTCCGTAGACAGCGCTGTCTTTGTCAGTGCATTCAATGCTTGAAAGCAAAGCACAAAGACCAGGCTACCGACGTCTATTTCTCGTTTTTATGGGGAGACGCCGTGACGCTCTCGACATACAAAGATATTGAATAGTCCTACAGACAATCAGGCAATTGCCGACAGACAAGGACAGCGCTACCTTAGTGACTTGTTTTTTGTTTGGCAAGCCGCCCCGATGACCTCTTCTAAAAACGATAAAAACCCCCGCACCACGGGTCGCCCTACCCTCAATGAGGTGGCACGCCTTGCTGGCGTCAGTCCGATTACCGCCTCGCGTGCCCTGCGCGGTATCAGCAGTGTGGCCACAGAGCTGTCAGAAAAGGTGCGCAGGGCAGCCGATGAGCTGAACTACGTGGTTAACCCGGCCGCTCGGGCGCTGGCTTCGGCGCAAAGCCATTCGGTGGTGGTGCTGGTGCCGTCATTGTCCAACCTGCTGTTTATCGACACCCTCGAAGCGATCCACGATGTGCTGCGCCCTAAAGGTTTTGAAGTGCTGATCGGCAACTATCACTACTCCCGCGATGAAGAAGAGAACCTGCTGCGCAACTACATGGCTTACCAGCCGCGCGGCCTCTTGCTGACAGGCTTTGACCGTTCTGAAAGCTCGCGGCGCATGATTGAAGCGAGCAATACGCCTTGCGTGTACATGATGGAACTGGATGCGGGCGCGGGCCTCAACTGTGTCGGATTCTCGCAATTAAAAGCGGGCGAAACCGCTGCCCAGCACTTGATCTCACGCGGGCGTCGCCAACTGGCCTACATCGGCGCACAGCTGGATCAGCGCACCCTCTTGCGTGGCGAAGGTTACCGCCGCGCCTTGCAGGAAGCCGGTTTGTACAGTCCCGACCTTGAAGTGCTGACGCCGCGGCCTTCATCGGTGGGCCTGGGCGGCGAACTGTTCTTGCAGTTGCTGGCCAGCCATCCGCAGGTGGATGCGATCTTTTTCGGTAACGATGACCTGGCCCACGGCGCCTTGCTGGAAGCCGCCCGCATCGGGATCAAAATTCCAGAGCAAATATCCGTCCTGGGCTTCAACGACCTGCCCTCCTCCGAGTTCATGGTGCCGCGCCTCAGCAGTATTCGTACTCCCCGAGAAGCCATAGGCCGTCGCGCCGCAGAACAGATGCTCACCCTGATGGCCGGAAACAAGGTACAACAGCCGGTGCAGGACATGGGCTTTGAGTTGATGCTGCGTGAAAGCACCTAAGGTGGCCGCTGAGCGGCAAAAGTTGTCCGCCCGGCCCTTCCGACAGCCCGCCTGCTGGCCTGCAGCTCTTTAAAACTGGGCTCCGCAGGCTGGGCACGCTATTTGCTCTGCTAATCGGCATCACCTTTTAGAGGGCCACGTTCATGTTGATTAACACGCAGCAAACCTCTGCTATCCAAAAGAGCCAGCGCACCGACCTTGATCCGGCGAATGCTGCCGCCAGCGTGCTGTACAGCCAAGCCCAGCAAAACGCGCAACCGTTAACCAATATTCAAGCACCTGCGGCATCCGTGGCGGGCAATGCCCAAGTGGATAACATCGACGCCGCCTTCGCTAAAACCCGCGTCATGTTGCAGGCCAGTTCGTCAGCGACAAGCGCTGCGACCCAACCTTCGGCCACCGATGAGTTCAAGGACTACATGAGCAAATCGCCAGCCCAGCGAATTCGCGAGCAGTTATTGAAGGAGTTGGGCCTGACTGAAGACGATGTAAAAGCCATGCCGCCGGAGAAACAGCAGGCTATTTCTGACCAGATCACCGCGCTGATGCAGCAAAAAGAAGCGGTCAAACAAGCCGCCGCCGCACAACAGCAGTTACCTGTGTAGGAGCGAGCTTGCCTCGCGATCTTTTAAAAGATCAAAAGATCGCGAGCAAGCTCGCTCCTACACAGGTTTGGTCGGCTAATTGATTTGCAGCGTCGAGTTGAACTGGCTGATGGCGTCGACCACGTGCTTGGAACCTTGCTGGATTTCCAGAATCGCTTCGCCCGCTTCATTGGCCAATGAAACCCCGAGCCCGGTTCGGCTCAAACTGGATTGCATGCTGGTCACCGCACTCAGCGATAAATCGTGGTTTTTGCGCACCACCTCGACGATTTCCACCGTCGCCGCACTGGTGCGCGCCGCCAAGCTTCGGACTTCGTCTGCCACCACCGCAAAACCTCGTCCATGTTCGCCCGCACGGGCCGCTTCAATGGCCGCGTTGAGCGCCAGCAGATTGGTTTGATCGGCGATGCCGCGAATGGTCTGCACAATTTTTCCGATGATGTCCGATTGCTTGCTCACAGCGTCGATGCTTTGCGCGGCCTCGTTGAGGTCTTTGGAAATGGCCTCGATGGTTTGCACAGTTTGCTGAACCACCTGTGAACCTTTCTGCGCGCACGCGTCGTTTTGTACTGACGTTGCGTGGGCAGATTCGGCAGCCGTTTGCAGATTAGTGACTTGTGCCGTGATGTCGCTGGCAAACTTCACCACTTTGTACAAACGCCCCTTGGCGTCGAAGATCGGGTTGTAGGAGGCTTCCAGGAACACGGTATGGCCGTATTTATCGACCCGCTCAAAGCGCCTGGAATGGTATTCGCCACGATTGAGCGAGGCCCAGAAGGCCTTGTACTCAGCTGATTCTGCTTCATTGCGGCGGCAGAACATGCTGTGGTGCTGGCCCACAATTTCAGCCAGCGAGTAATGCAGGGTATCGAGAAAGTTCTGGTTGGCATTGATGACTCGGCCATCGGGTGAAAACTCAATCATGGCCATGGAGCGGCTCAGGGCATTCACGATGCTCTGATTCTCGTGCTCTTTATTGATCCGTTCGCTAATGTCGGCAGCCACTTTGATGACGCTGGTTACTTGCTGGTTTGCATCGGTAATCGGCATGTAACTGGCTTCGAGCCAAATCTCGCGCCCTGCTTTATCAAGCCGTAAAAAAGTCCCGCTGAGTGGTGCGCCATTCGCCAGGCTTTTCCAGAACTGAGCATATTCGATTCCACGCTGGTAAGCGTCTTCGCAAAACAGACGGTGATGCTTGCCGCGAATCTCGTCAACGCTGTAGCCCATCACTCGGCAAAAGTTATCGTTGGCTTCAAGAATGATGCCTTCAGGGCTGAACTCGATCATTGCCATTGAACGGCTGACAGCCATTAACTTGGCCTTCATATCATCCAAAGAACAGCTAAGGCGCTGGTTCTCAAGCAAGTCGGCTTTGCGGTGTAAATTAAACATGACTCAACCCCTGAAGATGCTGCTTATTGATGAATCGATCATTTCAAGGCGCACAAGACCGCCAGCGAATTAAGTGCTTACTGTTAGCGTGATACTCACTCAGGGGTAAGCATTTGCGCATCAAGCCCCTTGTGCTTGAAGCATAGACAGACAAAAAAAGGGTGCAAGCCAATTGCCAGCAAGGCGCGACGAAACGCTCACAATGAGCAGAAAAACCGCAGCGCCTGCATCGCTGGCAAGCCTGTTTTCAACGCCGCATAACCGATGTGCGTGTATATACTGCGTGCCCGTTATCAAAGCCTGTGGACTTCATGACTACCCTTGTTTACGCCCCGCTCGAAGCGCCGTTGTGGCCCCTCATGAACAAGTTTTATCGCGCTCACCAGTCGTCGATGAAAGCGAGTAAAGACGCGCAATTGTGGGTAGCTCGCCAAGAAGAGATTGTCGCCGGTTTGTGTTTGCGTCCCGTAGCCCACGGCAACTGGTTGACCGGGTTATTTGTCGCACCCGCGGTGCGTGGGCGTGGGATTGCCGCGGCATTGGTGGAGGCTGCGGCGTCGGCTTGTGAGGGGCCGGTCTGGTTGTTTTGCGACCCTGAGCTGCAAGGGTTCTATGAAAGGCTGGGGTTTAGCCTAGATACCGACTTGCCCCAGGTGTTGCATGAGCGTCTGGTGCGCTATCAACGCAACAAGGCGATGATAGCGATGGGCCTCAAACCTACTCTTTAGTGCCAGGCTCCAGATCCGGAAACAGCACGTCGATAAAACCGAATTTGTTGAAATCCTTGATCCGGGACGGGTACAAACGGCCGATCAGGTGATCGCATTCATGCTGCACCACCCGCGCATGGAAACCTTCGGCCACGCGGACGACCGGCTCACCTTTAGGGGTGAAACCTTCGTAACGGATTTTCTGAAAACGCTCGACTGCCCCACGTAGCCCCGGCACTGACAAGCAGCCTTCCCAATCCTCTTCGACAGCCGGACTCAATGGCGTGATCAGCGGGTTAATGAGGATGGTTTGCGGCACGGCCTCTGCATCGGGGTAACGCTCGCTGTGCTCGAAGCCGAAGATCACCAATTGCAGGTCAACCCCGATTTGCGGGGCTGCCAGGCCCACACCACCGGCGTGCTCCATGGTCTGCAACATGTCATCGATCAATTGCCAGAGTTCTGGCGTATCAAACATCTCGGTGGGTACTGGCTGAGCAACCCGCAGCAGGCGCTCGTCACCCATTTTCAAAATTTCACGAATCATGATCAGGCTTCATCTGAAGTGGGTTTAAGGGAGTGGTCACGCCCCAGACCGGACACATGATGTTTGACCTCGGCATCATCGGACTCATCGAATGTCTTTTCACCCGAGTCCTTGCCTTCGGCGGACATGTGCTCAATCACAGCGTTCATTTCAGCGCCCAACAGCAGCACGGCTGCCGAAATATAGAAGTACAGCAACAGCACAATAATTGCGCCGATGCTGCCATACATGGCGTTGTAATCGGCAAATGTTTTGACATAAAAAGCAAAACCCAGCGAGGCCAGAATCCAGACCACTACGGCCAAGACCGAGCCTGGCGTAATAAAGCGAAATTTCTGCTCTACATCGGGCATGACGTAGTAGATGACAGCCACGGCCACCATCAGCAACAAAATGATTACCGGCCAGCGCAGAATGGTCCACAGCGTGACCACAAATTCTTCAAGGCCCACCTGGCCCGCCAGCCAGCTCATCACTTGCGGGCCGAGCACCATCAGCGCGGCGGCAGCCAGAAGCATGCCGGCAAGACCAATGGTGTAGAAAATCGACAGCGGAAAACGCTTCCAGGCCGGACGCCCTTCAACCACGTCATAGGCCGCATTCATCGCGCTCATCATCAGACGCACGCTGGCTGAGGCCGTCCACAATGCGATCACGATACCCACCGAGAGCAACCCGCCCTTGGACTGCTGCAATTGGTCAATCACCGGATTGACTTGCTCAAGCGCCTGCGGCGGCAGCACCAGTTCGGACTGCAAACGCAGCCAGGTGAAGAAGTCAGGCAAATGCAAAAAGCCGATCAGTGCAATCAGAAACAGAATGAACGGGAACAACGAGAAGAGCATTTGATAGGCCAGCGCAGAGGCATAGGTCGACATCTCATCGTCGATAAACTCTTTGACTGTGCGAATGAGTACTTTGCCTAACGGCAGGCCTTTCAAGACCGGAAAAAACATAGCGTCTCCTTTCGCCGCTGAAAAAGGGGCTCAACACGCCCTCCCACTGGAGGGGGGTTTTACCTCAAAAGTAGTCTAACTGGCGACTTTGGAAACATTTAACCGTCAAACCTGTAAAAACGGCCACCCGAGAGGTGACCGTTATGGCGTTGTGACGAGGGGCGCGATCAGGCTTTGTCGATGGTTTTCTTCACCGCATCTTTGGCCTTGCCGACTGCCTGCTGCCCTTCGCCTTTCAACTCCTGGGCCTTCCCTTCTGCGCGCAGCTTGTCATTGTCGGTGGCTTTGCCGACCGCTTGTTTGACATTACCGACTGCTTCGTTCGCCATGCCTTTGATCTTATCGCCAGTGCTGCTCATGGGATTTCTCCTGATGAAATTTCGGATGTCATTACCTCGACACAAGGGTTGACCCATTCTCATCGCGCAGAGTTTCATTTATTTTCTGTGGCTCATTTCGTCGTTCGGCGCAGGTTGAGCTTTATGTTTGCCCGCTAACCCCCGAGAATGCGCAACGTATTCAGGCTATGGCGCTGAAGATCCGCAAAATGTAGGAAGGTTATGAAACTCGATAAAAAGCAGGCCATTGCCCGCAGAAACCAGGAACTTGGCGGCGCAGTGCTTGGCGTCAACAACTGCCATTTCGCCACACTGAACACCAACAAGAACATTTGGTGGTTCGATATTCCGCTGGCTCGCCTGGCCATCGGTCAATACGAATGGGTGCACCTGCTGCTGCACACCCCGAGCACCGATGAGTTGCTGCATGTGAAGGTCACCACGGCTTTCCTGCGTGAAAAACGCGAGGGCATGGTGGTTCGCGCCACGCACAAACGCACGCCGACCATGAGCCTTGAGCTGAGCGCAGACAAGGACTCCTTCCTGCAGGACGTACGCCCTACAGGCACCGGCGTCAATTTTGCGCAGTTCTTGCAGAAGTAAACGCGTTACCAGCAGGAAATTCATCCTGCAAAACGACAAAGCCCCGCAGTGCGGGGCTTTGTCGTCTCTGGGCAGGATTACTTTTTAAGGCCCAGTTTTTTCAGTTCTTCATCACGCAATTCACGGCGCAAGATTTTGCCTACGTTAGTCGTCGGCAGGCTCTCACGGAACTCGATAATCTTCGGCGCCTTGTAGGCGGTGAGATTGGCGCGCATGTGAGTCATGACCTGCTCTTTGGTCAGGGTCATGCCCGGCTTGACCACGATATAAACCTTGATCACTTCGCCGGTTTTTTCATCTGGAATGCCGATAGCCGCTGATTGCAGCACGCCCGGCAATGAAGCCATCACGTCTTCGAGTTCATTCGGGTACACGTTGAAGCCCGACACCAGAATCATGTCTTTTTTGCGGTCGACAATGCGCATGTAGCCATCAGGCTGGATGATCGCAATATCACCGGACTTCAACCAACCGTCGCTGTCCATGATTTCGGCCGTCGCATCAGGACGCTGCCAATAACCCTTCATGACTTGCGGGCCTTTGATGCACAGCTCGCCCACTTCACCGAACGGCAGTTCTTCGCCCGCATCGTTGATCACTTTGCACAGGGTAGACGGCATCGGAATGCCGATGGTGCCTACCTGAATGTTTTGGATCGGGTTTACCGAGGCCACCGGGCTGGTTTCGGTCATGCCGTAACCTTCGCAAATCGGGCAACCGGTCACTGTCTTCCAGCGCTCAGCCACCGACAGTTGCAACGCCATGCCGCCCGACAACGTGACCTTGAGGGGCGAGAAGTCCAGCTTGCGGAAGGCATCGCTGTTGCACAGCGCAACAAACAGGGTGTTGAGCCCGACAAAACCGGTGAATTTCCACTTCGACAGTTCTTTGACCATCGCCGGCAAATCGCGCGGGTTGCTGATCAAGATGTTGTGGTTGCCCAGCAACATCATCGCCATGCAATGAAAGGTGAACGCGTAGATGTGGTACAGCGGCAATGGGGTAATCAGGATTTCACAGCCCTCATTGAGGTTGGAACCCATCAACGCCTTGCACTGCAACATGTTGGCGATCAGGTTGCGATGGGTCAGCATCGCGCCCTTGGCCACACCCGTGGTGCCGCCCGTGTACTGAAGTACAGCCACATCGTTGCTGGCCGGATTGGCTTCATTAACCGGCTGGCCATGACCCTTGCTCAGTACGTCGTTGAACTTGATGGCTTTAGGCAAGTGATACGCCGGAACCATTTTCTTCACGTATTTGATGACACTGTTGATCAGCAAGCGCTTGAAGGGCGACAGCAAGTCGGCCACTTCGGTGACGATCACATGCTTGACTGAGGTCTGGGGCACGACCTTTTCGGCCAGGTGCGCCATGTTCGCCAGGCAAACCAGCGCCTTGGCACCGGAGTCATTAAATTGGTGTTCCATTTCCCGCGCGGTGTAAAGCGGGTTGGTGTTAACCACGATCAAGCCGGCGCGGATGGCTCCGAACACAGCGATAGGGTATTGCAGCACGTTGGGCAACTGAACAGCGATACGGTCGCCGGGTTGCAGGTCGGTGTGTTGCTGCAACCAGGCCGCAAAAGCGCCTGACAGCTCGTAGAGCTCACCGTAAGTGATGGTTTTGCCGAGGTTGCTGAATGCCGGCTTGTCGGCGAAACGTTGGCAAGATTGGCGCAATACCGTCTGAATATTTGGGTATTCGTCAGGATTGATTTCAGCAGCAATCCCAGCTGGGTACTTATCCTTCCAAAAGCCTTCAATCATGGAAGCCCACTCCTCAGCGCGAATTCTTCACCGCATTTGATGCGGTTATTATTTGTTTGATTTTTGTAATGGATAATTCTGGCTTTTTACTTACCGACAAGTCACAAAGCGCGCCGAGAGTAGCAGCTTTGCCAGAGGTCGCCTAGGGCCAAAAACAGGCCTCAGCGTCACCTTTCTGACTGTCCTACAATCCTAAGTCACCATTAGAGCAGTAACTCTATTACGGTCAAAACCTCTCTAAACAAGGGCTTACAGCGCGCCTAGAGAGCATTTTCGATTGTTTTACAGGTAAATAAAAACGCCCGCCTACCAATGGCACGCGGGCGTTTGTCGCCAAGCTGGAAGAATCAGACGGTATCTCGTAACTCGCGGCGCAATATCTTGCCTACCGGCGTCATGGGCAACGAATCACGCACGACGATCTGTTTGGGTACTTTGTAGCCGGTGAAATTATCTTTGCAAAACGCTTTAAGCTCTTCGACGCTCACTCCGCCTGCACGGGGCACGACGAACAGCTTGACCGCCTCGCCTGTCCGTTCGTCGGGTACACCGATGACCGCACAGTTCGCCACCTTGGGGTGAGACATCACAATGTCTTCGATCTCATTGGGGTACACGTTGAAGCCCGAGACGATAATCAGGTCTTTTTTGCGATCAACGATGCGCACAAAACCATCAGGATCAATCACTGCGATATCGCCCGTCTTGAACCACCCCTCGGCATCCAGCACTTCAGCCGTCGCTTCCGGGTTTTTCCAGTAGCCTTTCATCACTTGCGGGCCTTTGACGCACAGTTCTCCGCGCTCCCCCAGCCCCAGTTCAAGACCGTCATCGCTGATGACTTTCATGATTGTACCCGGCACCGGTATGCCCACTGTGCCCAGCCGGGCGTGGACACCGTACGGGTTGGTACTGGCCACCGGCGAGGTTTCGGTCAGACCGTAACCTTCGACGATGCGACAACCGGTGAGTTTTTCCCAACGCAATGCGGTGGCTTTGACCAGCGCCGTGCCGCCCGAGTTAGTCAGTTTGAGGTGAGAAAAGTCCAGAGTCTTGAAGTCAGGATGGTCCATCAGCGCCACAAACAAGGTGTTGAGGCCCAATAGCCCGGTAAACTGGCAGTTCTTCATCTCCTTGATAAAGCCTTTGATGTCGCGCGGGTTGGTGATCAGGACGTTGTGATTGCCGGTCACCATCATGCACATGCAATTCGCGGTGAACGCATAGATATGGTAAAGCGGCAGCGGCGCAATCATCACTTCCCGGCCCTCTTTGAGCAGCGGCAAGCCATCGTCCGCGAGCTGTGAGAGGCAACCTCGAATCTGCTGCATGTTGGCGACCAGATTGCCGTGGGTCAGCATCGCGCCTTTTGGCAAGCCGGTAGTGCCGCCGGTGTATTGCAGCACGGCGATGTCATCGAGCCTCGCTTGCAAAGGCCGAATGGCGTGCCCGGCCCCCTGCTGCAAGACGCTTTTGAAGGGAATGGCCTGTGGCAGGCGGTACGAAGGGACAAGCTTTTTAACCTTGTCGACCACCAGGTTAGTGATCCAGCCTTTTGCAGCGGGCATCAGGTCGCCCATTTTGGCTTCAATCAGGTAGTCGATCTCTGTGTCTTCGATCACCTCCTGCACGCGCTTGCCAAACATGTTCAGGTATACCAGTGCTCGAATCCCTGCACTCTTGAACTGATGGCGCATCTCGCGCGAGGTGTACAGCGGGTTGGTATTGACCACCACCAGCCCTGCACGCAGCGCCCCGAAAACGGCGATCGGGTATTGAAGGACGTTGGGCATTTGTACGGCGATGCGATCACCGGGCTTGAGGTCGGTGTGCTGTTGCAGATAACCGGCAAATGCCGCGCTGTGTCGCTCAAGCTCGGCATAAGTCAGGGTCACCCCCAGGTTACTGAAGGCAGGACGATCGGCGAATTTCTTGCAGGAGCGTTCAAAGACATCAACCACCGACGTAAAGGCCGTCATATCAATGTCCAGCGGGACGCCTGCGGGGCGTTTGTCATTCCAGAAATCAGGTTGCATTGTTTTTATCCTCTTACCTGAGCATGTCTGGCTGCATGTGTCATGCAGTAAAAGCACAGCATCCGGACGTTAACAGTTATCAAGTAGTAGGCAAATAAGGCGATCTTCGCCATTTACATCTTGAATCTTATTACTGCGATTTGGCTTGAGGACTGGCTACCCCACGAATGCGCTATACACTGCTAGGTTCTGTACGAAAGACACTGTGTAAAGGAATCGTCATGACCCATGAAACCTTTTGGCTGGAGGCGAATGACCGTACGGGTCTTTTCGTTAACCAGTGGCTGCCTGAGGGCAAGCCCAAGGCCATTATCTTGGTGGCGCATGGCATGGCAGAGCACAGCGGTCGATACGCCCGCCTGGGCAAGGCCTTGTGCGAGGCCGGTTTTGGGGTCTACGCCCACGACCAGCGCGGCCACGGCAAAACGGCCGAACGCGGGACGCTGGGCTATTACGCCGATGACGATGGCTGGTGCGCGGTGGTCAGCGATGTGGCAAGCCTGAATCAGCACATTCGCCAAGCGCACCCGGGGGTGCCGGTTTTTCTGCTCGGCCACAGCATGGGCAGCTACATCGCTCAAGCCTATTTGCTGCACCACAGCGCCAGCTTGCAGGGCGCCATTCTCAGTGCTTCGAACTTCCAGCCGGTTGCCTTGTACCGCAGCGCCAGCCTGATCGCGCGCTTCGAGCGCTGGCGTCAGGGCCCTAAAGGTCGCAGCGCATTGATCGAGTGGCTATCGTTTGGCTCGTTTAATAAAGCCTTCAAACCCAATCGCACACGTTATGACTGGCTCAGCCGCGACCCGGTCGAGGTCGATGCGTATGCCAGCGACCCTTTATGCGGCTTTCGTTGCACCAATCAGTTATGGATCGACCTGCTCGGCGGCTTGCAGCAAATCAGCAAAGCGTCCAATCTCGTTCAGATTGATTCAGCCCTGCCCGTGCTGATCATCGGTGGCGCCTGTGACCCGGTCAGTGAAGGCAAGCGTCTGGTAGATCTGGGCAACGCTTTACGTAAAGCAGGCACTCAGCACCTGCAACTTAATCTGTACCCGCAAGCGCGGCATGAGCTTTTCAATGAAACCAACCGCGACCACGTTACCGCAGACGTTATCGCTTGGCTGAATCAGGCGCTGGGCCATTCGCGCCCGCCCCGAAGTGAATAACCGAACCACTCGTTTTTAGAAAAAGAATTTAAAATCAAATTCTTGAAACCAAACACTCGTCACAGGACATGCACTAGATGACCCAGGTTACCAACACCCCGTACGAAGCCCTCGAAGTCGGCCAGACTGCCAGCTACAGCAAAACCGTCGAAGAGCGCGACATTCAGCTTTTTGCGGCGATGTCTGGCGACCACAACCCTGTGCACCTCGACCCTGAATTCGCGGCTGCCACTATGTTCAAAGAGCGCATTGCTCACGGCATGTTCAGCGGGGCGTTGATCAGCGCTGCTGTGGCGTGCGAGTTGCCTGGGCCGGGCACTATTTATGTCGGCCAGCAAATGAGCTTTCAAAAGCCGGTAAAAATCGGTGACACCTTGACCGTGCGCCTGGAGATTCTGGAAAAGCTGCCAAAGTTTCGCGTGCGCATTGCCACCCGCGTGTTCAACCAGCGCGATGAAATTGTTGTCGACGGTGAAGCCGAGATCATCGCACCCCGCAAGCAGCAAACTGTGACGCTGCCTGTGTTGCCAGCCATCAGCATTGGCTGATCGCACCCAATAAAAAACGCCGGCTAGCCAGTAATGCCCATCAGTTAAGCGAACGCTGTTTTAAATTCAGCGAAAAACCTGTGGGAGCCTGGCTTGCCAGCGATGCAGCCGATGCGGTTTTTTTGTTAAACCGTGTCGATGCCATCGCGGGCAAGCCCACTCCCACAGGAAATAGGCGTTAACTGGCTGGCATTAAGCTAGCCGGTGTTTTTACGAGCGGGCGCGAGCCTGGTTGCGCAGCGCTTTTACCTGGTCATGATTACGCTGTACGCCATGGTACTGACGCTCAACCAAGTCACGGATACCTACCAGATTGTGCTTGCTGATTTTCTCCAGCGCTTCCTTATAAGCCTTCAGCGCATGGTCTTCACCGCGCTCAGCCTCGTTAAGCACGGCCTCCTCGCCTTTGCCGGTAAAAATCGACTTTACGTCCAACCAGCGGCGGTGCAGGTCACCGGCCACGCTGGTGCTGGTCTCTGGGTCGCCGCCCAATTTACGGACTTCTGCCTGCAATTCTGCAGCGGCAGCGGCGCAATCGGCAGAACGTTTTACAAACAGCGCTTTGAGCTCTGGATGGTTAATATCTTCGGCACAGGTTTTGAAACCTTCCTGGCCATCTTTGCTGGTTTCGATCAGATCGTTCAGGACAGAGATGGCTTCTTTATTAAGATCAGTCATTGTTCAATTCCTTGCTGAGTTGAGGATCGTGCAATAGAGATTGCAGTCCTCGTGCCAGCTTTTTCGAATATAAATATTTCTTATTAATCAATCAGTTATTAAAAATCAAAAAATCTGTATCCGGTTTATTTGCATGATCTGTCAATTGGCCTGCATGCAAAACGCCTGTATTTTTCATCTTGTTGCTGCACGCACTGAAGGCCGTTGAATGAACCCCGAAAAACTTGAGCTGCTGGTCACCCGCGAAATGCCATTCGGCAAATACAAAGGCCGAATCATCGCCGACTTGCCTGGCCAGTACTTGAACTGGTTTGCCCGTGAAGGCTTCCCGCACGGCGAGCTGGGCGGTTTGCTGGCCCTGATGCAAGAGATCGATCACAACGGTCTGTCAGACCTGCTCGACCCGTTGCGCGCCAAACACGGAAAACCCAAACCTCGCCATTGATAGAGTTGCTTTATGCCAAGGAACGAAGAGAACGCCCGCGACGAACACTTTTGGCAAGCCATCGCCCAGCGCTACGACGTAGCCCCCGGGCCGGTCAATCTGGAGAATGGCTACTTCGGGCGCATGACCCGCACGGTGGCACACGACTACCAGCGCACTATCGACTTTATTAACCGCAGCAACTCCGTGCATGTGCGCCAAGTCTTCGATGAAACCCAAAGCATCGAGATTCGCAATCAATTGGCTGAGTTGCTGGGGGTTGAGCACACGAGCATTGCCCTCACCAACTGCGCGTCGGATGCTCTGCAATCGGTGATTCGCAACTACAACGGCTTGCAACCCGGCGATCAGTTACTGATCAGCGATCTGGAGTATCACAGCGTCGAGTACGCCATGCGTTGGGTGGCGCAACAACGCGGGCTGGAAATCATTGAAATCGCCCACAAGCACCCTGCTACGTATGAAAGCCTGGTCGCCAGCTACCGCGAGGCGTTCGAACATTATCCGCGTATCAAGCTGATGGCGCTGACCCATGTGACGCACCGCACCGGGCTCGTGATGCCCGTTCAAGCGATTGCTGAGGCGGCCAAGGCACACGGCGTGGATGTCGTACTGGATGGCGCACATGCCTTGGGCCAGATCGATTTTGATCTGCAGGCGCTGGGCGTGCCCTTTGCCGGTTTCAACCTGCACAAATGGATTGGCTCGCCGCTGACGCTGGGCTTTATGTACATCGATCCACAGCGTCTGGCAGACATTGACCCGGACATGGGCAGCAAACGTTACCCCGAACCGGATATTCGCACCCGCTCGCCCTACGGCACCGCCAACATCCCGGCCTGGCTGACGCTGCCCAAGGTGTTGCAGGAACACCGTGAGCTGGGCGGTTCGAAGGCTAAAGGCGATCGACTGCGCTATCTGCGCGAGTTATGGGTGAGCGAAGCGCGCCAATTGCCGGGAATTGAAGTGCTGACCCCCGAGGACCCGCGCCTGAACTGCGCCATTACCTCCATGCGCTTTACCCATGTAGACGATCAGCAGCCCATGGTCGAGCGCTTGCTCAAGGACTACAACCTGTTCACCGTCGCGCGCAATGGCTCAGCGTGCGGCAGTTGCATTCGAATAACCGTCGGGTTTGCGACCACGCCAGAAGATATTCAGCAGTTGGTCCGGGCGTTACGGGAATTGTCGCAAGACTCACTGTAAGGACAATGTTGTTCACTTAAGCAAAAGCGGATCCCGTAGGAACGAGCTTCTGATCTTTTAAAAGATCGCGAGGCAAGCTCGCTCCTACAGATTTCGCAGGGGTCTAAAACCCCAGGCAAAAAAAGGTGCGCCGACCAAGCGCACCAAAAACCGTAGAACACACAACACAATTCGTTAAATCGCGATCAGTCCAGCAGCGCCAAGGCCTCGGCGGTGCATTCCTGGATACGGGCCCAATCGCCGTTTTTGATCCATTCGCTGTCGAGCATCCAGCTACCGCCCACACACATGACGTTTTTCAACGCCATGTAGTTGCGGATGTTCGCCGGGCCAACGCCACCCGTCGGGCAGAATTTCACTTCGCCAAAAGGACCGCCCAGCGCTTTGATTGCCGCTACACCGCCGCTGACTTCAGCCGGAAACAGTTTGAATCGGCGGTAGCCCAGGCCATAGCCTTCCATGATCCCGGAAGCATTGCTGATGCCCGGCAACAGCGGAATATCGCTGGCAACGCTGGCTTCAAGCAGGTCACGGGTGATGCCCGGCGTGACAATAAATTGCGAACCGGCTTCTTCAGCCGCTGCCAGCATGTGGCGATCCAGAATGGTGCCAGCACCGGTGACCAGTTCAGGGCGCTGATCACGCAGGACACGAATGGCCTCCAGGCCAAACTCCGAACGCAACGTGACTTCCAGGGCGGTCAGGCCACCTGCTGCCAGCGCATCGGCCAACGGCAGAATGTCCTGCTTGCGTGCAATGGTAATCACCGGAAGAATGCGCGCCTTGGCGCACAGTTCATCGATCAGGGCGACTTTTTGGGCCATCGTAACGTTGGCAATTTTTGTTGTCATGGCAGCTGATCCTTGGCTCATGGGCACCAGTAAATCTCTAACGTAGGTTGCAGAAAGGCACGAATCGGCAAGGCGGCAATATCGGTGCCTCCCAGCGCTTCGTTGAGGGTGTTCAATTTGGCCTGACCTTGAATCGACAGGACGGTGTTTCTCGCGCTCGCCAGCAGGCTGCGGCTCATGCTCAAGCGCTGGTGCGGCACGGTCGGTGCCAGCATCGGCCAGCAACGACGCGCATTGTCCAACTGCAACGCTTGCGCCAGGTTAGGACTGCCCGGGAACAGCGAGGCGGTATGCCCGTCATCGCCCATGCCCAAGATCAGCACGTCAATGGGCGGTAGTTCAGCCAAAGCCCGGTCTGCTTGCTCGGCGGCCGCTTCAAGGTTGGCAGCTACGTTGTACAAACCCACAAAGCGCGCTTTGGCAGCCGGGCCTTGCAGCAAATTCTTTTTCAGCAAACCCGCGTTGCTGTCAGCGTGTTCAACCGGCACCCAGCGCTCGTCAGCCAGACTGACAACCACTTTGGACCAGTCAACCGGCTGCTTGATCAGGCTCTGGAAAAACGCCACCGGGCTGCGACCGCCCGACACGACCAGCGTCGCAACGCCGCGCTCAGCAATGGCTTCATTCAGTTGCTCGGCAACCGCTTGTGCCAAACCCTCGGCGAGTACCATCGGGTTCTTGAAGGTGTGCGCAGTGACACCTTCAGGCAGTTTCAAATCAGATATCGCCATACCAAGACCTCCCGTCTCGTGTAATCAGTGCAATGGAGCTCATCGGCCCCCAGGAGCCCGCCGCGTAAGGCTTGGGCGCATCACCCGACTTCTTCCAGCCGGCGATCAACTGGTCGCACCACTTCCATGCCGCTTCAATTTCGTCTTTGCGCACAAACAGGTTCTGGTTGCCGCGCATCACTTCGAGCAACAAACGCTCGTAGGCATCAGGAATTCGCGCACTGCGATAGGTGTCGGAGAAGTTCAACTGCAACGGGCCGCTGCGCAGGTGCATGCCTTTGTCCAGCCCCTGATCCTTGGTCATCACGCGCAAGGAGATGCCTTCGTCCGGCTGCAGGCGAATAGTCAGCTTGTTGCCGATTTGCAGACGTTGCTCAGGCGCGAAGATGTAGTGCGACGGCTCTTTGAAGTGGATCACGATCTGCGACAGCTTGTGCGGCATACGCTTGCCGGTGCGCAGGTAAAACGGCACCCCCGCCCAACGCCAGTTGCGAATATCGGCTCGCAGCGCAACGAAGGTTTCAGTGTCGCTCTGGGTGTTGGAGTTTTCTTCCTCCAGGTAGCCCGGCACCGGCTGGCCTTCGCTGTAACCGGCGATGTACTGGCCACGCACCACTTGAGTGGTCAGGCCTTCAGCGCTGATCGGCGCCAGCGCCTTGAGAACTTTCACTTTCTCGTCGCGAATGCTGTCGGCCGACAAGTCCGCAGGCGGGTCCATGGCGATCAGGCACAGCAACTGCAACAAGTGGTTTTGAATCATGTCGCGCAGTTGGCCAGCCTTGTCGAAGTAGCCCCAGCGACCTTCAATGCCGACTTTCTCGGCCACGGTGATTTCAACGTGGGAGATGTAGCGCTGGTTCCACTGGGTTTCGAACAGGCTGTTGGCAAAGCGCAGGGCAATCAGGTTTTGTACGGTCTCTTTGCCCAGGTAATGGTCGATGCGGTAGATGCGATTTTCGGGGAAGAATTTCGCCACTGCGTCGTTAACCTTGCGTGAAGACTCAAGGTCGGAGCCAATCGGCTTTTCCAGCACCACACGGGTGTTTTCAGTCAGGCCGACCTGGGACAGGTTCTCGCAGATCGCGCCGTAAACGGCTGCCGGGGTCGCGAAGTAAGCGATGAGGCGCTGTTCGGTTCCGGCCAGTTCTGCCAGCGGCAAATAGTCATCGGTCTTGAGAAAGTCCACATGCAGATAGCTCAGGCGAGCCAAGAAGCGGGTGAGCACTTCATCTTCGATTTCCTTGTCGCCGACATACAGGCGCAATTGGCTGTCGATATGCGCCAGATGCGTCAGTGTGTCACCTGACTCGCGGGCCAACGCAAGAATGCGCGTGTCGTCATGCAGCAGACCGGCACGATCCAGTTGGTATAAGGCAGGGAACAGCTTGCGCAAGGCCAGATCGCCCAAGGCGCCGAACAAGGCGAAGGTGCACGGTTCAACCGTAATCGAAGGCATGATGTTTGTTCTTTTATCAAGTTAAGCTACAAATACCTTTTTTCAAGGTATCACTCAAGGAAAAATGTAGTAATAAACACAACATTTTCTCAAAACACAGATTGCTGCTAGTGGTCATCACAGGCCACCAGTAGGATAGGCCACCTTGCGAACCGCTTTAGCACGGTTGATGCATCGCCGACCCTAGGATCATAAATGGACCGCGTGCGAAATTTACTCGAACAAATCAAAGGCCGCCTCGAAGACCTGAACAAGGCCGAGCGCAAGGTGGCAGAAATAATTCTGCAGAACCCGCAACAAGCGACGCGCTTCAGTATTGCTGCGTTGGCTCAAGCGGCGTCGGTCAGCGAACCCACGGTCAACCGCTTTTGCCGTTCGTTTGGTGTCAGCGGTTACCCGGAGTTAAAACTGCAACTGGCACAAAGCTTGGCCAGTGGCGCAGCTTACGTGAGCCGAGCGGTTGAGGCGGATGATAATCCGGCGGCCTATACGCAAAAGATTTTCGGCAGCGCGATTGCCTCGCTGGACAGTGCCTGCCAGGCCTTGGACCCGAACCTGATCAGCCGCGCCGTCGACTTGTTGATCCAGGCCCGTCAGATTCACTTTTTCGGATTGGGCGCCTCGGCTCCGGTAGCGCTGGATGCACAGCACAAGTTCTTCCGCTTTAACTTGGCGGTCACGGCCCACGCTGACGTTTTAATGCAACGCATGATCGCGTCGGTGGCGCACACCGGCGAGTTGTTCGTGATTATTTCCTACACGGGACGGACACGAGAGCTGGTCGAAGTGGCGCGCATTGCCCGTGCCAACGGCGCCTCGGTGCTGGGGTTGACCGCAGAGAACTCACCGCTGGCCAAAGCCAGCACCTTGAGCCTGAACATCCCGCTGCCTGAGGACACCGACATCTATATGCCGATGACCTCGCGCATCATCCAGCTCACTGTGCTGGATGTGCTGGCCACTGGCATGACCTTGCGCCGGGGCGTGGATTTCCAGCCGCATTTGCGCAAGATCAAAGAAAGCCTGAATGCCAGCCGTTATCCGGTGGGGGATGAGTTCAACTGATCACCGGCCTGTAGGAGCGAGCTTGCCTCGCGATCTTCTGGAAGATCAAAAGATCGCGAGGCAAGCTCGCTCCTACACTTATTTGTGGGGCTAGGCGTTACACAGCCCTGCCCGCGCTTGCAGGCTCAGGTGCGCTTGCTCGCCAGGGGCCAGGCTTTGGGTCTGGGCGCCAGCACTGGCGGACTCGACACAGACAAAACCCATCACTTCATTCCAGCTCACGCCCAGCAAGGGCCGCTTGCCCGGATGCCAGATCACGGTGTTGGCATGATCCCCAGTATCGATACTCAGGGCCCGCTGCCAGGCGTGGTCGTTTAGCTGCATTTCGCCTTCGTGCTGGAACACCCGCTGGCAACCGCCCGCGACGCGCAGTTCACCTTTTTGCTGACACACCTCACGATTGAGCTGATCGTAGCCTTGAGCGCCATCAAGCCCGGATAGCGCTACCTCCGCCACATCACCAATACGCCAGTAAGCTCGCAACGCCTGACTCACCTGGCACGGCTCATCGTCCTGATGTTCGGTGCTCAAACGCAATTCCATGTCTTCGCCCAGCCGTGCATGCAACTCAACCTGCCAATCGCACAGTTGCAAACGCCAATGCAGGGTAACGCCCTCTTCATCTGAACTGCTGTCCAGCAGTTTCCAGTCGATCAGCCGCGCCCAACCATGGGATGGCCAGGCATTTTCGCTCGGATGGCGCCCATACCACGGCCAAAATATCGGCACGCCACCGCGGATCGCCCCGACCTGCGGCCATTTGGCGGCACACCACAACCAAGGTTTTTGCCCAGTTGGCTTGAAGTGCAGCAGTTGCGCCCCCTGACGACTGAACACCGCTTGGCAGTGCGGATGATCGATCACCAGCACATCGCGTTGCTGAAAGCGCTCCCACTGGAAAACCGGCTGTTCGCGTTTGGATTTAAAAAAACGGTGAAGCGGATGCTCATGCATG
The DNA here is from genome assembly GCF_034347405.1 of Pseudomonas sp. CCC3.1. Classification (NCBI taxonomy): domain Bacteria; kingdom Pseudomonadati; phylum Pseudomonadota; class Gammaproteobacteria; order Pseudomonadales; family Pseudomonadaceae; genus Pseudomonas; species Pseudomonas sp. CCC3.1. The sequence continues at coordinate 3,802,154 of NZ_CP133778.1, forward strand.
TGCCGCAGTCCTGAAAATCATGTCGCCCAATGTACCGCCATCGCAGATTCGCTAAAGCTCGGCAGTGCTGACACAAAAAAGCGGATAGCCAAGGCTATCCGCAAATTGCGCACAACAAAACGGAGCTTATCGCAACAACGTTAGAACACCGACTGAATTTTCAGGCCAGCCACCAACGCGTTGTCAACTTGGTCCACACCACCCGGGTGAGTGATGTACTGCAAGTTGGGACGCACGGTAAGCCAATTGGTCACGTGGAAGCCGTAGTTGATTTCGTAGTTGTACTCGGTGGAGCGCAGCGGTGAATACAGCGGATCGCTGTAGTCGGTCGCACCGATGGCCGCGTTGGCCAGCTCAGCGTTTTTCTTCACGTCGTCGTTGACATGGATACGGGCAAAGCCAATGCCGATGTCATCTTTTGGACGTGCATCGAACGGGCCTTTGTACACAAACATCAGCGACTGGTAGTTGTCGACAATGTTGGTGGCCTTGTCGTGGAAGGTTGCGTTGGCCGCGATATTCAGGCCGCGCGAAGCATCACCGTTGTGGCTGGTGAGCTGTTGCTGAACCACGAACCAGTAGCCGTGCTTGCTGTCATGTACGCGATAGCTCTGACCGGTGGTGGCCGCGTCATTGCCGTTGATGTCTTCACGCAGGTCAGCAGCAGGCGCCGTGCTTTTGTAGTAACCGACACGGTATTCGCCAGGCAGGTTATTGACCTTAGGCGACCAGACCAGCTCGACAGGCAACACAGTGCCTTTGGTGCCGCTGCCGCTAAGTTTGAAGCCGTTGCCGTGCTCCAGTTGCGACGGGTTCTGGTTGTACGCGCCGATCTGCGCATAGAACTCAGGCGTGATGTTGTACTTCACACGCAGTGCCGCCTGGCTGACCGGCCAGTTGTACCAGATGTTAGTGGCCCAGTTACCCACCTGCGAACCGCAGAACGCCAGGTTCTGGAATTCACACGGGAAGGTGTTGAAGTCTTCGCCCTCACCGAAATAACCGGCTTTGACGTCCAGCTTGCCATCAAGGAACTGATGCTGGATGTACAACTGGGTCAGACGCACCATGTGGCCACGGCCGTAGACCTCCTGGGAAGAACTCAGGGTGCCCGCACGTGGATCGCCAACACGGTCGTTGGAGATGTTTTGCCCGTTGCGGTTGGTGAGCTGGATCTTGGCCTGGGTGTTATCCCAGCCCCACAGCTTTTGCAGGTCCAACGCCACGCCCAGACCAAACTGGTCGCTGTAGCGCGCTGTTTTATCGTTGTTGTAGCCACCATGCAAGTTGGCGCCCACTTCACCGACGTAATCAGCCTTGATGTCGATCCCCTGTTCGATGAGCTTGGTCCGCTCGCCGCCCCAATCGCCGGTCATCCACTTGGAATCGGCGCTGAACGCTTCGTCTGCCATCGCATTGGCAGAAAGAACCAGCGCGGCAACCGCTGACAGCTGGCAGATCAACCGAGTGTTGGTGTGTTGCTTTTTCATCCCTACATCCTCGTCTTTATTGTTATTAACTGTTTTTGTCTAACGCGGTTTACTGCTTTTTCCGAAACATCCTTCCCCGAAAGGAAGATTCAGCGTCCTTTGAATTGGGCGACGTTGTCGGCACGATCCTGTGCAGGCAACGAAGCGGCTGTGCCCAAGCGCTCACCGGTTTGAGCATCGAACAGCAACACTTTGGCCGGGTCGAACTGCAGGTTCAGGGCCTCTCCCACTTGTGGAGCAACATCAGGCGCGAGGCGGCAACACACTTTGACGCCGTTCAGTTGAACGAACACCAGGGTGTCCGGCCCCGTCGGCTCGGTCACTTGTACATCGGCGCGAAGAGTCGGTCCGCCCGTGACCTCGGCCGAGGCCAGGACGATTTGCTCCGGACGCAGACCCAGGATCACCTCACGGTCTTCCAGGCCTGCGTCGTTCATGCTCATCGGTAACTCACAACGCGCCTGGCCACTGTCCAGCAGCGCCACCAGACGGCCGTCCTTGCGCTGCAAGCGCAGCGGTATGAAGTTCATCGGCGGCGAACCGATAAAGCTCGCGACAAACAGGTTGGCCGGATCGTTGTAGATCTGCTTGGGCGTACCGAACTGCTGGATGATTCCGTCTTTCATGACCGCCACTTTGTCGCCCAGGGTCATGGCCTCGATCTGGTCGTGGGTCACGTAGACGGTGGTGGTTTTCAAGCGCTGGTGCATCAGTTTCATTTCGGTGCGCATCTCGACCCGCAGCTTGGCGTCGAGGTTGGACAACGGTTCGTCGAACAGGTAAATCTTCGGTCGACGCGCCAGCGCACGGCCCATCGCGACACGCTGCTGCTGGCCACCCGACAACTGGCCCGGCTTGCGATTGAGCAAATGTTCGATCTGCAGCAGCTTGGCCACCCGGGCAACTTCTTCGTCGATGGCCGACTGCGCCATCTTGCGGATCTTGAGGCCGAATTCGATGTTCTCGCGCACGCTCATGGTCGGGTACAGCGCGTAGGACTGGAACACCATGGCGATGTCACGGTCCTTGGGGCTCATGCCGCTGACGTCTTCGTCATCAATCATGATCGCGCCGCCGGTGATGTTCTCCAGGCCCGCTATGCAGTTCATCAGGGTCGATTTGCCGCAGCCCGATGGTCCTACCAGGATCAGGAACTCGCCGTCCTTGATCGACAATTCGATGTTTTTCAGGGTGTCCGGCAGGCCAGCACCATAGGTCTTGTTTACGTTACGAAGCTCAAGCGTTGCCATGATTACCCCTTGACCGCGCCGGCCGTCAGACCGCGCACGAAATACTTGCCTGCGACCACATAGACCAGCAGGGTCGGCAGCCCGGCGATCATCGCCGCTGCCATATCAACGTTGTATTCCTTGACCCCGGTGCTGGTGTTCACCAGGTTGTTCAGCGCCACGGTAATGGGCTGTGAATCACCACTGGAAAACACCACGCCGAAGAGGAAGTCATTCCAGATCTGGGTGAACTGCCAAATCAGGCAAACCATGATGATGGGGGTCGACATCGGCAGAATGATCAGACGAAAAATCGTAAAGAAACCCGCCCCATCCAAGCGTGCGGCCTTCACCAGCGCATCGGGAATGCTGACGTAGTAGTTGCGGAAAAACAGTGTAGTAAACGCCAGGCCGTAGACGATGTGCACGAACACCAGGCCGGTGGTCGTGCTGGCCAGGCCCATCTTGCCCAAGGTAAACGAGGCAGGCAGCAGTACCGTCTGAAACGGCAGGAAGCAGCCAAACAGCAACAGACCAAAGAACAGCTGCGAACCGCGAAAGCGCCACATCGACAACACGTAGCCGTTCAACGCGCCAATGGCGGTGGAGATCAGCACCGCCGGGACAGTGATCTTGATCGAGTTCCAGAAGTAACCGTCGACCGTGGCCCAGGCCTTGACCCAGCCAATGCCGGTGACCACGGTTGGCCAGCTCAGCAGGTTACCGGTGCTGATGTCTTCCGGGGTTTTGAAGCTGGTCAACAGCATCACCACCAAGGGCACCAGGTACAGCAGTACGGCGAAGATCAGCACGGCATAGATTGCAATACGGCTCAGGCTTAAAGAGCGCTTGCCAGCAAGACTATTCATTGCGCTTGCTCCTTAGCTCGGAATACAGGTAAGGCACGATGATCGCGAGAATCGCACCGAGCATCAGAATCGCACTGGCCGAACCCACGCCCATCTGACCGCGGCTAAAGGTGAAGGAATACATGAACATGGCTGGCAGGTCGGACGAATAGCCCGGGCCACCGGCTGTCATCGCCGCCACCAGGTCAAAACTCTTGATCGCGATGTGCGCCAGGATCATCACGGCACTGAAGAACACCGGGCGCAGGCTTGGCAGTACCACTTTCCAGTAGATGCGCGGCAAGCTCGCGCCATCGATCTGGGCCGCACGAATGATCGATTGATCAACCCCGCGCAGGCCTGCGAGGAACATCGCCATGATAAAGCCCGAGGCTTGCCAGACAGCCGCGATGACCAGGCAATACACCACGCGATCAGGGTCGATCAGCCAGTCCAGACGAAAACCTTCCCATCCCCAGTCGCGCAGCAGCTTGTCCAGCCCCATGCCGGGGTTGAGCAGCCACTTCCAGGCGGTACCGGTGACGATCATCGAAAGCGCCATCGGGTACAGGTAAATAGTGCGAATAAACCCTTCGCGACGGATGCGCTGATCAAGGAATACCGCCAGCGTTACGCCAATCACCAAGGTGATGCCAATAAACATGCTGCCGAACACGGCCAGGTTCTTGCTCGCCACCCACCAGCGGTCGTTGTCGAACAAGCGCTGATACTGCGCCAGGCCTACCCACTGGTAAGTCGGCAAGAACGTTGAATTGGTGAACGAGAGAACAAACGTCCACAGGATGTAGCCATAGAAGCCCACCAGAACGATGAACATGCTGGGCGCCAGTACCAGTTTTGGTAGCCAGCGCTGCAAGGCATCGAAGGGCGAGACTTTCCTGAACGCAGCAACAGAACTCATGGAGAGAACCCGAGCAAGGAAAAAGTAGAGGCTGGTCCTTGTAGGAGCGAGCTTGTCTCGCGATCTTTTGATCATCTAAAAGATCGCGAGGCGAGCTCGCTCCTACAGGAGGGTTACTTAGCGGATTTGATCGCCGCGCCAAGTTTTTTGGCGGTGTCGGCCGGGTCGGCCTTAGGGTCGTTGATGTAATTGGTGATTACGTCAAAGAACGCCCCCTGCACAGCCAGCGTGGTTGCCATGTTGTGCGCCATGCTTGGCTGCAGGCCGCCGGACTTGGCGTCAGCCAGGAAGTCCTTGGCCGAGGTCTGGGCACAGGCGTCAAAGCCGAGCTTTTCCATGTTGTTCAACATGTCGTTGCGAACCGGAATTGAGCCCTTGTTGATGCTGAAGACTTTCTGGAAGTCTTCACCCAGCGCCACTTTGGCAATGTCCTGTTGACCTGCTTTGGTACCTTCGTCTTTCACCTTGAACACCGCCAAAGAGTCGATGTTGTAAGTGAAGGCTTTGTCGGTGCCCGGGAAGGCTACGCATTCATAGTCTTTGCCGGCGATTTTCTTGGCGGCGGTCCATTCACTCTTGGCCCAGTCGCCCATGATCTGCATGCCGGCCTTGCCGTTGATGACTTTGGCCGCTTCCAGGTTCCAGTCCTGGCCTTTGCCATCGGCGTCCATGTAGGTCGCCACTTTCTTCAGTTCAGTCAGCGCCTTGACCATTTCCGGGCCGGTCAGGGCCGCGTTATCGAGGTCAACCAAGGCCTTCTTGTACCCATCAACGCCCATGACCGAGAGCACGACGGCTTCAAAAACCGTGCTGTCCTGCCAAGGCTGCCCACCGTGGGCAAGCGCAATGAAGCCCGCAGCCTTGAGCTTGTCACCGGCGGCGTAGAATTCTTCAAGGGTGGCAGGTGGTTTTTCGATACCGGCCTTTTTAAAGACCTCCGGGTTGATCCACAGCCAGTTCACACGGTGAATGTTCACCGGCACGGCCACGTAGTTGCCCTGGTACTTCACGGTATCGGAGACTTTCTTGTCGAGCAGGCTGTCCCACTTCTCTTCTTTGGCGACATTCTTCAGAACGTCAGTGTCGAGCAGCCCGGTGGAGGCCCACTCCTGAATGTCCGGCCCTTTGATCTGCGCCATGCCTGGCGGGTTGCCAGCAACCGCACGGCTTTTGAGCACGGTCATCGCGGTAGCACCGCCACCACCGGCAACTGCGCCGTCTTTCCAGGTAAAGCCGTCTTTCTCGACTTGAGCCTTCAGCACATCTACGGCCGCTTTTTCGCCACCGGACGTCCACCAATGCACCACTTCAACCGAACCTTTGGAGTCGGCAGCATAGGTGTTCAGAGGGAAAAGAGTTGCGAGAGATATGACAACGGCGAGGCGATTGAATGAATTCATGTGATGACCTTTATTGTTGTTATAGCTGTGCAAGTCTTTTTGCTTGCGCTGCTAAAGAGTGTATCCACGCCCCACGGGGCCCACGTAACGAACAGATGTTCATATGTCACTGTCTTGTGACATTAGACCCATGACAATAGACGCCTGCAGCAATATTTCAGCATGGTCAAAGCCAGTTCTCTCTATGCCCCTCTTCGTTGAAATCACCGCCTCACAAGGTATTTTCCGCATTGACTGTAGGACGCATCCCGAAGTCGTTTTCCCACGTTGTACACGCAAATAACATCAGCGAGTCTGCCTCTCATCGTCACTCTAAAAGAACGGATGCCGACACCCTTCAGGAGATATGACTCATGTCAGAACGTAAATTAACGACTCGCAATGATTGCTTTATTTACCCCGTCAAAGATAAGAACGGTCGACCCTACGCCTGGAAAATCGAAATTCAGCGCTCAGGCAAAGTGCACGCGCAAGTCTTTGACTTTGTCGAACACGGCGGTGAGATCGCAGCGCTGGAAGCCGCTGAAATCATGCGTAATCAACTGGTACTGAAAATGCCGCTGTCTTTCACCTATGAAAGCCGTCAGCGCCTAATGCCTCACAACACCAGCGGCCACGCTGGGGTGTATCGGGTCCAGTCCAACCAGATCGATTATTGGCGCGCAACGACGCGCATACATGGCTACAACCTGAGCAAGAGCTTTCGAATTGATCGTTACGGAGAAGAAGAGGCCAAACAGATGGCATTGCAGGAGCGCGAGCGGCAATTAACGCTGTGCAACGACCCGTATGACGTGGCCATGGAGAAGTTGCAGTTGCACTTCAGCCAGACCAGCCGACGCGTGCGTGAAAACCGCATCAAGGCGGCGATGCACAAAACCCGCGAGTTGAAAACGGCCATCGAAGAGGTTGCAGGCCCGGATCTGGAACCGGTGTTGCCCATCAGTGCCGAGCAGGCCAGCCTGTCCATCAGTCGGCATTTCGCGGCAAGTACAAAGTGACCCGCAAACCACCTGTACGCAGGTTTTGCAAGCTCACTTCACCGCCGTGACTGTGGGCAATGCTGCGCGCAATCCCCAAGCCAAGGCCGTAGCCCTGTTGTTGCCCGGCCAGACGAAAATGGGGTTCAAAGACCTGTTCCAGGCGCTGTTCAGGGACGCCCGGCCCTTCATCGTCCACCGTCAAGGTAAAGGCATGTTTGTCGTCTTCAATGCGCAGGTGCGCGTAGTTACCGTACTTGAGGGCGTTATCAATCAGGTTGCCCACACAGCGACGCAAGGCCAGCGACTTGCCTGAATAGGGGCTGACGGCCCGCCCCTGCAATGTCACGCGGCCATTGCCTTGCGGCAGCAGGTAAGGCTCGATCAGGCAATCCAGCAGCGTATTCAAATCCACCGGCTCGATGTTCTCGTGAATATCGGTGTCTTTGACGCACTGCAAGGCGCCTTTGACCAGCATTTCGAGCTCATCCAAGTCGCGACCAAACTTATATTGCAACTGTTCGTCATCCAGCAGTTCAACCCGCAGCCGCAAGCGGGTGATGGGCGTGCGCAAGTCATGGGAAATGGCACTGAACAATTGCCCACGCTCAGTCAGGTAACGGCTGATGCGGGCGCGCATGGTGTTCAAGGCCCGCCCGACCTCAACCACTTCACTGCCGCCTGCGATTTCGACGGGCTGGACATCGTCCTCACCCAATGACATGTCTCGCGCAGCCTTGGCCAGACGCTTGAGCGGGCGGCTTTGCCAGTGCACCAACACGCCAATGAACAACAGCAAAAAAATGCTGCTGAGCACGATAAACCACACCTGCAAGGCTGGCAGCCCCTCTTCTTCAAGGCTGGTGTAGGGCTGCGGCAACAGCGAGGCGATGTACAGCCACTCCCCTTGGGCCATCTTGATCTGAGTCACCAGCACGGGCGGATTAACAGGTTCGAGGGTCAAGGCGAAATGCGCCCAGGAGCGCGGCAGTTCGTCGAGCTTAAGGCCCGCGTTGAAGATACGCAGGTCCTGAGGGCTGACAAATTTTACTGACATGTCGACACCCGGCCCCAGCGACTGGCGCAAGACTTGATCGACGGCGTCCATGACCGCCTGCTTGCGTGGGGTCGGCTCCAGCACCTGCATGTCCAGGGGCTTGTCATTGAGGCTCACGACAAAGCGCGTACCGCCCATGCTGCGCATCTGATCCAGCACCAGCGGACGATACGCCAGCGGCAAGGAGCGCAAATACGTCACCGTCGCATTCATCGAGTGCGCCATGCTGCGCGCACTGTTCACCAGCCCCTCAAGTTGCGTGGTGCGCAGTTGCGACAGCCAGATCGCACTCGACAGGGTCTGCGCCAGCAAGATGGCAAGCAAGGTCAGTAGCAACATACGACCCAGCAATGAGCGAGGCAGACGTATTTTTCGCAGGACCTTAATGGCCATTTCCGACCGTGACCTGGGCCGCCAACTGATAACCGCTGCCACGGATGGTGCGGATAAGGCGCGGCGGCTTATCGGTGTCTCGCAGGCGTTGGCGTAAACGGCTGACAGCCATGTCGACAATACGGTCGAGCGGCATCAGATCGCGCCCACGGGTCGCGTTGCCAATGGTGTCGCGATCAAGGATATGCTGCGGATTATCCAGGAACAGTTTGAGCAGGGCGAAGTCGGCCCCGGACAAAATCACCTCTTCACCATCGATATGAAACAGGCGATGGGTCACGGTATTCAGCCGCCACTCGTCGAAGGCCATGATTTCGTTGCCGCTGCCCGCACTGGAAAATTGTGCGCGGCGCAGCAATGCCTTGATGCGCGCTTGAAGTTCACGGGGGCTGAAAGGCTTGCCCAGATAATCATCAGCGCCCAGTTCCAACCCGATTACACGGTCGGTTTCATCGGAACTGGCGGTGAGCATGATGATGGGTGTCTGCGCGAAACGCGGGTGTTGCCGCACCCAACGACACAGGCTAAAGCCGTCTTCGTCGGGCAACATCACATCCAGAATCAATAGATCACTCGATGCCTCATTGAGGGCCTGCCGAAAACCGGCCCCATCACCCACAGTACGCACCTGGAAACCGGCACGGGTGAGGTAGATATCAAGGAGCTCCCGAATTTCCTGGTCATCGTCGACCAGCAAAATGGATTTGCCGGGTGTACTCACAGGTACTGATCCTTATTGTTGTTATGGACGAAGATCTCCCTGTAGGAGCGAGCTTGCCTCGCGATCTTTTTAAAGGTCAAAAGATCGCGAGGCAAGCTCGCTCCTACAGTTAAAAGTCTCTCCTCAACCGAACGTTTGCTGTAACGCCACGCCTGCGCCAATCAAACCTGAGTAAGGCGCCGTCACCAGCCAGACCGGAATACCCTTGAGGTAGTCGCTCATGCAGCCTTTGTCAGCAAAGCTTTTGGCAAACCCGCTGTTCAAGAAAATATCGGCAAAGCGCGGTATCACGCCGCCGACAATGTACACCCCGCCACGCCCGCCGACGGTTAATACGTTGTTGCCCGCGACACGCCCCAGCCAGCAACTGAAATGCTCCAGCACCTGCAATGCCACCGGATCACCCGCCAAAGCCGCAGCGGTGATCGCCCGATCGCTGTCCAGCACCGGCTCATGCCCGTCGACCGCGCAGATTGCCCGATACACACGCGGCAAGCCGCTGCCACTCAAGATGCTTTCGGCGCTGACGTGGCCGATTTCGTTGTAGATGTGCTGCCACAGTTGCACTTCGCGCGGGTTGCTCATGGGCAGGTCGACGTGCCCGCCCTCCCCCGGCAAGGCCATCCACTGCTCGTCGCCCAGGTTGAGCAAGGTGCCCACACCCAGCCCCGTGCCCGGCCCGATCACCACCGCCGGGCGCGCCGGATCGGCAATACCGGGGCACACCTGAAGCACGTCTTCGGGCTCCAGGCGCGTCATGCCCAGCGCCATGGCGCTGAAGTCGTTGATCAGCAGCAGGTGATCGACCTGCAAGGTTTCGCAAAACGCCGACCGGCTCAAGCGCCAATGGTTGTTGGTAAAGCGAAACTCGTCGCCACTCACCGGCCCGGCCACCGACAGGCACACCGAGCCGACCGCCCCAAGGCTTATGTCCAGACTTTGCAGGTAGACCTTGATCGCCTCTTCCGGACAGGTGTAATCAGCCGTGGCCAGTACGTTGACGGAGCGCAGTTGATCGTTTTCCCACAGAGCAAAACGTGCGTTGGTGCCACCAATATCACCGACGAGGGCGAGCTTCATTTCAGGTTTTCCAGAGCCGAGGTAAAGGTACTCGCGCCCTGCTCAGCCGAACTGAAGGCCTGACGCATAAACGCAAACAACTCACGCCCAGTGCCGACGGCATTACTCAAGGTGCCAACGGCCGGGGTGCGCGCCGCGAATTCTGCCTCATCTACCAGCAGTTGCAACGTACCTTTTACGCCATCGACCCGAATCAGATCGCCGTCCTGGACTCGCGCCAGGGCGCCGCCAATCGAAGCTTCGGGGCTGACGTGAATGGCTGCCGGAATTTTGCCCGACGCGCCGGACATCCGTCCGTCGGTAATCAGCGCCACTTTGAAGCCGCGATCCTGCAACACGCCGAGGAACGGGGTCATTTTGTGCAGCTCGGGCATGCCGTTCGAACGCGGGCCCTGAAAGCGCATCACCGCGACAAAGTCGTGTTCCAGTTCACCGGCCTTGAAGGCGTCGGCCAGTTGCTGCTGGTCCTGAAACACCCGCGCCGGGGCTTCAACAATCTGGTGCTCTGGCGCAACCGCCGAGACCTTCATCACCCCGCGCCCCAGGTTACCTTCCATCACCCGCAACCCGCCCTCAGGCGAAAACGCACGAGCCACCGGACGCAAGATCGATTCGTCGAGGCTTTCAATCGGGCCATCACGCCATACCAGATTGCCGTCCACGAGGAACGGTTCACGGGTGTAACGGCTCAGGCCATGACCGGCCACAGTGTTGACGTTTTCATGCAGCAGGCCAGCCTCAAGCAACTCGCGAATCAGGAACGCCATACCGCCCGCGGCCTGGAAGTGGTTGATGTCGGCTTTGCCATTTGGATACACATGGGACAGGGTTGGCACCACCTCGGACAGGTCGGCCATGTCTTGCCAGGTCAGCTGAATACCGGCCGCCATGGCAATCGCCGGCATGTGCAAGGTGTGGTTGGTGGAACCGCCAGTGGCATGCAGCGCGACGATGGAGTTGACCAGTGAACGCTCGTCCACGATCTCGCCCAACGGCATGAAGTCGCCGTTTTGCTTGGTCAGACGGGTCACTTGGTGCGCGGCTTCGCGAGTCAGTGCATCGCGCAGTGGCGTGTAAGGATTGACGAAAGACGCGCCCGGCAAGTGCAGGCCCATCACTTCCATCAGCAACTGATTGGTGTTGGCGGTGCCATAAAACGTGCAAGTGCCAGGGCTGTGGTAGGACTTCATTTCCGATTCCAGCAGTTCTTCACGGCTGGCTTTGCCTTCGGCGTAGCGTTGGCGTACGTCGGCTTTTTCCTTGTTGGAAATGCCCGACGGCATTGGCCCGCCCGGAACAAAGATCGTTGGCAGATGGCCGAAGCGCAGCGCGCCCATCAACAGGCCCGGCACGATCTTGTCGCAGATTCCCAGCATCAATGCGCCATCAAACATGTTGTGCGACAGCGCAACGGCGGTCGACAGCGCGATCACTTCGCGGCTCAACAGGCTCAGTTCCATCCCCGCTTCGCCTTGGGTCACGCCATCACACATAGCGGGCGTGCCACCGGCGAACTGGCCCACGGAACCCATTTCACGCAGCGCTTGTTTGATTTGCTCAGGGAAGTGCTCGTAGGGCTGATGCGCCGAGAGCATGTCGTTATATGACGAAACAATTGCCACGTTGGCTGCGTTCATCAGTTTCAGGCTGTTTTTATCTTCCGTGCCACACCCGGCCACGCCATGGGCGAAGTTGGCACATTGCAGCTTGCCGCGTTGCGGACCGTCGCTGGCTGCACCGCGAATAAGCGCCAGATACGCCTCGCGGGTTGCACGACTGCGGGCAATAAGACGCTCGGTGACTTCAAGAACGCGGGGATGCATGTGTTGAACTCCAGGCTAACGGATGTGGCGACCTGTACGTGTCCTATGCTGACGGAGGCTCGCAGACGCGGCTTCAGTCATTTGGACCCGTTGATTCAGGTCACTCGTTGTAGATAAAACAAAATATTGCCACTTAAATGGCTTGTTTTCTATTTTTATGAGAATAATCTTGTAATTCCAACAACAAATTGATGACAGGTGCTTTCCATGACACTACGAATCGCAATCAATGGTTTTGGCCGGATCGGCCGTAACGTCCTGCGAGCACTGTATACCCAAGGCTACCGACAGGACTTGCAGATCGTCGCCATCAACGATTTGGGCGACAGTTCGATCAACGCTCATCTGCTCAAGTACGACACGGTTCATGGCACATTCGACGCCACCGTTGAGCATGACCAAGAAAGCCTGACCGTCAATGGTGACCGCATCAATGTGACAGCCATTCGTAATCCGGCTGAGCTGCCATGGGCTGCGCTGAAGATTGACGTGGTGTTTGAATGCACCGGGTTTTTCACTGAACGCAACAAGGCTGAAGCACACATTACCGCTGGCGCCCGCAAGGTGATTATCTCCGCACCGGGCAAAAACGCCGATGCGACAGTGGTCTATGGCGTAAACCACGACATTCTGCGCCAATCGCATCAGATTATTTCCAATGCATCCTGCACCACGAACTGCCTGGCGCCGGTAGCACAAATTCTGCACCGTGAATTTGGCATTGAAAACGGCTTGATGACCACCATCCACGCCTACACCAATGACCAGAACCTGACCGACGTGTATCACACCGACCCGTACCGCGCGCGCTCGGCAACCCAGAACATGATCCCGAGCAAAACCGGCGCCGCCGAAGCGGTGGGTCTGGTGTTGCCAGAACTGGCCGGCAAGTTGACCGGCATGGCCGTACGCGTACCGGTGATCAACGTGTCACTGGTCGACCTGACCGTTGAGCTGAAACGCGAAGTCACGGCAGCCGAAGTCAACGCCGTGTTCAAAGAAGCCAGCCAACACTCCAAGGTACTGGGTTACAACAGCCTGCCACTGGTTTCCAGCGACTTTAATCACAACCCGCTTTCGTCGATTTTCGACGCCAATCACACCAAAGTCAGCGGCAAACTGCTGAAAGTGCTGGCGTGGTACGACAATGAGTGGGGCTTCTCCAACCGTATGCTCGACAACTGCCTGGCGCTGCACAACGCGGAGTAACGCGATGATCGGTATCAGCTTCACCACGGCTACCTTGGCGGCGCGCAAGCGTATCGCCCTGGTGGCCCACGATCACTGCAAAGGTTTTTTGCTGGACTGGGCCGAACGCCACCAGGCACAACTCAGCCAGCACGACCTGTGCGCCACTGGCACCACCGGCCTGTTGCTCAGCCAACGCCTGGGGCTGCCGATCGAAAGCATGATCAGCGGCCCACTGGGCGGCGATCAGCAGGTTGGCGCACGGATCGCTGAGCAGAAAGTCGACATGCTGGTGTTTTTCTGGGACCCGTTCGAGCCACAGCCCCACGACCCGGACATCAAAGCCCTGCTGCGCGTAGCGGCGGTCTGGAACATTCCGGTGGCAAGCAATGAATGCACGGCTGACTACTTGCTCAGCAGCCCCCTGATGGACCAGCCGCACGAGCACCGCATTCCGGATTACGCCGCGTATTTGAAAGGGCGCGTATAAATCAGCGCTCCTGCAGGATCACGATGAACCCGTAGGAGCGAGCTTGCCTCGCGATCTTTTGATCTTAAAAATCGCAGCCTGCGGGCACTCATCCAACAAATCCAAAACATCACTTGACCAACCGCACAGATGATAAGCATTATCATTCGCTCAAAATCGGTCGGGTAGCACTGTGAGTCAGTCCCACTTCAATCAAGTCTTCCTTACTCAGCGGGTGACCTTGCTGCGCACGTTACAGCGGATGGTGCATAACCCCAGTACCGCCGAGGACTTGCTGCAAGAGACTTACCTGCGGGTAACCCGCGCCTTGAGCGAGCGCACAGTCGAGCATCTGGAACCGTTTGTCTTTCAGACAGCGCGCAATCTGGCGCTCGATCATCTGCGTGCCCGCCGCATTCAGGCGCGCACGGTGGTTGAAGATGTCCCGATGGAAGTCATTGAAGGGATTGCCTCCCCGCTCAGCACCCCGGAAGAGGCCCATCAAGCCGCGCAATTACTGGAGCGTTTGAGTGTGAGCCTGAGCCAATTGAGCGCACGCCAGCAGCGTATTTTTATTCTCAGCCGCCTGCATGGCTGCAGCTATCAAGAGATTGCCCAAGAGCTTGACGTCTCATTGAGTACGGTTCAGAAGGAACTGAAATTGATCATGGCAATCTGCATCGGGGTAGCCGACAGGCTTAATCGGCCTTAACCTTAAGCGCCGAAGCCCACAAGCCAGCCCTGAAACTGCCAAGGAACACCCGTGACGGACACTCACCAATCTGCTGCGCCTGAACCGGCGCACAAGGTGCTGCAAGACAGCGCCATGGATCAGGCACTGGACTGGCTGATTACCCTTGAGTGTGCGAGCGACGAACAGAAAACCGATTTCAACACCTGGCTGAATGCCGACCCGGCGCATGCCCAAGCCTTTGCCAAAGCCACCGCCATCTGGAACGGGCAACCGGTGCTGGATGCCGCGCAAACCCTGCAAACCCGTCGAACGCCTAGCCTGCTGCGCCGTATCAGCAGGCATTGGAAGCACGTGGCTGCGGCGGCTGTGCTGGTTCTGACGGTGGGGGGTTACAGCAATGTGCCGTTACGCCTGCAAGCCGATCACCTGACCGTGATAGGCGAGCGCCAGCGCCTGCAACTCGAAGACGGCTCAAAAGTGCTGCTCAATACCAATTCGGCCTTTTCCAGCAAAGTGGTCAACGCTCAATCCAGTGCCCGCCTCTATCAGGGCGAAGCGTTTTTTGAGATCCCGGCCAATCTTGAGTTTCCGATGGTGCTGGATGCCGGGCCGGTGCGCGTCAGCGTGCGCGATACCGCCTTTGCCGTGAGCTACCTCAATGGCGAAGCGCAGGTACGGGTGCAACGCGGTGATGTGGATTTGCGGGTGAACAGTGTCGGCGCGCAAATGCGCTTGTCGGCCGGTAACAGCGTCAGCATCGGCCCCAACGGTTTCAGCCGTACCACCAAGCTCAACCCCCAGACCGACCTGGCCTGGGTTCAAGGCCGACTGGTGTTTGAAAACTGCCCGATGGGCAAAGTGCTGGATGAAGTGCGGCGCTATTACCCCGGCTGGATCGTCAACAACAACGAAAAGCTGGCCCATGTAGCCGTCACCGGCAACTACCGCCTCGACCAGCCGCTAGACATCGTGCGTTCCCTCGCCCACATCACCTCAAGCAGCGTCTCTGAGTTCCCCGCGCTGGTCATTCTTAATTAGTTGAATATTTTTTTACTCGATGGCCTTGGGTCATTCGTCTCGTTGTAGTCAATGCAACTGATTCGCATTTTGAGTCAGCTTCGCAACTATAAGATTCGTTCACCACGGAGCGCTATCAATGCCCACACGTTTCAACAACCGGTCTTCATCCAACGCCCGCACTGGCGGCTTGCACCAGTGCACATTGTCGTTGTTGACCGTTGCCATGCTTCTGGCTGGCGTACAGGCCGCACCGGCCTTGGCCGCAACCGATCCGCAGCCAGCCAGTCGCACCGTGGGCAATTACAAGTTTGCGATCGCTCAGCAGCCACTCGCATCTGCCTTGAATGACTTCAGCAGCGTGACCGGCTGGCAAGTCGGCCTGCCGGCAGAGCTGGCACAGGATGTATCCTCACCGGGCGTACGTGGCTCTCTGACCCCGGAAAAAGCCCTGGATCGCCTGCTCACCGGCACCAACCTGACTTACCGCAAGCTGAGCAACAACAACATCGTGCTCGAAACACGCAGCGCGACCTCCGGCACCCTGGCCTTGCAGCAAGTCACCATCAGTGCCACGCGTAACGCGCAAGACGTCAGCGCCGTACCCAGCACCGTGACCGTTCATGACCGCCTGGATCTGGACCGCGAAAACGTTAACACCATCAAGGATCTGGTTCGCTATGAGCCCGGTGTTTCGGTAGGCGGCGCCGGTCAGCGCGGCGGTATCACCGGCTACAACATTCGCGGCATCGACGGCGACCGAATCCTGACCCAAATTGATGGCGTTGAAATCCCGGACTCGTTCTTCAACGGCCCTTACGCCCAGACCCAACGCAACTACGTTGACCCTGAAATCGTCAAAAGCGTTGAAATCCTTCGTGGCCCGGCGTCCGTGCTGTACGGCAGCAACGCCATTGGTGGTGCCGTCAGCTACTTCACCCTTGATCCGGATGACATCATCAAGCCGGGCCAGGATGTCGGCGCCCGCCTGAAGGCCGGTTACAGCTCGGCTGATCGCAGCTGGCTCAAATCGGGCACCGTGGCCGGTCGCTCGGGTGACTTCGACGGTTTACTGCACTTTAGCCAGCGCGATGGCCACGACACCGAGTCTTACGGCGATCGTGGCGGCAATGGCCTGGCCCGTACCGCGGCCAACCCGGAAGACGTGAGAACCACCAACGTGCTGGCCAAGGCAGGCTGGAATTACAACGATGACGACCGTCTGGCCTTCACTTACGAGAAGTACAAAAGCCACGACGACGTCAATGTGAAAAGCGCCGTGGGCGGCCCGTACAACAACGGTCAAGCACTGGGCATGTACCGCTCGCGTACCGGCACCGACACGGTGAGCCGTGAACGCTTCGGCCTGGTCAACACCATGGCTCTCGACAGCCTGGTTGCTGATCACATCAAGACCAGCCTGAACTACCAGATCGCCAAAACCGATGAGAGCACGCTGGAAAATTACTTCCCGTTCTCCCGTAACGTCATGCGTACACGAGATACCAACTACCAAGAGAAACAGTGGGTACTCGACGCCCAGGCGGACAAGGCCTTCAGCATCGGTGAAACCGATCATTTGCTGACTTACGGCGCCACCCTGAAAAACCAGAAAGTCACCAGTTCGCGCAGCGGCTCGGGTACTTGCCTGGCAGTGGGTGCAGGCTGCACGGCGGTCGGCGCCAACAGCCCATCTGATTATCTGGCCAAGTCCAGCGACTTCCCGGACCCAACCATCAACACCTATAGCCTGTTCGCCCAGGACCAGATCAGCTGGAACGACTGGACGTTCTCGCCGAGCTTGCGTTACGACTACACGCGCCTGACGCCGCACATTACCCAGGAATTCCTCAACACGATTCCGGCGAGCGAACGCGCCAACGTCAGTGACGAGAAAAAAGTCTGGCACCGCGTATCGCCAAAATTCGGCCTGACTTACGCCCTGACCGAGCAGTACACCTGGTACGGCCAATACGCGGAAGGTTTCCGTACCCCGACTGCCAAATCGTTGTACGGCACCTTTGAAAACCTGGCAGCCGGTTACAAAGTGGCGGCCAACCCGAACCTGGAACCGGAAAAAAGCAAAAGCTTCGAAACGGGTCTGCGTGGCAAGTTTGAGGCTGGCACATTTGATGTAGCGGTGTTCTACAACAAATACCGCGACTTCATTAACGAAGACGCCATCACCCCCGGCTATAGCGAAACCACCTTCCAGAGCAACAACATCAAACACGCCACCATCAAGGGTGCCGAGGTTAAAGGTCAGCTCAACCTGGATGTATTCGGTGCACCTAAAGGCCTGTACACACGTGGCTCGGTGGCCTATGCCCACGGTAAAAACGAAGACAACGGCGAGCCAATCAACAGCGTCAACCCTCTGAAAGCCGTTATGGGCTTGGGTTACGAACAGCAAGCGTACGGCGCCCTGGTCAGCTGGACACTGGTTAAACGAAAAGACCAAGTGGATGACACCAGCTTCTTTGCCCCGGACGGCACCAGCAAACAATTCAAGTCGCCTGGCTATGGCGTGCTCGACCTGACGGGCTTCTACAAAGTCACCAAGGACGTCACCGTCAACGCGGGCCTGTACAACCTGACCGACAAGAAATACTGGAACTGGGATGACGTGCGCGGCTACGACAGCGTCGGTGAAGCGGGCGTGCTCAACCCTGCCAACATGGACCGTTTGACCGCTCCAGGCCGTAACTTCTCGGTCAATCTGGTCTGGGACATCTGATCATGAGCCTCACTGCGCAGTTCTTTTATGCGGCGCAGTGAGGAATTTTTACTGTGATGCGTCTTCTTGATCGTCTAGTTACAAAGCGCATCTCATTCTCAAGGATATTTGCATGACCACTCCAGATACCGCAGCGCGTCCTGCCTTGCGTTCTCAACGTTTGAACCAGATCACCAACGAGCCGCATCAAAAGCTCGACGCGCTGGTCAAGGCACACAAGCCCTTTGAAACCCGCGAGAATTTCGCCCGCTTCGTCGTGGCCCAGTACCTGTTTCAATCCGAGCTGCAATCGCTGTACACCGACGCAGCCCTGCAGGAAATCGTTCCTGATCTGCCGGCGCGTTGCCGTGCAGAACAAGCCAAGGCTGACCTGGCTGACCTGAACACTGCCGTTCCTGGGCCTGTTGCCGGTGCCGTCAACGCGCCAAGCAAAGCCGAAGCCTTGGGCTGGATCTTTGTGTCGGAAGGCTCCAAGCTTGGCGCCGCGTTTCTGATCAAGCGTGCAGTGGCGCTGGAACTGAGCGAAACGTTTGGCGCTCGCCACTTGGGCGAACCTGCTGGCGGCCGCGCTGAAGGCTGGAAAAGCTTCGTCAAAACCCTCGACGGCCTGGAACTGAGTGCCGAAGAAGAAGCTGATCTGGACAAAGGTGCAGTAGCCGCCTTTGAACGTTTTACCGTATTACTGGAACATGCTTACGCTGCTGAGCCTGAACTGGCCTAAGCAGGATCTGCTCGGTCAGCGAGCGCTGACCGAGTATCTTTTTCTGCGCCTTGAGCCTATGACACACCCAACTCAATCCTCATCCAAAATCGCCCGCGTCCTGTTTGGAGTGCTGGCCTACGTAAGCTTGGGCATTGGCCTGATCGCCATTGTGATTCCTGGCTTGCCGACCACCGAATTCATTTTGCTCGCCGCCTGGGCCGCGACCAAAAGCTCCCCGCGCCTGAGTGCCTGGCTCGAAAATCACCGTTTGTTTGGTCCAATCCTGTTCAACTGGCGCAACGGTAAAATCATCCAGCGCAAAGCCAAAGTCAGCGCCACCATCAGCATGCTGCTGTGCGCCGGGTTAATGCTTTACGTACTTGATCACGGCTGGCCGGTGTTCCTGGCCATTGCTGGCATGAGCATGGGCAACCTGTGGATCTGGTCACGGCCAGAACGGCTGCCCTTGGTCGCCGCAACGACTGATAAACCTTTGTAGTCGCTGCCGCAGGCTGCGATGGGTTGCGTAGCGACCCCAAGGTTTCGAGGGTTCAACGGCCCTTATAGCGTCAACGCCCCGCTGTACAGCGCATACCCCGCCCCCAGTGCAGCAATCACCACCGCCCCGAAGATTATCGGCTCCGCGCCCTTGAACAGCGGCTCTCCCTGCTCACGCTTGGCTTTAGCGAACAGAAAAATCCCCGGCGCGTAGAGCAAGGCCGAAAACAGCAAGTATTTTGGCCCCGCCGCATACAGCAACCACATCGCGTAAATCATCGCGATGGCCCCCACCAGCAGATCCTTGGCCCGCCGCCGACTGGCCAGCTTGTAGGTCTCGCCGCGCACGCACAGCAGCACCGCATACGCGGCCGACCAGAAGTAAGGCACCAGAATCATCGATGAAGCGAGGTAGATCAGCGTGGTGTAGGTGCCCGACGACACCAGCGTGATGATCAAGAACACCTGGATCATCACGTTGGTCAGCCACAAGGCGTTGACCGGCACATGGTTGGCGTTTTCCTTCCTCAGGAACGCGGGCATGGTTTTGTCCCTGGCCGTAGCGAACAGAATCTCGGCGCACAGTAACGCCCACGACAACAACGCCCCGAGCAACGAAATGGCCAGCCCGATACTGATCAGGATCGCGCCCCACTCGCCGACCACATGCTTGAGCACACCGGCCATCGAGGGGTTCTGCAAGCCCGCCAGTTCAGGCTGGGTCATGATGCCCAGCGACAGCACGTTCACCAGCACCAGCAAGGCCAGCACGCCCAAAAAGCCAATCACCGTGGCCTTGCCCACATCCGAGCGTTTTTCGGCCCGCCCTGAATAGACACTGGCGCCCTCGATCCCGATAAACACAAACACGGTGACCAGCATCATGTTGCGCACCTGGTCCATCACGCTGCCCAGGCTGGGCATTTCAGCGCCCCAAAAATCCTCAACAAAAATGTCCGCTTTAAACGCGACCGCGGCCAACACGATGAACATCACGATCGGCACAATTTTCGCGACGGTGGTCAACTGGTTGATAAACGCGGCCTCCTTGATGCCGCGCAGGACCAGAAAATGCACACTCCAAAGCAATACCGAGGCGCAGCCAATGGCAATCGGTGTGTTGCCCTGACCAAACACCGGCACGAAATAGCCCAAGGTGCTGAACAGCAGCACAAAGTAGCCAACGTTGCCCATCCAGGCGCTGATCCAATAACCCCAGGCAGACGAGAAACCCATGTAGTCGCCAAAACCAGCCTTGGCGTAGGCATACACCCCGGAGTCCAGTTCCGGCTTGCGGTTGGCCAGCGTCTGGAACACGAAAGCCAGCGCCAGCATCCCCACAGCGGTGATGGACCACCCGATCAACACGGCACCGCCAGCAGCACGCTCCGCAATATTTTGTGGCAGCGAAAAGATGCCGCCACCAATCATCGAGCCGACGACTAACGCAATCAGGGCGTTGAGTCGAAGCTTCTGTGTCTGCTGTGACATCGCCACCTCTTTGTTTGATTAATTATCAACGGATATCCGGCTACAGATGTTCACTGAACTAATTATAGGAACCGCTTATTCGTCTATACCTGTTGCGCCATAAACATTCATTTTTTAATAACAACCTTTTCTATTGAAGCCCAAAAAAGCACTTCACATGTAGATGATATTTTCATTTACGCAACGATCAGATGAAACATGAAGCTGACATTTGCAAATCTGCAAATAGTGTCTAGCTTCAACCCCTACGACACAACCGTAATAGCCGCCGCATGACCTGAAACCCTTTTAATAAAGGCTTTTCAGGTCGCGTCAAGAAAATGCGCAATTGCGACCTCTCCCCTTTACTGACAATGGAATGTAGTAATGCCCTGATCTATGTCAACTACCTGAATAAACAACGGAATAACCTTTTAGGCCTCACTTCTCCTGGATTGGAGTCACTACAAATGTCTGATACTCCTGGAAAACTTCGACTGGGTGCATTGGTTGCTCTGGTAGTCGGCTCGATGATTGGTGGCGGCATCTTTTCGCTGCCACAAAACATGGCCGCAAGTGCTGATGTCGGTGCGATTTTAATCGGTTGGGCAATTACTGCGGTCGGCATGCTGACACTCGCTTTTGTGTTTCAGACCCTCGCTAACCGAAAACCTGATCTGGACGGCGGTGTTTACGCCTACGCCAAGGCTGGTTTCGGCGACTACATGGGTTTCTCGTCGGCCTGGGGCTACTGGATCAGCGCCTGGCTCGGCAACGTCGGCTACTTCGTGCTGCTGTTCAGCACACTGGGGTACTTCTTCCCGATCTTCGGTGAAGGCAACACCCCGGCGGCGATCATCGGCGCCTCGGTATTGCTTTGGGCCGTGCACTTCCTGGTCCTTCGCGGCATCAAAGAAGCTGCGTTTATCAACCTGGTGACCACCGTCGCCAAAGTGGTTCCGCTGGTTCTGTTCATTCTGATCGCGGTATTCGCCTTCAAGCTGGACATCTTCACCAGTGACATCTGGGGCCTGAAAAACCCGGATCTGGGCAGCGTGATGGACCAAGTGCGCAACATGATGCTGGTCACCGTGTGGGTGTTCATCGGTATCGAAGGCGCGAGCATCTTCTCTTCCCGTGCCGAAAAACGTTCAGACGTGGGTCGAGCCACTGTGATCGGTTTTATCACCGTGCTGCTGTTGCTGGTACTGGTGAACGTCCTGTCGCTGGGCATCATGACCCAGCCCGAACTGGCGAAATTGCAGAACCCGTCCATGGCCGCTGTGCTTGAGCACGTCGTGGGTCACTGGGGTGCGGTGCTGATCAGCGTTGGCTTGATCGTGTCGTTGCTGGGTGCCCTGCTGTCGTGGGTGCTGCTGTGTGCCGAGATCATGTTCTCGGCCGCCAAAGACCACACCATGCCGGCCTTCCTGAAAAAGGAAAACGCCAACCATGTACCGGTCAACGCCCTGTGGCTGACCAACGCCATGGTGCAGGTGTTCTTGATCATCACCCTGTTCTCGGCCAGCACTTATCTGTCGCTGATCTACCTGGCGACCTCGATGATCCTGGTGCCATACCTCTGGTCAGCGGCCTATGGCTTGTTGTTGGCGGTGCGCGGTGAGACTTACGAAAACGCCCTGGCTGAACGCAAGAAAGACCTGATCATCGGCTCTATCGCACTGATCTACGCCATCTGGCTGATCTATGCCGGCGGCCTGAAATACCTGCTGCTCTCGGCTCTGCTGTACGCACCGGGCGCGATTCTGTTCGCCAAGGCGAAACGCGAGAGTGGCCAGCAAGTGTTCACCAGTATCGAGAAAGTGATTTTTGCCGCCGTTGTCATCGGTGCCCTGGTGGCGGCGTTTGGCCTCTACGACGGCTTTTTAACCCTGTAACTCCCTGTTTATGTACTTTGGAGGATGACTGTAATGACCACGGAAAAAGTGAAGTACGGCGTACATTCCGAAGCCGGAAAGCTGCATAAGGTTATGGTGTGCTCCCCAGGACTGGCTCACCAGCGCCTGACCCCGAACAACTGCGATGAGCTGTTGTTTGATGACGTGCTCTGGGTTAACCAAGCCAAGCGCGACCACTTCGATTTCGTGACCAAAATGCGCGACCGCGGGATTGATGTGCTGGAAATGCACAACCTGCTGACTGACATCGTCGCCATTCCAGAAGCGCTGGACTGGATCCTTGAACACAAAGTGACACCGAATCAGGTGGGTGTAGGCCTGGTCAATGAGGTCAAGGCCTGGATCAAAAGCCTGGAGCCGCGTCACGCAGCCGAGTACTTGATTGGCGGCGTATCGGCTGACGATCTGCCTAGCAGCTTCGGTGGCAAGACCATCCAAATGTTCCGTGACTTCCTCGGTCACACCAGCTTCATCCTGCCACCGCTGCCGAACACCCAGTTCACTCGCGACACCACCTGCTGGATCTATGGCGGCGTCACGCTGAACCCGATGTACTGGCCAGCGCGCCGTCAGGAAACCCTGCTGACCACCGCGATTTACAAGTTCCACCCCGAGTTCACCAACGCCGACTTCCAGATCTGGTACGGCGACCCGACAGCCGACCACGGCAATGCCAGCCTGGAAGGTGGCGACGTGATGCCAATCGGCAAAGGCGTGGTACTGATCGGCATGGGCGAGCGCTCCTCACGCCAGGCCATTGGCCAACTGGCCCAGAACCTGTTCAAGAACAAAGCGGTTGAACGCGTCATCGTTGCAGGCTTGCCAAAATCACGCGCGGCCATGCACCTGGACACCGTGTTCAGCTTCTGCGACCACGATCTGGTCACCATCTTCCCGGAAGTCGTGAACCAAATCGTTGCCTTCTCCCTGTACCCGGATGAAAGCAAAGCGGGCGGCATTGACGTACGACGTGAAGAAGGCAGCTTCCTGGATGTAGTCGCCAAGGCGCTGGGCCTCAAAGCCCTGCGCGTCGTCGAAACCGGCGGCAACGCCTTCGCCGCCGAGCGCGAGCAGTGGGATGACGGCAACAACGTAGTGGCTCTGGAGCCGGGCGTGGTGATCGGTTACGACCGCAACACCTACACCAACACCTTGCTGCGCAAGGCCGGTGTGGAAGTGATCACCATCAGCGCATCTGAACTGGGACGCGGCCGTGGCGGCGGCCACTGCATGACCTGCCCAATTATCCGCGACCCGATCGACTATTAATTCACTCAATTGATTGCTTGCGCTGGCCTCCATAAGGGGCGGCGCAAGCCGGTTAACCAGAAACCCAGGAGATCCCCATGGCGTTTAACATGAAAAACCGCAGCCTGCTGAGCTTGGTTCATCACACCCCTCGTGAGCTGCACTTCTTGCTGGATCTGTCCCGTGACCTCAAGCGCGCCAAGTACACCGGTACTGAAGAGCCGCACTTGAAAGGCAAAAACATTGCGCTGATTTTCGAAAAAACCTCGACCCGCACCCGTTGTGCGTTTGAAGTGGCGGCCCACGACCAGGGCGCACACGTGACGTACATCGACCCGGTTTCTTCGCAAATCGGCCACAAAGAAAGCATGAAAGATACCGCCCGCGTTCTGGGCCGCATGTTTGACGCCATCGAATACCGTGGCTTTGAGCAAGTGGTTGTGGAAGAGCTGGCCAAGTACGCCGGTGTGCCCGTGTTCAACGGCCTGACCGCCGAGTTCCACCCCACGCAAATGATCGCCGACGTGCTGACCATGCGTGAACACAGCGACAAGCCGTTGCACAACATCAGCTATGCCTACCTGGGCGATGCCCGCAACAACATGGGCAACTCCCTGCTGCTGATCGGTGCCAAGCTGGGCATGGACGTGCGCATCGCGGCCCCTAAAGGCCTGTGGCCAGAAGAAGCGTTTGTTAAGCAGTGCGAAGAATTCGCCAAGGAAAGCGGTGCCAAAATCACCCTGACCGAAGACCCGAAAGCCGCCGTTAAAGGTGTGGACTTCATCCACACCGACGTTTGGGTATCGATGGGCGAGCCTGTTGAAGCCTGGAACGAACGCATCAAACTGCTGCTGCCGTATCAGGTCAATGCCGAGATGATCAAAGCGGCAGAGAACCCACGCGTGAAGTTCATGCACTGCCTGCCAGCGTTCCACAACAGTGAAACCAAAGTCGGCAAAGACGTGGCAGAACACCACCCGAACCTGAAAAACGGCATTGAAGTGACAGAGGAAGTGTTCGAATCACCGGTCAACATTGCCTTTGAGCAAGCCGAAAACCGCATGCACACCATCAAGGCAATTCTGGTAGCGGCTCTGGCTGATATCTAACGCCCTAACGCCCATCCTGTAGGAGCGAGCTTGCCTCGCGATCTTTTAAACGATCTAAAGATCGCGAGACGAGCTCGCTCCTACGGATCCGGCCCTCCCCTTTAAATAAGGACATTTTCTATGCGTATCGTCGTTGCACTGGGCGGTAACGCCCTTCTGCGTCGCGGTCAGCCCATGACCGCTGACAACCAGCGCGAAAACATCCGCACCGCCACCGCCCAAATTGCCCGCATTGCCCCAGGCAACGAGCTGGTCGTGGCGCACGGTAACGGGCCTCAAGTCGGTCTGTTGTCACTGCAAGCCGCTGCCTACACAGACGTTGCGCCCTACCCGCTGGACGTACTCGGGGCTGAAACCGAAGGCATGATCGGTTACATGATCGAGCAAGAACTGGGCAATCTGCTGCCACAGGAGGCCGCGTTTGCCACCTTGCTGACCCAGGTCGAAGTCGACCCCAAAGACCCGGCATTTCAGAACCCGACCAAACCGATCGGCCCGGTGTACAGCGAAGCCGACGCCAAGCGCCTGGCCGCTGAAAAAGGCTGGGACATTGCCCCGGATGGCGACAAGTTCCGCCGTGTAGTGCCAAGCCCCAAGCCCAAACACATCTTTGAGATCCGCCCGATCAAATGGCTGCTGGAAAAAGGCACTATCGTGATCTGCGCAGGCGGTGGTGGCATCCCCACCATGTACGGCGAAGACGGCAAGCTGCGCGGCATCGAAGCGGTGATCGATAAAGACCTGGCCTCGTCCCTGCTGGCCCAACAGCTCAACAGCGACCTGCTGGTGATCGCCACGGACGTCAATGCAGCCTTTATCAACTGGGGCAAACCTGACCAGAAAGGCATTGCCCAAGCCCACCCGGACGAGCTGGAAAAACTCGGCTTTGCCTCGGGCTCCATGGGCCCGAAAGTCGAAGCGGCGTGCGAGTTTGCCCGCAAGACCGGCAAGACTGCCGTGATCGGCGCACTGGCGGATATTGAAGCAATCGTTCAAGGTAAGGCTGGTACTCGGGTCAGCACCGAGAAATCTGGCATTACCTATTTCTGAACCCAAAGGCAGGCTTCGCGGCCTGCCCTTGACTACTTAGCCCCAAGGAGCAGCCCTATGGCCTCGTTCGAACCCGGTCACCTGCATATCCATCGTGAGCCGCTTCAGCCCGGCGACTTTGGCTATGACATCAAAATCGATTACCAGGTCGTTCAGGATCCCAAGGAAGGCAAGTCGATGCAGTTCGACATGCACGGCCAGATCAATGGCAAGGAATTCAAGGACTCGTTCACGCTGCCCAAGGACATGGCGTTCGACTTCGCCCGAGTCGGCTTCAAGATTGCAGTGAAAAACGGCATTCCGAGTAATGCGAACATTCTGTCGATGCACAAATACTACGACTTGATGTTCAAGGACGTACGAGAGCAACTCGACGTCAAGCCAGGCGACCCAGTTAAACCCGAGCACCTGGAATAACCCCAGCCCCTGTAGGAGCGAGCTTGCCTCGCGATCTTTTGATCTTTAAAAGCAAAAGATCGCGAGGCAAGCTCGCTCCTACACACGACCCAAATTTCACCAATCCTCCCCGCCAAGGCATACTGGCCACCCCTTGGCCGAAGTTCTCCTCGTTCCCATGCGTATCCATGTCAGTTTTATCGACCGTGTCGGCATCACCCAGGAAGTTCTGGCGTTGCTCGGCGGGCGTAATCTCAATCTGGATGCGGTGGAGATGGTTCCGCCCAACGTTTACATCGATGCCCCGACCCTCAGCCCGCAAGTGCTCGACGAACTGCGCGAAGCGCTGTTCCGGGTCAACGGTGTGCAGTCGGTGATGGTGGTCGACATCCTCCCCGGCCAACGCCGCCACCTGCAACTCGATGCACTGCTCGCCGCCATGGCTGACCCGGTTCTGGCGCTGGACAGCGACGGGCATGTGCTGCTGGCCAACCCGGCACTGGTGACGCTGTACGGCCGCGACCCGACCGGTGAAAGCATCGGCGAGCTGTTCAGCGATCCGGGCTTGCTGAATGTGTTGCTGGAAAACGGTTTTCGCCTGCCCCTGCGCGAGGTCACGCTTAACGGCCATCCGCTGATGCTCGACGCCACACCGATTACCGATGCCGGTGCCCTGCTCACGCTGTACCAGCCGAGCCGCATTGGTGAACGTCTGGCCGCGCTGCACCACGACCACGCTGAAGGCTTTGACGCATTGCTTGGTGACTCGCCTGCGATCCGCACCCTAAAAGCCCGTGCGCAACGCGTGGCTGCGCTGGATGCTCCATTATTGATTCAAGGTGAGACCGGCACCGGCAAAGAACTGGTGGCCCGCGCCTGTCACGCCATCAGCGCCCGTTTTGCGGCGCCGTTTCTGGCCTTGAACTGCGCCGCGCTCCCGGAAAACCTGGCCGAAAGCGAACTGTTCGGTTATGCCCCCGGCGCCTTCACCGGCGCACAACGCGGTGGCAAGCCGGGGCTGATGGAACTGGCCAACCATGGCACGGTGTTTCTGGATGAAATCGCTGAAATGTCGCCGTACCTGCAAGCCAAGCTGCTGCGCTTTTTGAATGACGGCAGCTTCCGTCGGGTCGGTGGCGAGCGCGAGGTCAAGGTCAATGTGCGTATCCTCAGCGCCACACACCGCAACCTCGAAAAAATGGTCAACGAGGGCACGTTTCGCGAAGACCTGTTCTATCGCCTCAACGTGCTGAGCATCGAAGTGCCGCCGCTGCGCGAGCGCGGCCAAGATATTTTGCTGCTCGCGCGAACGTTCATGCAGCAGGCCTGCACGCAAATCCAGCGCCCCGTGTGCCGCCTCGCACCGGGCACTTACCCGGCGCTGTTGGGCAATCGCTGGCCGGGAAATGTGCGCCAATTGCAGAACGTGATCTTTCGCGCGGCCGCCATCTGCGAAAGCACGCTGGTGGACATTGGCGACCTGGACATTGCCGGAACCTCGGTGGCGCGCCAAGGTGACGGCGAAATTGAAACCCTCGAGCACGCCGTTGAATCCTTCGAAAAGGCGCTGCTGGAAAAGCTCTACATCAGCTACCCCTCGACCCGGCAGTTGGCCAGCCGTCTGCAAACCTCGCACACGGCCATTGCGCACCGGCTGCGTAAGTACGGCATCCCAGGAAAAAATTAACCCCCCTTTGTAGGAGCGAGCTTGCCTCGCGATCTTTTTAAGATCAAAAGATCGCGAGGCAAGCTCGCTCCTACAAGGGCGTATTGAATTCATTCCACTGGAACGATTTCGATACACGCACGCCAATCCTCAGTAGCTCAAGGCTTTGATCCTCTTGGATTTTTTAATGCCGCTGGCACTGTATCGATTTCGCTACAGCACGCCATTCAAATCCCCTTCAAAAAATACTCAACCACCTGATAAATAAGACTTTTATCAAAGTGGCAACCTTCTTGCAGTGAACTCGTCCATTGGCTCGACCTGCGCGAGCATTACACCTGTGACCACCAGACACGTCTGGCCCTGAGGAGTTTCGATGAGCGAATTGCGTTTTACTGAAGACCACGAATGGCTGCGTGCCGAAGCCGATGGCAGCGTGACCGTGGGCATTACTGCTTTTGCGCAAAACGCTTTGGGCGATGTGGTGTTTGTTCAACTGCCTGAGTTGCAGGCTTACGCCAAAGGCGCAGAAGCCGCCACCGTTGAGTCAGTCAAGGCCGCCAGCGGCGTCTACATGCCATTGGATGGCGAAGTGCTCGAAGTGAATCCCGCGCTCGACAGCAGCCCGGAACTGGTCAACGAAGACCCGCTGGGGCAAGGCTGGTTCTTCCGCTTCAAGCCTGCTGATGCCCATGCCGTCGACACGTTGTTGAATCAGGACGCGTACGACCGCCTGATCAAAGCCAACGCCCAAGCCTGAGGAATTCACCATGACTATCACTCTCAGCACCGCCAATGAATTCATCGCGCGCCACATTGGCCCGCGTCAGGCCGACGAGCACGCCATGCTCGCCACGCTTGGTTTTGAATCGCTGGAAGCCCTCAGCGCCAGCGTGATCCCGGAAAGCATCAAGGGCACCAGCGTTCTGAACCTGCCAGCCGGCCAAAGCGAAGCCGATGCACTGGCTTCGATCAAGGCCATCGCCACCAAAAACCAGCTGTGTAAAACCTATATCGGTCAAGGCTATTACAACTGCCACACGCCTTCGCCGATCTTGCGCAACCTGCTGGAAAACCCGGCCTGGTACACCGCTTACACGCCGTATCAGCCAGAAATTTCCCAGGGCCGACTCGAATCGCTGCTCAATTTCCAGACGCTGATCAGCGACCTCACTGGCCTGCCGATTGCCAACGCGTCACTGCTCGACGAGGCCACCGCCGCTGCCGAAGCCATGACCTTCTGCAAACGCCTGAGCAAGAACAAAACCAGCCACAGCTTCTTTGCCTCCAGCCACTGCCACCCGCAAACCCTGGATGTGCTGCGCACCCGCGCCGAGCCGCTGGGGATTGAAGTGGTGGTCGGTGATGAGCGCGAGTTGAGCGATGTGTCGACATTCTTCGGCGCGCTGCTGCAATACCCGGCCAGCAATGGCGATGTGTTCGACTACCGCGAGCTGGTAGAACGCTTCCACGCGGCTAACGCACTGGTGGCCGTAGCGGCTGATTTGCTGGCCCTGACCTTGCTGACCCCGCCGGGTGAGTTCGGCGCCGACGTGGCCATTGGCAGCGCCCAGCGTTTTGGCGTGCCACTGGGTTTCGGCGGCCCGCACGCGGCGTATTTCTCGACCCGCGACGCGTTTAAGCGTGACATGCCGGGGCGTCTGGTCGGTGTTTCGGTCGACCGCCATGGCCAGCCTGCGCTGCGCTTGGCAATGCAAACCCGCGAGCAACATATCCGCCGCGAAAAGGCCACCAGCAACATCTGCACCGCCCAAGTGCTGCTGGCCAACATCGCCAGCATGTACGCCGTGTACCACGGCCCTAAAGGCCTGACGCACATCGCTCAGCGCATTCATCAGCTGACCGCGATTCTGGCGCAAGGCCTGACGGCGCTGGGGCTGAAGGTTGAACAACACCAGTTCTTCGACACCTTGACCCTGAACACCGGCAGCCACACGAACGCCCTGCACGCCAAGGCGCATGCTCAGCAGATCAACCTGCGCGTGGTCGACAGCGAGCGCCTGGGCCTGTCGCTGGACGAAACCAGCAGCCAGTCCGACGTGATCGCGTTGTGGACGCTGCTCGCCGCTGACGGCCAGGCATTGCCTGACTTTGACGCGCTGGCGCAATCGGTAAAAGGCACCCTGCCCGCGGCCTTGCTGCGCCAATCGCCGATTCTGACCCACCCGGTGTTCAACCGTTATCACTCCGAAACCGAGCTGATGCGTTACCTGCGTCGCCTGGCCGACAAGGACCTGGCGCTGGACCGCACCATGATCCCGCTGGGCTCGTGCACCATGAAGCTCAACGCCGCCAGTGAAATGATCCCGGTGACCTGGGCCGAGTTCGGCAACCTGCACCCGTTTGCACCCGCCGAGCAAAGCCTGGGCTACCAGCAACTGACCAGCGAACTGGAAGCCATGCTCTGCGCGGCCACCGGCTACGACGCGATCTCGCTGCAACCCAACGCCGGCTCTCAAGGGGAATACGCAGGCTTGCTGGCCATTCGCGCCTATCACCAGAGCCGTGGCGAAGAACGCCGCGACATCTGCCTGATCCCGTCCTCGGCGCACGGCACCAACCCAGCCACCGCCAACATGGCAGGCATGCGCGTGGTCGTGACCGCCTGTGATGCACGCGGCAACGTCGACATCGAAGACCTGCGCGCCAAAGCCATCGAGCACCGCGAGCACCTCGCCGCCCTGATGATCACTTACCCGTCGACCCACGGCGTGTTCGAAGAAGGCATCCGCGAAATCTGCGCCATCATTCATGACAACGGCGGCCAGGTGTACATCGACGGCGCCAACATGAACGCCATGGTCGGCTTGTGCGCGCCGGGCAAGTTCGGTGGCGACGTATCGCACCTCAACCTGCACAAAACCTTCTGCATCCCGCATGGCGGTGGCGGCCCGGGCGTTGGCCCGATTGGCGTCAAGTCGCACCTCACGCCGTTCCTGCCGGGCCACGCCAGCATGCAACGCAAAGAAGGCGCGGTCTGCGCAGCACCGTTTGGCAGCGCGAGCATTCTGCCGATCACCTGGATGTACATCCGCATGATGGGCGGCGAAGGCCTGAAACGCGCTTCGCAGTTGGCGATTCTGAACGCCAACTACATCGCCCGCCGTCTCGAAGAGCACTACCCTGTGCTGTACTCGGGCGCCAACGGCCTGGTCGCACACGAATGCATCCTCGACCTGCGCCCGCTCAAGGAAAGCAGCGGCATCAGCGTGGATGACGTGGCCAAGCGCCTGATCGACTTTGGCTTCCACGCCCCGACCATGTCATTCCCGGTGGCGGGCACGTTGATGATCGAGCCGACTGAAAGTGAGTCCAAGGAAGAACTGGACCGTTTCTGCGAAGCGATGATCCGCATCCGCGAAGAGATTCGTGCAGTCGAAAACGGCAGCCTCGACAAAGAAGACAACCCGCTGAAAAACGCCCCGCACACAGCGGCCGAAATCGTTGGCGAGTGGGCTCACCCCTACAGCCGTGAGCAAGCGGTGTACCCGGTAGCGTCCTTGATCGAAGGCAAATACTGGCCGCCGGTGGGCCGTGTCGACAACGTGTTCGGCGACCGCAACCTGGTCTGCGCGTGCCCGTCAATCGAGAACTATCAGGAGGCTTGATCCCGATCTGTAGGAGCGAGCTTGCCTCGCGATCTTTTGATCTTTTAAAAGATCGCGAGACGAGCTCGCTCCTACACGTTTTGCTTGCCAATACACCGATAAGAAACCGGAGAACCCTATGTCTTTAAGCGTGTTCGACCTGTTCAAGATTGGCATCGGCCCCTCCAGCTCTCATACCGTCGGTCCCATGCGTGCCGCTGCGCGGTTTGTCGAAGGCTTGCGGCGTGACGACCTGCTGCACAGCACGGCCTGCGTAAAAGTAGAGCTTTATGGCTCCCTCGGCGCCACCGGCAAGGGGCACGGCAGCGACAAGGCCGTGTTGCTGGGGCTTGAAGGTGAACACCCGGACACCGTTAACACCGAAACCGTGGCCGAACGTTTGGCGGCCATTCGCAGCAGCGGGCGTTTGAATCTGCTGGGCGAACACCCCATCGAATTCAACGAAAAGCTGCACCTCGCGATGATTCGCAAACCCCTGCCCTTTCACCCCAACGGCATGATTTTTCGCGCCCTGGATGCGGCTGGTATTCAGATCCGCAGCCGCGAGTATTACTCGGTCGGCGGTGGTTTTGTGGTGGATGAAGGCGCCGCAGGCGCTGACCGCATTGTCGAAGACAGCACCGAGCTCAAGTACCCGTTCAAAACCGCCAAGGATCTGCTGCACCATTGCGCCACGCACAACCTGTCGATCAGCCAGGTGATGCTGGCTAATGAAAGCGCCTGGCGCCCCGAAGCCGAAACCCGCAGCGGTTTGCTGCACATCTGGCAGGTCATGCAGGACTGCGTGAGCGCGGGCTGTCGCAATGAAGGGATTTTACCCGGTGGCTTGAAGGTCAAACGCCGGGCCGCCGCGCTGCATCGTCAACTGTGCGCCAACCCTGAAGCCGCGCTGCGCGATGCGTTGTCCGTGCTCGACTGGGTCAACCTGTACGCGCTGGCGGTCAATGAAGAAAACGCCAACGGCGGACGCGTGGTCACGGCCCCCACCAACGGCGCGGCGGGGATTATTCCGGCCGTGCTGCATTACTACATGCGCTTTATCGGCGGCGCCAACGAAGACGGCGTGGTGCGGTTTTTGCTGACCGCAGCCGCCATCGGCATTTTGTACAAAGAAAACGCCTCGATCTCGGGCGCCGAAGTTGGCTGTCAGGGCGAGGTCGGCGTGGCCTGTTCCATGGCCGCCGGCGCGTTGTGCGAGGTGCTGGGCGGCAGCGTGCAGCAGGTCGAAAACGCTGCCGAGATTGGCATGGAGCATAACCTCGGCCTCACCTGTGACCCGATTGGCGGGCTGGTGCAAGTGCCGTGCATCGAGCGCAACGCCATGGGTTCAGTCAAGGCCATCAACGCCGTGCGCATGGCCTTGCGCGGCGACGGCCAGCACTTTGTCTCGCTCGACAAGGTGATCCGTACCATGCGCCAGACCGGCGCCGACATGAAAAGCAAATACAAAGAGACCGCCCGCGGCGGTCTGGCTGTCAACATTATTGAGTGCTGATTTTCAAGGAGTCACGAATGTCCACCGAACACCTGCTTAAAACCCCGCTGCACGCACTGCACCTTGAACTCGGCGCCCGCATGGTGCCGTTTGCAGGCTATGACATGCCCGTGCAATACCCATTGGGCGTCATGAAAGAGCATCAACACACCCGTGAACAGGCCGGGTTGTTCGATGTGTCGCACATGGGGCAAATCCTCCTGACTGGCGCCGATGCGGCCAAAGCACTGGAAACCCTGGTGCCCGTGGACATCATCGACCTGCCGGTGGGCATGCAGCGTTATGCCATGTTCACCAACGAGCAAGGCGGCATTCTGGATGACCTGATGGTGGCTAACCTGGGCAATGACCAACTGTTTTTGGTGGTCAACGCGGCCTGCAAGGATCAAGACCTGGCACACCTGCGCAAGCACTTGAGCGCCCATTGCGACATCCAGCCGTTGTTTGAAGAGCGCGCTTTGCTGGCGCTGCAAGGCCCGGCGGCGGTTGAGGTATTGCAACGCCTGGCGCCAGAGGTGACGAATATGACCTTTATGCAGTTTGCCCCGGTCACCTTGCTGGGCGTTGACTGCTACGTCAGCCGTTCGGGTTATACCGGCGAAGACGGCTTTGAAATCTCGGTGCCAGCAGTAAACGCTGAAGCCTTGGCGCGCCGCCTGCTGGCAGAACCAGAAGTTCAGGCCATTGGTTTGGGCGCACGCGATTCACTGCGGCTTGAGGCCGGTTTGTGCCTGTACGGACATGACATGAACGAAAACACCACACCTGTTGAAGCCAGCCTGTTGTGGGCCATCTCCAAAACGCGTCGCGCCGATGGCCCGCGTGCCGGTGGTTTTCCGGGTGCCGAGCAGATTTTTTCCCAGCAGCAAAAGGGTGTTGCACGAAAACGGGTCGGCTTGTTGCCCCAAGAACGTACACCCGTGCGTGAAGGCGCTGAAGTGGTTGATAAAGAGGGCAACGTCATCGGTAGCGTGTGCAGCGGCGGCTTCGGCCCGACACTCGGCGCACCACTGGCAATGGCTTACCTGGACACCGGACATACAGCCGTAGACAGCGAAGTCTGGGCAATAGTCCGCGGTAAAAAGGTCCCGATGAAAGTCTCAAAAATGCCATTTGTAGCGCAACGCTATTACCGAGGTTAAGCGCCAGACTATTCGCTATTTGTATATACAGTTGTATGTTCACGTTACTTGCGGGCCATACAACTGCTACAAAACAGTGCGAAGTTTCGATAGTGAAAACAACATTTAAAACACGAAAACAATTGAACCTATCTATGAGCACACTTCATTTAAGGCCGAGTTCCTACAGGGTTTGCGCTCATTTAAGTGAACTACACGGGGCTCTAAGGTGTTTATTTAAGGGGCTTGTTTTTTCAATCCCAGTTTCGTAGAGTTCGACCACTGTGTTTGCATGGGTCGCTGGAATCGTGACCTGGGCAGTAGCTCTATGATTGCTACAACCCGTTCTGCGTCTCTTACTTTCCTGCAACCCAGCACCAGTCCTCTTTCAATGCAAAGGGGCTGTCATTAATTGTTAGTGTCAAGGAATTAAGAAATGTCCCAACGTCAGAGCGGTACCGTTAAGTGGTTTAACGACGAGAAAGGTTTTGGTTTCATCACTCCGGAAAGCGGCCCGGATCTGTTTGTGCACTTTCGTGCCATTCAGGGCAACGGTTTCAAGAGCTTGAAAGAAGGCCAGAAAGTGACCTTCATCGCCGTACAAGGCCAAAAAGGCATGCAGGCTGACGAAGTTCAAGCTGAAGCCTAAGCCTCTGTTGCACAAAAGCCTCTGATGCTGACATCAGAGGCTTTTTTATGGGCGTAATTTCGTACTATGGGTTTTTCCTTCACGAGACCCTGCCATGTCGAAACAACCACTTAGCCCTCAAGGCGACTTTCCCGCCGTTGGCCTGGGGCGCCGCCTGGCAGCCATGTTCTATGATTTTCTGCTGTGTACTGCCCTGCTGATCGTCACCACGTTTATCTACAAGCTGATCATGATGGGCTTTATCGGCGAGGCCAAAATGCGCGCGCTGTCAGAGTCCGGAGCGCTGGACGGCGACCCGCTGCTTTCAACTATTTTGTTCTTCGTGCTCTTCGCCTTCTTTGCCAAGTTCTGGACCCATAACGGGCAAACCCTGGGCATGCAGGTGTGGGGCGTGCGTGTACAAAACGCGGACGGTACAGCCATCAGCCTGTGGCAGGCGCTGTTGCGGTTTATTGTGTCGATGGGTTCGTGGCTGTGTTTAGGGCTGGGGTTTATCTGGGCCGTGTTCGATAAACAGAACCGCACGTGGCACGACCTGTACTCAAACAGTCAGTTGGTGCGTATTCCCAAGCTGAAGAAATAAAAAAAGCCCGTATCTGTCGATACGGGCTTTATTAACGTTTGCGCCTTCTGAAAACCCGCGGCCATCAGATCAGCGGCGCTTCAGAGAAACGGGTTGCTTCGCAACCCTTCGCAGCCTTCGGCAGCGACTACGCGTTTAGCTATTCAGCCAGCTTGAAGGTAATAAAGCTGGCACGACCTTGACGCAGTACACGCATCGACACCGAACGATTTTTCGGCAATGCCTTGGCAATTTCAGTGAATTGCTTGGCATCGGAAATCGCTTGGTTGTTGAGGTGAGTAATCACATCGCCAGGTTGCAGACCAATCAACGCTGCAGGACCGTCCTGTACGTCTTTGATGATCACGCCACCTTTGATGTCGTTGGCCTTTTTCTGCTCGTCGCTCAAGTCCGCCACGGACACACCCAGACGGTTGCTGCTTTGCTCAGCACCGGTAGTGCCTGCCAGCTCTTTGCCTTCATCCGGGATCGCACCGACCGTCAGGTCCAGCGTTTGGCGCTTGCCGTTACGAATCACGTCAAGGGTCGCTTTGCTGCCCGCTTTGAGAGCCCCCACCAAGTGCGGCAGGTCTGCCGACATGACAATTGGTTGGCCGTTCATGCTCAGGATCACGTCACCCACTTGCAGACCGCCTTTGGCAGCCGGGCCGTTGTCCAGCACTTGAGCAACCAGTGCACCGGCAGGTTTGTCGAGACCGAAGGACTCAGCCAGGTCTTTGTTGACCTCTTGAATCACGACGCCCAACCAGCCGCGGCTCACTTTACCGCCAGTCTTGAGCTGATTGGAAACATCCATCGCGACATCAATAGGAATCGCGAAGGACACGCCCATGAAGCCACCGGAGCGGGTGTAAATCTGTGAGTTGATGCCCACCACTTCGCCTGCCAGGTTGAACAGCGGACCACCCGAGTTACCCGGGTTGATCGGCACGTCAGTCTGGATGAACGGCACGTAGCTTTCGTTCGGCAGGCTGCGGCCGATGGCGCTGATGATGCCTTGGGTCACGGTGTGGTCAAAGCCGAACGGCGAACCGATCGCCACGACCCATTGCCCGGCCTTGAGGTCCTGGGATTTACCCAGTTTCAGAACCGGCAGGTTTTTGCCTTCAATTTTCAACAACGCCACATCGGAACGCGGGTCAGTGCCCACCAGCTTGGCTTTCATTTCGCTGCGGTCAGACAGACGCACGATGATTTCATCCGCATCGGCAACCACATGGTTGTTGGTCAGAATGTAGCCATCAGGCGAGATGATAAAGCCCGACCCCAAAGACTGGGCCTCGCGCTGACGTCCGCCTTGACCACCGCCACCACTGCCTGGCGGCATGCCGCGCTCAAAAAAATCACGCAGACCCGGTGGCAGGCCTTCCAGATCAGGTATTTGCATGCCGGAGGCTTTGCGGTCTGGCAGCTTTTGCGTGGTACTGATATTCACAACAGCGGGCGAGGCTTGCTCGACCAATTGCGTGAAGTCCGGTAGCTGCGCTTCAGCCAGGGCCGGTACTGCCTGCCCGAGCATCATCACGGCAGCAAAAATGGGTAAGTAAGATTTCAATCGAGGCATTGATTTACAGCTCCCGTTAATAGCAGCAGGGGTAGGCACCAGATCCCAAAAAACTAAAGCCAGCATAGACCGTATTTTTGACACCCGGAAAACAAACAAGGCCAGCGCCCGTAGGGCCCTGACCTGGATGAAAAGATGAAACACAGTGCACATTAATAGGTTGACCGCTCATTTCGGCGTTCCACTAAGGTTTGGCCTGAGATGGGGTTTCGGCCTGCCCTGCTCGTATTGAGAGTGCAATGCGCTCGGCGGTACCCATCGGTATTTCGCCCACAACCGTCGCCATGATGTCTCCGTCTGGCGTGGTGAGATGCCTTGAGACCGCAACGGTCGGGCCAAGCTGCAACCGCATATCGGGAACAGCGGCGCCTTTCAAGGGCTCAAGAAACACAGAAAACCGGGTCAGACCATCGTCATACAGGAGACTGGTCACCTCTGACTTGGTCTTGGGATCGCGGCGCACACCACTGCTGAGCAACTCAAAACCCGGAGGCAGCCAGTCGGAATGCCAGACATGCGCAGGTTTGATCGAGGGCGAAGCATCATCCGCCACAGCAACCGCCCGGCATTGCCCACTGGGCTTGAGCTGGCTGTCATCAGGAGGCGTAATTTCCAGATGGGTGAACTGAAAACGTTCCAGCAACTGGCCTTTGTCATTAAGCAACAATGACTTCAACGGCAAGCCGGTTTCACGGTCCAAATACAGTTCGACGCCATAACGATGCTGGTCGCGCGGAGTCAGTGCAATAACCGCTACGGGACGACCTGCTACCCGCGAGTCACCGGTGCGGGTCACGGAATACCAGTCATCAAGCCGCTGGAGGTCGAGCTGTCGCGCGGCGGTGTCGGCGACATCGCCAACACCTGAGATAAATTTGCCAGTGACGCACTCAGTGCGTCCATCAGCACGAACCACCTCGTAAGCAGCGCCATCGAGCTGAAGCAGCCGTTCACGAACCTTCCCGTCTTGTACACGGTGCCAGATGCCATGGGTCGAAAAACTCCCATTACGCTCGTAAACGAAGGTGCCCTGATAACTTTGCTGCTGCTCGGCTTGCCCAAGCCGTTTAAGCCAGTCTTGGGCATCATCAGCCTGTGCGGGTACAGCAAACCAGCCACTGAGCAAAAGCGGTAACAGAGGTAGGACGCGCATGATGGTCCTTAGCGGTTTTCCAGGCTGGCAGCACGTGCGTAAGGCAGAGGACTTTCAGTACCCTTCGAGGCCGCTTGTTCAGCATGTTGGCGCAGGTAGCCCGGCAAACGCTGATCTTGCCAGCCAGGTTGACCTTGCAGCACACCGTTAGCCATCGGCCCAGTGCCGTGATCTGTATTCTCGGTGTAGTTGGCCAGAACAGCCGGGCCTTTAACCATCGGAGCGCTCAGGCTCGGCTGGCCGCTTTGCTGGGCAAGCTGGGCACCGACGATGTCATCCTGGTTGTACAGTCTGACACCTGCCAGCACGGCAACGGTCACCGAGGCAGCAACGGCCAGACGGCCTATGTTGCGCCAAGGGCCACGGACCACTTTGGCCGGGGTTTGCTCTTCGGCCAACGCGGCCGACACAGCAGATGCGATGTCCAGACGCGGAATCAGCAAGTCCTTGTGCATCACCGCACGGGCAACCTGATAACGCGACCAGGTGTCACGTGTTTGTGGGTCGTCAAAGGCATTCAATACCCGACGTAATTCCAGTTCGTCCGCTTCGTTATCCATCACTGCGGACAGCGATTCCTGCAGGGCTTCACGACTCATGGCGGTTCCTCTCTTGGCTGTCGCCGCTGTCTCAGTTTTCCTGCAACAACGGCTGCAGGGCTTTATCGATGGCCTCCCGAGCGCGGAAAATCCGGGAGCGCACGGTACCTACCGGACATTGCATGACGCTCGCAATATCCTCGTAACTCAGACCATCAAATTCACGCAAAGTTAATGCCGTACGTAAATCTTCTGGCAGAAGCTGAATGGTGCGGTGAACCGTGCCTTCGATCTCGTCGCGGAGCAAAGCGCGCTCCGGCGATTCCAGATCTTTAAGACCGTGATCACCATCATAGAATTCAGCATCTTCAGAACTCACATCACTATCGGGTGGACGACGACCGCGTGACACCAAATAGTTTTTCGCCGTATTAATGGCGATGCGGTACAGCCACGTATAAAACGCACTGTCACCGCGAAAATTGCCAAGTGCTCGATATGCCTTGATAAAGGCCTCTTGCGCAACATCCTGGGCTTCATGGGTGTCGTGCACGAAACGCACGATCAACCCGAGAATTTTGTGCTGGTATTTCAGCACTAGCAGATCGAATGCACGCTTGTCACCGCGCTGTACGCG
The DNA here is from genome assembly GCF_034347405.1 of Pseudomonas sp. CCC3.1. NCBI lineage: Bacteria > Pseudomonadati > Pseudomonadota > Gammaproteobacteria > Pseudomonadales > Pseudomonadaceae > Pseudomonas > Pseudomonas sp. CCC3.1. Next base: position 3,841,631 of record NZ_CP133778.1, read on the forward strand.
CTCGACCAGCTGCTGATCCTCTTCCTGGGTTAGCATGAACACTCCTCATAAGACCGGGAGGGAGAGCGCTTTGCTAATTGAGCAGGCTTGCAAACATAGACTCGGGCTTTACACAAAAGTTCTCTCCCCCTAGGCAAGTTTCCTGCGCACTCGGATTTGGCACGCACGAAAACGCAGCTCGGGCCTGCCCGGCTGCGTCAATAATCTTGTCGTCACATTCACCTGCCGAGGTCGCAACACCCACCCCGCATAGAATTGACGCGATTCCCCTTTATGATGGGCAACCCTCTATGGAACCCTGGTCTGTAGGAAAAGTTCCAAAATGCCATATCAGATTAAACACCCGGCACATCAAAAAATACGGCTCTCGCCTCGACTCGATGCTGACCGCAGGCCCTGATTCGCTGATTTATTCTGCAAATCGGCATGCAGACCGCTCAAGTCTGAGGCACACTTCTCGCCCGCTGTAATTTCCCGATGCCACAAAGGCCCGGCTATTGTGCCGATCCCCCCCTCTATATACTAGAGGGCGCTTTTTTTGCGGACATAAGAAGAATGAGCCGACATTTTCAACATGATGTGCTGGTGATTGGCAGCGGTGCTGCCGGCTTGAGCCTGGCGCTCACGCTGCCTGGCCACCTGCGTATTGCCGTGCTGAGCAAGGGCAATCTGGCCAATGGCTCGACGTTTTGGGCACAGGGCGGCGTCGCTGCAGTGCTGGATGGCACCGACACGGTGCAGTCCCACGTCGAGGACACACTGAATGCCGGGGGCGGCCTGTGTCACGAAGACGCCGTACGCTTCACGGTCGAACACAGTCGCGAAGCCATCCAGTGGTTAATTGATCAGGGCGTACCCTTCACCCGCGATGAACCCGCTGACCCAGAGCACCCAGGCTTTGAGTTTCACCTCACCCGTGAAGGCGGCCACAGCCATCGCCGCATCATTCATGCCGCCGACGCCACTGGCGCGGCCATCTTCACAACCCTGCTCGAACAAGCCCGAAAGCGCCCCAACATCGAGTTGCTCGAACAACGGGTTGCCGTTGATCTGATTACCGAACGTCGCTTGGGCCTGGAAGGCGATCGCTGCCTCGGCGCCTACGTGCTTGACCGCACGACGGGCGAAGTCGACACCTACGGTTCGCGCTTCACCATTCTGGCCTCGGGCGGTGCCGCCAAGGTGTATCTCTACACCAGCAACCCCGACGGCGCCTGCGGTGATGGCATTGCCATGGCCTGGCGTTCCGGGTGTCGCGTCGCGAACCTGGAGTTCAATCAGTTTCACCCTACGTGCCTGTATCACCCGCAGGCCAAGAGCTTTTTGATCACCGAAGCCCTGCGTGGCGAAGGTGCACACCTCAAGCTGCCTAACGGCGAGCGCTTCATGCACCGCTTCGACCCCCGTGGCGAACTGGCCCCACGAGACATTGTGGCGCGGGCCATCGACCACGAGATGAAGCGCCTGGGCATCGATTGCGTGTACCTGGACATCAGCCATGAGTCCGACGCATTCATCAAGACCCATTTCCCGACGGTCTATGAACGTTGCCTGGAATTCTCCATCGACATCACTAAGCAAGCGATCCCGGTGGTGCCGGCTGCGCACTACACCTGCGGCGGCGTGATGGTCGACGGTCACGGCCGAACTGACGTCCCGGGGTTGTACGCGATCGGTGAAACCAGCTTTACCGGCCTGCACGGGGCCAACCGCATGGCCAGCAACTCGCTGCTGGAATGCTTCGTGTATGCCCGCTCGGCGGCCACCGACATCTTGACCCAGCTGGATCAGATCGAGATCCCCGATGCCCTGCCTAGCTGGGATGCCAGCCAGGTGACGGACTCGGATGAAGACGTGATCATCGCCCACAACTGGGATGAACTGCGGCGTTTCATGTGGGACTACGTGGGCATCGTACGCACCAACAAACGCCTGCAACGCGCACAGCACCGCGTCCGCCTGCTGCTGGATGAAATCGATGAGTTCTACAGTAACTACAAGGTCAGCCGCGACCTGATTGAGCTGCGCAACCTGGCCCAAGTGGCTGAGCTGATGATCCGCAGCGCAATGGCGAGAAAAGAGTCACGGGGTTTGCATTACACCCTCGACTACCCGGACATGTTGCCCGAAGCGCTGGACACTATTCTGGTGCCAACCACCTACGTCGACTGAACTTGAGCCGCACACGCAGGCGCCGATGCTGATCGTGCGCCAGCGCGTCGCCGGGAATGCACACTGACCTCACTCTGCGCTCGCCCGGCAGACTGAAACGCACCAGCACCATGAACGGCAGCGCCATGCTGTCACGGTGCAGTTGCACGGCCTGCCAGCCCTTGGCACGGCTCCATAATTGCCAGCCCTCGGCATCGCGCCGCAAACCGGTAAACGCACTCGCATGAGTCAAGCGAATATGCCGCGGCAGCACCCAAAACCCATGCGCCAGGCACACCAAAACCCCAAGCAGGCGAGCCCACACAGGCAACGAAAGAAGGCAGATTGAGATCAGCGCCAACGATTGGGCTGCAAGATACGCCGCCAGCAATTGGCCTGAGGCCTGCCAGCGGCATTCGAAATAATTACTTGGGCTGGACACGGTCCAGGATCATGCGGACCATGCGCTGCAGCTCCGGGTCTTCAGACTCGGCACGCTCCATGAACCAGCCGAACATGTCCTGGTCTTCACACTCAAGCAGCTTGCGATAGCACTCGCGATCAACGTCATTAAGGTGGGGGTAAACCTCCTTGACGAACGGTACCAGCAGTACGTCCAGCTCAAGCATGCCGCGGCGGCTGTGCCAGTAGAGACGATTGAGTTCAACATCTTCGACCATGGAACGCTCCTCAAATAGAGCGCAAGTATACAGGCCGATCCGTCATAGAACAGTCGGCTTTGGTCGCTGTGTGTTGATCCTTTACGAACTACCCATTTACAGGTCTCCCCTCTATGATGTGCCCCAGACTTTATAACGTGCGATGACTCATGGCCGACTCCGCTTTTTTCTGCACCCTGTCTCACGAAGGCGTTCTCGCTGTTATCGGCAACGACGCCAGCAAGTTCTTGCAGGGGCAATTAACCTGCAACCTCAACTATTTGAGCGACACGCGCTCAAGCCTGGGTGCGCGCTGCACGCAAAAAGGCCGGATGCAGTCCAGCTTCCGTATCGTCCTCGAACCTCAGGGCTGTTTTCTGGCCATGGCGCGCGAACTGGTTGAGCCGCAACTGACCGACCTGAAAAAATACGCCGTGTTCTCCAAGTCCAAACTGACTGATGACAGCGCCAACTGGGTGCGCTTTGGCCTGAACCAGGCCGACGTGGTACTGGAAAGTCTGGACATCCATCTGCCAGCCGACACCGACAGCGTGGCACGTGCCAATGGCCTTATCGCCATTCGCGTCTCTGAAGGTCGTGCCGAGTTGTGGGCCCCGGTTGAACAAACCGACGCCCTGCGCCAGCACTTGCAAGCGCAACTGGTTGAAGCCGATCTCAATCAGTGGATGCTTGGCCAGATACGCGCCGGTATCGGCCAGGTCATGCCCCAGACTCGCGAGTTGTTCATCCCGCAAATGCTCAACCTGCAAGCCGTGGGCGGTGTCAGCTTCAAAAAAGGCTGCTACACCGGGCAAGAAATCGTTGCACGCATGCAATACCTCGGCAAACTCAAACGCCGTCTCTACCGTCTGTCGCTTGGGGCGAGTCACGCTGTGCCAGAACCCGGAACGCCGCTGTTTTCACCCACTCACAACAGCTCCGTGGGCGAAGTTGTCATTGCCGCTCAAGCGCAAGACAGCATTGAGTTGCTGGCCGTATTAACCACTGAAGCGGCCGAAGCGGGAGACATTCATGTGGGTGATGTGCAAGGTCCTGAGCTTTCGCTGCTTGATCTGCCTTATCAGCTAGACCGTGATCGTGAGATCCAGCGCTAATTGCCACCCTAGAGAACAGAAATGAGCATGCTGGCGCACAAAGTCCAAGTGGACTTGGTAAAGGCCATCGATCGAGATGACCTGGTTTTGCCCACGCTACCGGAAGTGGCGTTAAACATCCGCAAGGCAGCAGAAAACCCTGAAATCAGCGTCAGTAATCTGAGTAAAGTCATCGCTCGCGATACGGCGCTGGCAGCACGACTGATCAAAGTCGTTAACAGCCCGCTGCTGCGCGCGCTCTATGAAGTCACCGACTTGCACACGGCCATTACCCGGCTGGGCGTCAATTACAGCAGTAATCTGGCAATTGGCCTGGTCATGGAACAGATTTTCCATGCCCGCTCGGAAGTCGTCGAAAAAAAATGCGTGATGTCTGGCGCCAAAGCCTGGAAGTGGCCGGTATTTGCTACACCTTGTGCCGCCGATACACCTCGCTCAAACCCGATCAGGCCGCACTCGGGGGGCTGGTGCATCAAATTGGCGTGTTGCCGATTCTGACCTATGCCGAAGAACACAACGAACTGCTCTCGGACCCGGTGTCGTTGAACCACGTGATCGAGCGCATTCACCCACTGATTGGCGACAAGTTGCTCGCCGTCTGGGAGTTCCCGGAAATGCTGCTCAAGCTGCCTGGCCAATACCAAGACTTCACCCGTGAGTCCGAAGCCGTCGATTACATCGACCTGGTGCAAATCGCCACCGTGTTTTGTCATCAGCGCAACACCTCGGTCCTCAGCCAGGAGCTGAACGCCCTCCCGGCCTTCAATCGACTGAAGCTGGATGCGGACAGCGAAAAGCTTCAACAAGAGCTGGACGATGCACGCGGGATGTTTATCTAGTTGCGGCCATAAATTCTGTAGCCGCTGTCGAGGTACCAGGCTGCGATCGGCGACGCAGTCGTCGCAAATGGGCTAACGCAGCGCTTCAGGTAAATCCAGTGCTCAAGATTTACGATCGCTGCGCAATCGATCGCAGCCTCGTACCTCGACAGCGGCTACAAGAACCGTGTGCAACACACTACTTGTGGAAACACCGCAGCAGTGGCTATGCCCCCATGCGCTCAAAATTTTAGGCGATCGCCGCTGGCCGGCACAAAGCTCACCCGCACTTTCAACCCGCCCTGCACACCATCATGCAGGCTGATGTGCGCCAGATGCGCGCGGCAGATCTCGCCAACGATCGCCAGCCCCAACCCCGAACCTGCCACCTGTTGATTGCGCCGATAAAAACGCTCAAAGACTCGCTCGCGGTCTTCATGCGGAATACCTGGCCCGTCGTCTTCCACTTCCAGCACCGCCGCAGAGGTCACTCGCAAAATGACATTGCCGCCCACCGGCGTGTGCGCCAAAGCGTTGTCCACCAGGTTGCTCAACAACTCATTAAGCAAGGTCGGCTCTCCGCGTAACCACACCGGATGATCAGCCTCCAGCGCCAATGCTACCCCTCGATAATGCGCCAATGGCGCCATGGCCATGCCAAGGTCTCGCGCCAGTTGGCTGAGGTCGAGCAATTGCGCACCGCCTTCGGCAATCGCGCGCGCGCCGTTTTCAATGCGCGCCAATGACAGTAGCTGGTTCGCCAGATGCGTCAGCCGATCGGTGTCCTGTCCCGCTTGCTCCAGGGTATGACGCAAGGTCTGCGGGGCATCTGAGCGTAACCCTAGCTCAAGCCGGGCCTTGAGCACTGCCAGCGGGGTGCGCAGTTCATGGGCCGCGTCGGCGATAAACTGCGCCTGGCGCTCAAACTGTCCACGCAAGCGCTCGGTAAAGTGATTGAGCGCCTGCACCAACGGCCTCAATTCACGCTGTACAGAGACCAGCGGCAAAGGCCGTAAATCGTCTGGCTCACGCTCTTCAACCGCATTGCGCAAACGTTCCAACGGACGCAGCGCAGCGCTGACGGCAAACCAGACGACCAGTAAGGCGCCCAACCCGAGCATGCCCAAACGCAGCAATGTGTCCGCCATCAAGCTGCGCGCCATGGCCACGCGTGCCTCATCGGTTTCTGCCACGCGAATTTCAGCCATGCCATTCATGTTCGGCTCGCTCACGGCTTTGAGCAGACTCACCACGCGCACGTTCTGGCCCAGGTATTCACCGTTGTAAAAGCGCGCCAGCGCCGGGTAATCATCGGTGCGCGGGGTTCCGGGAGGCGGCGCAGGCAAGTGCTCATAACCGGAAATCAGCCGCTGGTGAATATCGTTGACCTGATAGTAGATGCGTCCGGCACTGTCGTAAGCAAACGTATCGAGTGCGACGTAAGGCACGTCAGCACTCAAACTGCCATCACGTTGCGACAAGCCCGCGGCGATGGTGCGGGCAGAAGCCAGCAAGGTTCGATCATAGGCGGTGTCTGCCGCTTCGCGACCATTGAAATAAGCGCTTAAACCGCTGGCCAGCATCAGCACCACCAGCAACAGCGTCAGGTTCCACAGCAGCCTCCAGCGTAAGCTGTCGACCTTAAACATCACGGCTTTCCAGCAAGTAGCCCAACCCCCGAAAGGTCACAATCGCCACCGACTGACCATCCAGCTTTTTGCGCAAGCGGTGCACGTAGATCTCAATGGCGTCAGCGCTCGCTTCCTCGTCCAGGCCAAACACTTGAGCCGCCAGTTGCTCCTTGCTCATGACCCGTCCGGGCCTGGCAATCAGCGCTTCCAGCACCGCCTGTTCACGCGAGGTCAGGGTCAGCAATTCGCCCCCCAAAGAGAAACGTCGGGTTTCGAGGTCATAGACCAGCGCGCCGCAACGCTGCTGCCGCTCGCCGCCTAGCACGCTGCGGCGCAACAAGGCTTTGACCCGAGCTTCGAGTTCAGTCAGCTCAAACGGCTTGGCCAGGTAATCATCAGCCCCAAGATTGAGCCCGTGAACCCGATCCTTGACGTCACTGCGCGCCGTCAGCATCAACACCGGCACGGTTTTGCCCCGACTGCGCAAACGTGCCAGCACCTCAAAACCATCCATGCGCGGCAGGCCTACATCCAGAATGACCACCGCATACTCTTCACTGCTCAGCGCCAGATCAGCAGCCACGCCATCGTGCAGGACGTCCACCGTCAAGCCCGTGCTTTTCAGCGCTTGAGCAACGCTCTCGGCCAACTGCAACTGATCCTCGACCAAAAGAACACGCATCGGGTTCACCTCATTTTTTATACGGACTCAAGTCCTTCTTGGCGCGGAGTTTACAGGCGGTAAACGCGCTGTGAAGCCCAACAGTCAATGAAAGAAAACTGAAAGGTTGGCGAAAGGTTAACCGATTACGATCAAGCAACAGGCAGTTACATCTGCCGCGCTTTTGATTCACGGCGCTGCGCAAAACACCTCGACGTGTTTTCGCCAATAAGAACAATAATGGAGCACACCCCCATGCTGATGCCTCAGCGTAAAGACTCTTGCCCTAACACGCCCCCTGTTTCGTGCTTGCCTGCCCCAGGTCTGCGAACGACACTCTGCTGCCCCTCACTTTATCCATGACGCCCACGATGCACGGCATTTGCCCTGCGTAAACGTTGGCGATGGTAACGGCTTGATAGCGACACATTTCTGCTCGCTAAAAAAACAATAACTCCTGTGGAGACACCATGAACTTCTCACTGCGCAATCTTGCTCTTGCGGCTGGCTGCATGCTCGTTGCTGGCCAACTAATGGCTGAACCGAAACGCCCGGAATGCATCGCCCCGGCCTCTCCTGGCGGTGGTTTTGACCTGACCTGCAAACTGGTGCAAAGCGCACTGGTGAACGAAAAACTGCTCAGCAAACCCATGCGCGTGACCTACATGCCAGGGGGCGTGGGCGCCGTGGCGTATAACGCAGTGGTTGCCCAGCGCCCGGCAGATGCCGGCACGCTAGTGGCCTGGTCCAGCGGCTCGCTGCTGAACCTGGCCCAAGGCAAGTTCGGGCGTTTCGATGAAAGCGCTGTTCGCTGGCTCGCGGCTGTCGGCACAAGCTACGGCGCTATCGCTGTTAAAAGTGATTCGCCCTACAAGAACCTCGACGATCTGGTTCAAGCGCTGAAAAAAGACCCGAGCAAAGTGGTTATCGGCTCTGGCGGCACAGTCGGCAGCCAGGACTGGATGCAAACGGCCCTGATCGCTAAGGCGGCCGGTATCAACCCGCGTGACTTGCGTTACGTGGCCCTGGAAGGCGGTGGCGAAATTGCCACGGCACTGCTGGGCGGGCACATCCAGGTCGGCAGCACCGACATTTCTGACTCCATGCCTCACATCCAGAGCGGCGATATGCGCCTGTTGGCGGTGTTTGCCAATGAGCGCCTCGACGAGCCGGAAATGAAAGACATCCCGACCGCCAAAGAACAGGGCTACGACATTGTCTGGCCTGTTGTGCGCGGTTTCTACCTGGGGCCAAAAGTCAGCGATGCCGAGTACGCGTGGTGGAAGGATGCCTTCGACAAACTGCTGGTTTCCGAAGAGTTCGCCACCTTGCGTGATCAGCGTGAACTCTTCCCGTTCTCCATGACCGGGCCGGAGCTGGACACTTACGTGAAAAAACAGGTGGCCGACTACAAAATCCTGGCCCAGGAATTTGGCCTCATCCAGTAACCGCCGCTGATCACAGGCTGTGCCCTTGAACACGGGCACAGCCCTGGAGTGAACCATGCTCTTACAACGTATTTTTGCCTCGGCGCTGCTCATTGTCTGCGCCGGTCTGGCGGCGATGGCCTGGCCGTATCAAGCTTCGTTCTCCTACGAGCCGGTCGGACCTCGCGCCTTCCCGCTGTTGATGCTCGGCCTGATGGGCCTGGGGTTGATCTACATGATCTTTCGCCCTACGCCGGTGGTGCACAGCGAAGACGACCCGCAACTGGATCGCGAAACCCTGATCAAGATTGGCCTGTGCACGGTACTGCTGCTGATCTTTGCCGGCACATTCGAAACACTCGGTTTCATCCTTAGCGCCATGCTGGTCGGCATCCCGATGGCTCGCCTGTATGGCGGCCGCTGGTTGCCCAGCATTGTGATCATCAGCCTGATGAGCGTCGGCCTTTATCTGTTGTTCGATAAAGCCATGGACGTTCCGCTGCCACTTGGCCTGCTCGACGTTCTGGAGAACTGATATGGATACTTTTGGCTATTTGGGCCAGGGCTTCGGCGTCGCGCTCAGCCCTTACAACTTGATCACCGCACTGTGCGGCACGTTGATCGGTACTGTGGTGGGTTTGTTGCCCGGGCTTGGGCCGATCAACGGCGTAGCACTGCTGATCCCGATTGCCTTCGCCTTGGGGCTGCCACCCGAGTCAGCGCTGATTTTGCTGGCGGCTGTGTACCTGGGCTGTGAATACGGCGGTCGTATCAGCTCCATTTTGCTGAACATCCCGGGCGAAGCATCGACCGTGATGACCACCCTCGACGGCTACCCTATGGCCCGTAAAGGCCTGGCAGGCGTGGCGTTGTCATTGTCGGCCTGGAGTTCTTTTATCGGGGCCTTTATTGCCACGTGCGGCATGGTGCTGTTCGCCCCGCTGCTGGCCAAATGGGCAATTGCCTTTGGTCCGGCAGAATATTTCGTGCTGATGGTGTTCGCGATTGTCTGCCTCGGCGGCATGGCGGGCGACCGGCCGCTCAAGACCTTTATCGCAGCGCTGATTGGCCTGTTTCTGTCGTGCGTTGGAATTGATGCCAACAGCGGGGTCTACCGTTTCACCGGGGACAACATCCACCTGACTGATGGCATCCAATTCGTCGTGCTGGTACTCGGGCTGTTTTCCATCAGTGAGATTCTGTTGCTGCTGGAAAAGACCCATCGCGGGCAAGAAGCCGTGAAAGCGACCGGGCGCATGATGTTCAACTTTAAAGAAGCGTCGGCAGTGTTCGTGGTGAACATCCGCTGTGGTTTGCTGGGCTTCATCATGGGCGTGCTGCCGGGAGCCGGCGCAACCTTGGCCAGCGCGGTGGCGTACATGACAGAGAAACGCCTGGCGGGTGCTTCAGGCACATTCGGTCAAGGTGACTCGCGAGGGCTTGCTGCACCCGAAACGGCCATTGGCGCTTCGGCCTGCGGTGCACTGGTGCCCATGCTGACACTCGGTGTTCCGGGTTCTGGCACCACGGCGGTGATGATCGGCGCCTTGTCGCTGTACAACATCACCCCTGGCCCGCTGTTGTTTCAACAGCAACCGGACATTGTCTGGGGTCTGATCGCTTCGTTGTTTATCGCCAATATCATGCTGGTGATCCTCAACATCCCGATGATTCGTATCTTCACCCGGATTCTGTCGGTACCTAACTGGGCACTGGTGCCGGTGATTGCGATCATTACCGCCATCGGCGTTTATGCGGTTCACGCGACCACCTTCGACCTGTTCCTGATGATCGGTATCGGCATCTTCGGTTACATCCTGCGCAAGCTCGATTTTCCGCTTTCGCCAGTCCTTCTGGGGTTCATCCTTGGCGGTCTGATGGAGCAGAACCTGCGTCGTGCACTGTCGATTTCCAACGGTGCGCTGGACATCTTGTGGGCCAGCCCAATCACCATGGGTGTGTGGGTACTGGTCTCAATCATGCTGCTGTTGCCTATTCTGCGCATCTGGCGCAAACGCAGTGCCAAGCGCCGCGCCATGGCTGATGCCAATGCCTGAGTCCAGCTTTAAGAGTTGGTGGGCTACCCCGCTGGTCGGTCTGGCTGGCGGCTACCTCGCCAGCCTTATCGGCTGGCCATTACCTTGGATGGTCGGCTCTTTGCTCGCGATCATCCTGGTGCGCTGCCTGACCCCTTGGCAATTGACTGAGATACCCGGCGGGCGCAAATGCGGGCAATGGGTGGTGGGCATCGGAATCGGCCTGCACTTTACGCCGGTGGTGATGGAGCAAGTGCTTGCACACTTCGGACTGATCTTTGTCGGTGCACTGCTGACCAGCCTGTCGAGCGTTATCGGGGTATGGCTGATGCGCCGCAGCGGAGAAGACCGCGCCACTGCGTTTTTTTCCAGCATGCCCGGCGGCTCGGGGGAAATGGTTAATCTCGGCGCACGCAATGGCGCCGTATTAAGCCGTGTGGCTGGTGGTCAAAGCCTCAGGGTGCTGGCCGTCGTGTTGTGTGTACCAGCTGCCTTCAAATACGTGCTGGGCGAAGGCGCCCCCGCTGTGCAACCCAGCACAATCAACTATTACTGGTTAGCCGTGCTGTTTCCAGCCGGCGCCCTGCTGGCCTGGATATGGCAGCGCTTGCGTCAACCCAACCCCTGGTTGTTCGGGCCACTGCTGATCAGTGCCACCGTCAGTATCGCGTGGAACCTGCATATCGGTCTGCCTGACGGCAGCAGTCAAATGGGCCAATGGCTGATTGGCAGCGGGCTGGGCTGTCACTTCAATCGCGCTTTTTTCCGCCGAGCCCCCTCGTTCATCGGACGAACCCTGCTGGGCACTGCGTTGACGATGCTGATCGCCAGCCTGTGCGCGTTCGGCTTGAGCGCCCTGACCCATCTCGACCTGCGCTCCATCACTCTGGGCATGATGCCCGGTGGTATTGCAGAAATGAGCCTCACCGCAGAAACACTGCAGCTGTCAGTTCCACTGGTGACAGCCTTGCAAGTCATGCGTTTGCTCTTTGTACTCTTCTTGGCAGAGCCCCTATTTCGTTACTGGGCACGCGTCACACCCCGTTAACGCACAAACTTCACATATTACTGTAGGAATATTCCCGTACTGTAATCGATATTCCTACAAACCTGCTTCGTTGTTCCGCTGTTATCAGAACGATTATTTTTAGTACCTCAAGAATTATCCTTCCGTCCGGCACAACACTAAAAGCAAGGGCAGCATATGAAAAAAATTCCTCTTTGCGAAGCGCCTCTCTCGGCCCCAAAACCGTATTCTTCACCGCACTTTGTGCCGACTCTCACCCCCAAAGAGCAGGAAATACTCGAGTGGTGTGCTCAAGGAAAGACCAGCGCTGAGGTGGCGATTATTTTGAAAAGATCAGAAGCAACTATCAATTTCCACATCGCCAACTTACGGCTCAAATTTGGCGTTACGTCGCGTCATGCTGCCGTCCTCAAAGCCATAAAACTCGGCATGCCTTTATAAGCTTATTGGGCGCCACGAGAGATCGCCAAGGGATATAACCATGAACACTCCCATCACTTACGCACCCACTTTTCATTGCCCCACCGATGATACGTTTTGGCCGCCCGTCAATTTGAGACAACTAAGGGACGCTCTGTCATTAAACTCAACCATCAGCGAGGCTCGACTTAAAATAGCGGCACTGGGCGCCACATCAAAAGTAAACAAGACGCTCGCTGCCTGGCGCTTTAACTTTCGACAACAAGGCTATGTTCATCTCGAACACGTACCTGCCCCAAGCATTGATGATTGTTCAATATTAGTGACGTACTACATCAACGCCATTGAAACAACCACTGCCCTTGAACTTTTCCACCATCTCAAAGTCGCAGAGTGCGGACGGGCGTGCCACCTTGACGAGGTATCCCCCAAAGGCCTATTCACGTGTGAGAACAGGCATCATGACGAATGAACTCTTTAGTTTTGCTACTCATTGGTACCTCAACGCCGGGTTGCCCATCATCGAGATGATCGATCGTGATGCGGTCTTTGGGGCGTCTCTGGGGGCATGGGTTGCGACCAGCGCGCGCAGGACCCTCAAGGGCTGGCAACATTTTGGTTCGTTTCTCTTGAGTGCCTGCGTCGGGTATCTGTTCACACCGGTCGCCTTGCCACACCTGACAGGCTTGTCGGCTGGGGTCACTGCATTTATCTGTGCGCTAGTGGTTATTCCTATCAGTAATAAACTTATGATTTGGGTCAACACCATGGACATTGTCGATGTCATACGGCGGCTCAAAGGCCCCAAGTAATCTAAACACGGGGCATGACGACTTCAAGACACGCTGACAACTCTTTAACTTTTCTGTTCAGTCGCTGAAGCTGTTGCTTCTCTTCCATCATTTTATAAACGGCACGCTGATCTGAACGGTTTAACACACGAAACATCAACACGATTTTTTTCTCATACTCAGTCAGCCTGCCAAGTGATTCAACCAGGGGTTGTGGTGCCTGCAATAACATCGGGCCTTGGCCGCCAAACAACCAATCAAGAGAGATACCACGCGCCTGCGCCACCTCCATACATACCGAATAAGGAATACGGCCTCTGCCCTTCCAGCTACTGAGCGTTTGCGGGCTGACACCCAGCACCTCAGAAAGTCCGGAGTCCGTTTTCACGTGGGTTATTTTTTTCAACCGCCCGAGTATTTCAATTGATTTACTGCTATTCAATTTGAATTATTCCAATTTGACTTTGTTGTGTTTTTTGGCAGAATTTACGCACTTTGAGTAATTTAAAGCTCTAGATATGTAACAAATATCATCCAAACAAAATAATAGAGAAACAACAGACCAGGAAAAATTAAACACTTCCAAATAACACATCAAAAATATTACTTAACAGGAGTCAAAAATCTTACAAGCACGGTTAAAAAACCTTACCCTCCATCAATAAAACTGACGATCTCTTCTCATAGGCTGTCAGCTCGCACTGATCAATGGATTGGTCTTTTTTTGAAATTAACGTGCTTATTTAATCGGGCACAAAACAATAGTTCAACTGGAGTCAGTCATGAGCACTTATAAAATGGTTTGTCCGCATTGTTTAAGCAGAATGCGTATTCGCACCAGCGAAGGTCGACATATCTTCTTACGCGTAGCTTATTTGCAATGCACAACTGAAGCTTGCGGCTGGTCGGTCAGGGCCGAATTTGAAATGACCCATGAATTGTCTCCCAGTGGCATGCCGAACCCGAATGTTCATCTTCCAGGCGTCAACCAAGAGTTGCGCCAAGCGGCGCTGCCTACCGAGAAAATTGTTGATGAGAGCGTACGAGCATGATCCCTATTTACTCTCAAAGCGATGGACAGCACTGTATTCAGCAAGCGGCGCTGTTTTTTTTACAACGTTACCAGGCTCAACATGCCGGAAATGATCAGGTGCTATTTTGCAAAGCTGTTGAGTATTTGAGATCGACCTTTGAACTGGCCATGCCTCTTGCGGAAAAACTGGTCAGTGATGCCTATGGCGATCTGAAGATCCTCCATGAACGACGACGTCTGGACATCAGTGCGAGCATCGACACCCTTGCCGTCATTACCGACCCAGCCAACGGAATGACTTGGGCTGTGCCCGTCGGGGCAATTGTAGGAAGAGTGATTGAGGCGCCCGACAACCGGCGATTGCGCCTGGTCTGACTCGAGTCGACCGCTAGGCTCTGTACGAAATTTTTTCGCGCGAAGGTCAGGCAAGGCGAAAACAGGCGAGAAAGCGGAGTCTACGGGCTGTAAATGAGCATTTCGAGCCTGTTTTAAACGCAGCATTACCGAGCGCAGATACATTTCGTACAGAGCCTAGCGCGAGCCAGCACACCAGGCGCCTTACCTGGTGTGCCAAATATAGGACTGCCCCGAAGCAAACAAAGGCTGCTTAAATCGGCGGTAACGCCCAGTCGACAGGCGATAAGCCATTCTGCTCAAGAAACTTGTTGGTTCGGCTAAAGTGCCCATTGCCGATAAAGCCGCGGTACGCAGACAACGGCGAAGGATGTACCGACGTCAGCACCAGATGCTTGGTTGCATCAATCAGCTTTTGCTTGCTCTGCGCATGAGCCCCCCATAACAAAAAGACCAGCTTGGGCTGCTCCTCACTCACCACTTGAATAATGCGATCAGTGAAACGTTCCCAGCCTTTCTTTGCATGGGAAGCGGCAATCCCCCGCTCCACAGTCATGGTCGTATTGAGCAGCAGAACCCCTTGATCCGCCCAATGCTGCAAGCAGCCATGCGGGGCGACATCAATATTCAAATCGCGTTTGAGTTCTTTATAGATGTTGGCCAGTGAGGGCGGCACAGCGATGCCCGGTTGCACTGAAAAGCACAAGCCATGTGCCTGACCCGGCCCGTGGTAGGGGTCTTGCCCAAGAATCACCACTTTGATTTTATCCAGCGGGGTGGAGTTCAACGCATTGAAAATAAGCGGACCCGGCGGGTAAATTTCTTTCCCGGCCGCGTGCTCAAGCCGCAAGAATTCACGCAGCTCGCTCATGTAGGGCTCATCGAACTCCTCACGCAAAGCCTGCTTCCAGACAGCTTCAAGTTTTATACGATCATCCGACGTCATGGCTATACCCTGAAAAACAATGCCGCGGACACTAAAAAAGCTCGCCCCTATTGTCAATTGATCAATGCACCTGTGCCTTGCATCACAGGCTGACATAACGAACGTCAGCCTGTGACAAGCCGTGCGGGACCGGAGCCTTAAGCCCCTTTATCGGCCTCCCCACCCCCTGCCCTGGCCTGAGCCGTAACCACCGCCATAGCCACCCCCATAGCCGTTGTGATACCCAGGAGACGGACGGTAGCCGGGACCCCAGTAACGTGGCGACGGCGCGTAGTAGCCCCGTGGGTAGACGTAGTAAGAACGATAACCGCCGTAGTAATAGGGTGCTGGCGAGGTATACACCTCGGTAGCGCGATAACCGCTATAGCCCGAGTAATACGGCACGCAAGCAGACACAGCCAAACTCAACACAACAATAGTGAGTAGACGACGATACATGGCGGCCTCCTGGACCGCTAAAGGGCACGCACCAGCGGCGCTGGACGGCGTCAAACAGCAACGCTGCCTGACATTTTTTAAGACCGTCAACATTAGGCTCGGTGCCATGAATTAAAACTGTCAGACCAGCGGATCCACCCAGGCTTGATGCATCGCCCGGCGCACAGGGTTTTCACAACGCATACAATCAAACCACTGACGCTGGCCCACCAACGGACACCCCGACATGACTGCCCCCAACCTCTGCCCCGCCTGCGGTGCGCGCAATGACTGCTCAATGGCCAGCGCTGAAACCAAGGACCAACCCTGCTGGTGCTACAGCGTCAGCATTGACCCGCAGATCCTCCAGGCTTTGCCGCTCGAACAACGCAACAGTGCATGCCTCTGCCCGCGTTGCGCAGACGTGTTAAACCCATTGCCGCCAGCACCGACTGAACAGCTCACGTAAGATGCACGCCTGTCTTTCTTGTGATTGATCGCTATGCGCGTAGACCGTTTTCTTAGCAACTTGCCCCAGTTCAACCGCCAGCAAGCCCGCCTGTTGCTCATAGAAAAACGAGTTCGGGTCGATGGTCAGGTTGTGTCTGACCCGCACCATGATGTCCGGGAATTCAGCTGTGTCGAGCTTGACGATCAGGTCTTGCAAGCCGGTAAACCTGCGCGCTATTTGATGCTGCACAAACCGCCTGGCTGCGTCAGCGCCACCCAAGACCCCGAACACCCGACGGTGCTTGATCTGCTGAACGAAGCGGACAAACACGACCTGCATATCGCTGGCCGACTGGACTTCAACACCAGCGGCCTGATGCTCATCACCAATGATGGCCACTGGTCACGCCATCTGACTCAACCGCAGACCAAATTGCCCAAGGTGTATTACGTCGAGACCGAGCAGCCCATCAGCGGCGAATATGTCGCCAAGTTCGCTGAGGGGGTGTATTTCGCCTATGAGAACCTGACCACATTGCCCGCCAAACTGGAGTTGATCGGCCCTTGCAGTGCGCGTTTGAGCATCGTGGAAGGCCGCTACCACCAGGTCAAACGCATGTTTGGCTACTTCAACAACAAAGTCGTGCGCTTGCACCGTGAAAGCATTGGCCCCTTGACCCTCGACAGCCGGCTTGCTCCAGGCGAGTACCGAGCACTCACCGATCAGGAAAAAGCTGCGATCTTTTAAAAGATCAAAAGATCGCGAGACAAGCTCGCTCCTACAATTGAATGCACGTATGGCCCCGCCTGCCTGTCACAATCACAGCGCATTATCCGTCTGACCGACGCTCGATTCACTGGAGTCAGACGCCATGATGAAGCCCGAAATCGCTGTGCTCGACATTCAAGGGCAATATCGGATTCATACCGAGTTCTATCACTCTGATACCGCAGAAAACACCATCATCCTGGTCAACGGCTCTATGGCTACCACAGCCTCGTTTGCCCAAACCGTGAAGAATCTGCACCCGTATCTGAACGTCGTGCTGTACGACCAGCCTTATGCTGGCAAGTCCAAACCGCACAATCGGCACCAAGACATGCTGACCAAAGAACTCGAAGCCCACGTGCTTCTGGAACTGGCCGAGCATTTTGATGCGCAGTACTTACTGTCATTTTCATGGGGGGGCACAGCTGCGCTGACCGCACTGGCGAGCGCACCACGACGCATCGAAAAAGCCGTTATCAGCTCCTTTTCGCCGCTCATCAACGCCCCCATGCGCAACTACCTAGAGCGCGGTCGCCGTTGCCTTGCAGACTGCAACCGCACGCAAGTCGGCAACCTGGTCAATGACACCTTGGGCAAACACTTACCCTCGCTGTTCAAGCGTTTCAACTTTCGGCACGTCAGCACCTTGGCCGAGCATGAATACGCTCAAATGCACTTTCATATCGATCAGGTACTGACGGGCGATCAGCAGTGCTACCTCAACGCCACGAAAAGCATTGAAATACCCGTGCTATTTATTAATGGCGCCTGGGATGAGTACACCGCAGCCAGCGACGTCGTGCAGTTTGCGCGCCCGATCCGCAACAGCCAGTTTATTTGTCTGGAAAACACCGGGCACTTTCTGGACATGGAACACAAGCAGGCCAGTCACATCAGCAAGATTGCCCTGCTGAACTTTTTAAAGCCGCCTGCGCCATTATTTTCCAGAGCGCCGAAACCCATGTCGCTTGCGCTGTGATGCGCCCAGCTACAAGGAAAAGTTTTAAACAACGTCAAAAATTGGCTGTTTCAAGAATAAAAACTTCTCATCAGAGCCAACTTCTGGTACAAAGTTAGCCGCTTTGAGCGGGTATAGTTTAGTGGTAGAACGAAAGCTTCCCAAGCTTTAGATGAGGGTTCGATTCCCTCTACCCGCTCCACATTTTCAAGCGCTTTCTGGCTTATCTGCCGACTTCTTGCTTAACCTCCTTCTCCTATATCCCTATTTAACTGAAAGACCGCGACCGTCTATTTACGACTGCCCGCGGGAGCCGCTGCAAGCTGCGATCTTTTGATAGTCCTGAACAACAGGCAATTGCATTGTGCCTCCCCCTCATCTCACAACAAGCTCTCACGCAGTTGTGGAAAGACCTTTGAAACCTTGTTCAACAAGTAGTCGCCATACTCTCCGTGGAAGGCATGCACATTGGCCTTGTCCCAGCGCTGGGCGCTGTCGTCCTGCTGCTCAACCACGGGTAAGCCGCCAATCGGTTGCACGCGGGCACGGAAGTTGGGATCGAAGAACAACGGGAACGACAACCGATCGGAGCCCGAGGTGTTGCGTGCAACACGATGCGGCGTCGAGCGATATAAGCCACCTGTCATGCGATCCAGCATATCGCCGATGTTGCACAAAAATGCGCCTGGGATGGGCGTCGCATCGATCCAGCCTTGGGGAGTGCGCACTTGCAGGCCGCCGATGCTGTCCTGATGAAGAAGGGTCAACAGCCCATAATCGGTGTGTTCGCCCACGCCCCATTGCACATCCAGCCCCTCTGGAACGGGTTGCGACGGGTAGTTGAACAGGCGGAACAGAATCAATGGGTCGGCCGTGTAGCGATCAAAAAAATAATGCTCGTCCAACCCCAGGCTCAAGGCGACGCCTTCCATCAAGCGATGCCCCAATTGAGTGACGGCCTGCATGTAAGCCAGGATGGTTTCGCGAAAGTCGACAACATCAGGAAACAGGTTGGCGCCATGAACCGGGGTTTTGGCCACGACTTCGGGTGCCGATTCATCCAGCTCAGTCCCCAGGTACAACCCTTCTTTCCAGTCTGGCCGGTTTGATGTCAGCTCGCCGCCAAGCGGGAAGTAACCGCGCCAGGCGCGCCCACCCAGCTCCATCCGCCAACGCAATTTAGTGGCCTCATCCAGAGCAAAAAACTCATGGCTCAAGGTTTCCAGCCGCTGCACCAGTGCAGGGTCGACCCCATGCCCGATGACATAGAAAAAACCCTGCTCGCGGCACGCACGGCTGATCTGTTCAGCGACTTCACCACGTCCGTTTTTGGTAAACAGTGATGCCACATCAATGATAGGTAATTCCTGGATCGCAGTGCTCATGACAACTCAACCCTCAAACAGCAGAAGAAAAAGGTGTGCGGATATCCGCTAAAAATTTCTGCGTGCGCGGATGCTGCGGGTTCTGGAAAAACGCTTCGGCCGGTGCTCGCTCTAGCACCCGCCCCTGATCCATAAACAACACCCGGTCTGCGACTTCGCGCGCAAAGCCCATTTCATGGGTCACCACGACCATCGTCATGCCATCGCGAGCCAGATCGCGCATGACCAACAACACTTCCCCAACCATCTCCGGGTCCAGTGCGCTGGTCGGCTCATCAAACAACATCAGTGGCGGTCGCATCGCCAGCGCCCTCGCGATGGCCACCCGTTGCTGCTGCCCCCCCGAGAGATTGGCGGCGAAGGCATCCGCCTTGTGCGCAAGCCCCACACGGTCCAGCAACACCATGGCTTCTTTGCGAGCGTCAGCAACGCTCAGGCCGCGCAGTCGAATCGGCGCCAGCGTGCAGTTTTCCAGCACAGTGAGGTGCGGGAACAGGTTGAACTGCTGGAACACAAAACCGATATGTGAGCGAAACTGGTTCAGGTCCAGGCCCTTGGCATGAATGTCTTGGCCATCAATCAGAATGCGTCCGGACTTGATCGGTTCGAGGCGATTGAGCGTGCGAATCAATGTCGATTTGCCAGAACCCGACGGCCCGCAAATCACCACCACTTCGCCCTTGGCAATGTGCTCGTCGACATCCACCAGCGCGTGGTAGGCGCCATACCATTTATTAACCTGCTCCAGCCGAATCATCAGGCAACCTTGCTGTGGTCAGTTAAGGAAACACGTTGCGTCTGCCGCCGCTCCAGCCAAAAGGCGAAACGCGACAAGCCAAAGCACAACACAAAATACGTGAGCCCCAGAATCAGGTAGACCTGAGCGGGCATGGTGAACACCTGAGTGTTGATCTGCGAAGCGATAAAGGAAATTTCCGATAGGCCAATGATGTAGCCCAACGAGGTCTCCTTGATGGTCGACACAAACTGGTTGACCAGCGACGGCAGCATTGTGCGCAGCGCCTGAGGCAGGATGACCCAGCGCATCGTGCGCCAATAACCAAAGCCCAGCGAGCGCGAGGCTTCCACCTGCCCGCGATCAAGCCCCTGCACCCCGGCGCGAACGATCTCTGACAGGTACGCCGCGTCGAAGATCACCAACGCAATCAGCATGGTGGTGAATTGGTCGGTCTTGAAGCCGGTGAGGCTGGGCAGAAAAAAATACGCCCAAAAAATAACCATCAATAACGGGGTGCCGCGCACCACAAACACCAGCGCCGTGACCGGCCAACGCAGCCAGCGCCACGGACTGAGTCGCGCCAACCCGAACAGCACGCCCAGCGGCATCGCCAACACCAGCGCAGAAGACGCCAGAATCAAGGTCAGTGCCAGCCCGCCGAGTGGTCCGTTGGGGTATTGACCGACCAGGAAATACACCCAGTACGAATCGATCAACTCTACTGTGGTCATCGTGATTTCGCCTGCACGTAGCGGTGTTGGTACCACGCCGCAGCGCCGGTGATCAGCAGCGACACGCTGAGGTAAGCCGTTGTGGCAAAGGCAAAGGATTCAAGGCTGCGAAATGTTGCGGTTTCAACCTGACCGGCCTGATACATCAACTCGGCCACACCGACCACGGTGGCGATACTGGTGTTTTTCCACAGATTGAGGGTTTGCGAGATCAGCGGCGCAATGGTCACCCGCAAGGCTTGCGGCAAGACCACCAGACGCATGCTCGCAAGGTAACCAAACCCCAGGGCTCGCCCAGCTTCCAATTGCACGATGGGGATCGCGCGGATACCACTGCGAATGTCTTCGCTCATAAAGGCTGCGGTGTACAGCGTCAACGCGACGATGGCGCTGATAGCCTCAATGTTGCCGGCGTAGAGCCACTCGCGAAAGGACTCAGGCAAAAACTCGGGCGCCGCGAAATACCAGAACAACATGTGCGCCAGCAGCGGAATATTTCGAATCGACTCGACGTAGGCAAAACCCAGCCATTGCAACGCACGCACAGGTGACAGGCGCAGCAAGGCAACCAACAGCGCCAGCGGCAGTGCGCACAGTAACGTGACACAGGCGAGCTTGATGGACAGCATCAAGCCACTGAGCAGCATGTCGTGGTATTGACCGCTCAGGAGTAACGAATAATCAAAATCCAGCATCTCGCGCAAAACTCTTGGAGACCGGCTGGCCATTCATTGGCGTTGCCTGGGGTTACCAGACCAGCAATGTCACGACCAGCCCGCCTAATGGCAGCGGTTACTCAACCTGATCGGAGTCGATCTTGAAATGGCGCTCGGCCTGGTTCGATTTGGTGCCAGGGCCGTACCATTTCAGGTACAACTTCTCGGCCTCACCCGAGCTTTCAAGACGTGCGAGCGTTTTGTCGACGGCCACTTTCAAGTCGCCACTGTCTTTGGGCAACGCCAGCGCCAGTGCTTCGATGCTGAGGTTTTCAGGGAGGATTGCGTAGCCCTTGGCGGCTGCGCCGATCTTCGCGTAATCGTTAGTCAGAGCCGACTCATCATCGACAAAGGCCTTGCCTTTGCCTTGTTGCAAGGCCAGCAGCGCTTGTTGCGAGGTGTCAAACGTCACGACTTTAGCGGTAGGCAGTGCCTTTAGGATGTTGGGTTCCTGAGTGCCACCTTTCACGGTCAGAATTTTCTCCCCGGCCAGTTGATCAAGCGCGGTAACGCCGCTGGACTTCTTCACCATGGCTTTTTGCCCAGTAATCAACACTGAATACGAGAAATCGACCAACGCCTCACGCTCTTTGTTGTGCGTCAGCGAAGCGGCCAGCAGATCGACTCGCCCCTGCTGCAACTCAGGAATGCGCGCCGCTACGGCAATCTGTTTGTAGACCGGCTTGACCCCCAGGTCCTTGGCAATTTCATTTCCCAGATCGATCTCATAACCGATGATCTGACGGGTCTTGGGGTCAACGAAACTGTTGGGCTCATCAGTACCCAAGGTACCAATAACGATCTCGCCCTTGTTTTTGATGGCAGCTACATCGGCGAAAGCGCCTGCGCTCACCAGAAAAAGTGCGGCAGCAACGGCTGAACTCAGAAGGCTAATTCTCATCCCAGGATCTCAAAAGAAAAACTCAAGAAGGTGGCCCCAGCCACTGATCAGCAGTGCAGGCCATTAGCCTTGGATACTAGCAATCCGAACTTAAAGAGATAAAAGAACTATTTAATATATCTATATCGCATTAATGATTAGCGCAAAGGGCTACAGGCCTCGAAGAGACCTGTAGCCGCTGCCGAAGAATGAGGCTGCGATGGGTGGCGCAGCGACCCCAAACGGCGGTCCTGCGCTCCGCATCGCAGCCTCGCTTTGCTCTTCAGCGGCTACAAGAGTGCGATAGACGTTTAATTGCCTTTCATGGCCGCCGTCAGCTTATCGACGTTGTAGCGAAACATCTGCGCGTAGGTGGGTGCCGGGCCATCGGTGGGTGACAGCGATTCAACGTAAAGCTCGCCACCCGGTTGCGCGCCGCTGGCATTAGCGATTTGCTTGACCAGCCGCGGGTCGCTGGAATTTTCGAAGAAGTAGGTGCTGACGTGTTCTTGCTTGATTTGTTTGATCAACTTGGCCACGTCCGAAGCCGATGCTTCAGTTTCTGTCGACAAGCCCAACGGCGACAGGAACGTCACGCCATAGGCATCGCCGAAGTAACCAAACGCATCGTGCGAGGTCAGGACCTTGCGTTTGTCACTGGGGATTGACTGGACCTGCGCGCGAGCATAAGCATCCAGTTGTTCCAGTTGCTTGATGTACTGCTCGCCCTTGGCTTGATAATCGCGGGCATTGGCCGGGTCGGCTTTTTGCAAGGCACTGATGATATTGCGCACATAGACTACGCCATTCGCCGCACTGTTCCAGGCGTGCGGGTCGGTGATCTGCTTGCCGTCTTCCTCCATGCTGCGGGTCTTGATGCCATTGGACAGCACCACCGGCTGGTCTTTGTAGCCCGAGGCCTTGATCAGGCGATCGAGCCACCCTTCAAGGTGCAAGCCGCTGACAAAAACGATGTCGGCGCGCTTCAAGGCTTGCGCATCGTTGGGCGTCGGCTCGTAGGCATGCGGGTCGCCATTGGGGCCAATCAGTGAGGTCACGTGCACATGGTCACCGCCCACGTTATGCACCATGTCGGCGATGACGGTGAACGACGCTACCGCTTCGATGGGTTTGGCCTGAGCAAGACCGGCAATACTCGACAATGCGAAAACAGCAGCCAGCAGTGTTAACGGCTTCATTCGAATCCCCTCTTCTTTTTGCGTGTCTGAAATCAGTGGGCGAGATGCGCTTTCGGGAACAGGCGGCGCACAATGCCGCTGCGCCCGAATAGCAGCGAAAAGACATAAAAGGCGCTGGCGGTCAGCACAATCGCGGGGCCGGACGCGACACCGGCATGAAAGGAAACGATCAAGCCAATAAAGCCTGACAAGGTGGCAACCAGCGTCGAGATGATCATTAGCGCGCTCAAGGACGTGGCCCAGAACCGCGAGACGGTCGCCGGAATTATCATCATGCCCACAGCCATCAATGTGCCAAGTGCCTGGAAGCCCGCCACCAGGTTGAGCACCACCAGCAACAGAAACAGCACGTGATACAGCGATCCGCTGCCGCCGACTGCACGCAGAAACCCTGGATCAAAACACTCCAGCACCAGCGGTCGATAAATCAGTGCGAGCACGATCAAGGTAAATGAGGCGATGCCACCGACCATGAAAATGGCCGGGTTATCGATGGCCAAAATCGTGCCGAACAGCACATGCAGCAGGTCCACGCTGGAACCATGCAACGAGACAATCAGTACGCCTGCCGCCAGAGACGTCAGATAAAAACTCGCGAAACTGGCGTCTTCACGCAGGGTCGTGAATCGGCTGACCAGCCCTGACAGCAACGCCACCAAGAGGCCTGCGATCAATCCACCAAACCCCATCGCAGGCAATGACAGACCTGCAAACAGAAAACCCACCGCCGCTCCCGGCAACACCGCATGGCTCATGGCATCTCCGACCAGACTCATGCGGCGTAACATCAGCAACACACCCACCGGGCCAGAACCGATACCGAGCGCCAGGCAGGCAATCAGGGCTCGGCGCATAAAACCAAACTCGACAAAAGGCTGAATCACCATCTGATAAATCATCATGACAGCGGCTCCTCATTCATCGCGCAGGGTGTTGCGTCATCACTCCAGTACTCCGCCATGTTGCGCGCCCGACGCAAATTGTCGGCGTGCAACACGGTTTCGGTGTCGCCCCAGGCAATTGCTTCGCGCGCCATCAGCAACGTAGTGGGGAAGTGTTTGCGAACCTGGTCTATGTCGTGCAAAACCGCGATCACGGTGCGGCCCTGACCATGCCAGTCGCGGATCAGCTTCAGCAGATCTTGCGTGGTGCGGGCGTCAATGGCCGTGAAGGGCTCGTCCAAGAGAATGACCGACGCGTTCTGCATCAATAAGCGTGCGAACAGCACCCGCTGGAATTGACCTGATGAAAGCGACCCGACACTGCGGCTTTCAAACCCTTCCAGCCCTACCGCCAGCAATGCTTCTTGCGCCTGCCGGGCCTGCTCGCGACTGACACCGCGAAAAGCGCCGATGCTGCGCCACGCGCCCATGATCACCGTGTCTGCAACGTTTAACGGAAAGCTGCGGTCGATCTCGGCCGCTTGCGGCAGATAACCGACATTGCGCAGCGCAAGACTGCCGCGATCGACGTGCCCGGCGGCAGGTTTTAACGTACCGGCAATGGCTTTGATCAGCGTCGACTTGCCGGCGCCATTGGGGCCAACAATCGCCGTGAGGCTGCCGGCCTCAAAACACCCGCTGATGTGGTGTACCGCAGGGCGGCGTTCGTACGTGACGGTAAGGTCATCAAGGCTAATGCTGACAGCACTCATGGAATAGACACCGCCCATACAATGCCCAGCCACAACACAACCAGAATGGCCAAAGAAACCAGCAGTCGCCTACCCGCAGATTGAGCCAGTGCAGAACCGGCGATTACGCCAGCAAGGGGGGATCGAGAAGTCTTCACGCGGGTCGCTCGAAATATAATGTAATGATATTACATCCCGATAATGCGTTATGCCTAGTGAATATGTGCTACCGATCATCGAACGCTGCACGCCTGGCAGTTCACCTCAATCGTTAGTGCTCACCAACCCTGGCAGGGCATGCGCCAAGGCACTGATCGCAAAACCGATAAACATCACGCCGCACAAACGGGTAATCAGCACTTCATGACGTTGATACAGCGCCCGGACATGCCCGGCCCCCACGATCCCGATCAAGATCGCATAAGCCAGCGCCCCGCCCACAAAGCTCAAGGCGATGAGCCAAGGCAGCATGGACCAGGTCAGCAGTTCTGCACGCCCTGACAGCAGCGCAGTAAATGTCGCCACGGCCACCGGATAGGCTTTGGGATTGGTCAAGCCAAAGATAATACCGTGGGCAAAGGGCTGTCGGGCCGGGCCTTGTTGCGCCCCGCTACTGCGCTTGGCCCGGACGGCACGCAGGCCCAGCCAAAACAGGTAAAGACCGCTGAGCAGGCCGAGCACATTGAAGGCGGTGCTGCCAAATTCGCGTGCACCGACAATCGCAATCAGCGCCGTGCTGCACCAAATCACATCCCCCAACAAATGCCCGCAGAGAAATCCGGCGCCCGCACGACGCCCGCGGGCAGCACCAATACCAAAAACGGCCAGGACGCCTGGGCCCGGAGTGATGCCATAGATAAAGCCCGAGGCCAGGACGGCCAGCAACAACGAAGGTGTCATGCAAAACGCTCCAGAAAAATCAGGCTTCACGCTTTCCAGTCACCCGTGAAGGGGTTCGATTTTGCACGTTCTGAAACGTTATGTAACCGCGTGTTAAACAAAAGGCTAGGTAACCCCCAACAAAACACTGTGTTTAAACAGACAAGGCATTAGCGACGCCCAAAAAAGTTCACTACCAGCCGGTCAACCCAGCCCCAGATACGCTGTTTAACTCGCCGCCACAGGGGCCGTGACTGCCAGGTTTGCAGACTGATGGGCTGACTCTGGGCGAAGTCAGCGATAAAACTGGCGGTCACCGCCTGAGTCAGCGCAGGGTCGAGCGCTTCAAGGTTGGCCTCAAGGTTGAAGCGCAGGTTCCAATGATCAAAGTTGCAGGAACCGATGCTGGTCCAGCCGTCGACCAGCACCATTTTGAGGTGCAAAAAACACGGCTGATATTCAAAAATCTGCACCCCGGACTTGAGCAGTCGCGGGTAGTAGCGATGCCCGGCATAGCGCACAGACGGGTGATCGGTGCGCGGGCCCGTCAGCAGCAGGCGCACATCAACCCCCCGATTGGCCGCACGGCGCAGCGAGCGCCGAACACTCCAGGTCGGTAAAAAATAAGGCGTGGCCAACCAGATGTTCTGTTTGGCGCTGTTAATGGCCCGCACCAGCGAATGCAAAATATCGCGATGCTGATGAGCATCGGCATACGCCACACGGCCCATGCCCTCGCCCTTTTCAGGCACCCGCGGCAACCGCACAAGCCCGAAGTGCCTGGCGGGTTTCCAGGCCTTTCGGCTGATGTTGGCGCGCCATTGACGCTCAAACAGCATCTGCCAGTCTTGAACCAGCGGGCCTTGAATCTGGACCATGACTTCATGCCAGTCACAGGTGTTTTCGAGGGGTTGCCAAAACTCATCGGTAACACCCGTCCCGCCCACCACCGCCAACTGCTGATCAACCAGCAACAATTTGCGGTGATCGCGGTACAGATTATTCAGACCACGGCGCCAGCTCAGCGGGTTGTAAAACCGAAGCTCAACACCGGCCTCGGTCAGCCTGCGACGCAAGCCCGAGGTAAACGCCAGGCTGCCATAGCCATCGAACAGACAGCGCACCCGCACCTCACGCCGAGCTGCTTGTTCAAGCGCATGGACGATGGTTTCAGCGCAGCTTCCGGCTTCAACCAGATAGAGTTCAAGATCGATGTGTTCTTGCGCCTGCTCGATGGCCGCCAGCATCCGCGGAAAAAATCTCGGGCCATCGATCAGCAATTCGAACTGATTGGCGCTGCGCCATGGAAACACTGCGCCGGCCATATCAGCGGGCCGTGAAAATCAGCACCGCGCTCACCGGTACTGAAAAGCTGATTGCCGACAACCCGGCCAATTTACGCAGGCTTTCAAGTTCTGGCTGCAAGCCAAAGTCTTCGGCTTGCAGCATCAGTGGCTCCAGGGTCACGACTTGAAAACGATGTTCGTCCAGACGTGTCGCCAACAGTTCGGCCTCATAGGTGTGCTGCTTGTCACGCAAATGGACAGTCACCGGCAAGTGCAATTCCAGTTGCGCGCCAGGTGCAAGGTCGTTGATCGGTTGCAGGTTTATTTGCGCGGTAATTCGCGCCTCCGGGAAGTGCTTGAAATCAAACAACTGATCGCGCATACGCTCATCGCGCAAAGGCACCGCGCTGTTGACCGAGTCCATTTCGATACGCAATTGCGCCTGTCCCTTGCGGTCCACTTTGCCGTGCAACACCAGAAAACGGTGCATGTTCGCGACATTGGCATTTTGCGTGGTGATAAATGCAAGGCGGGATGACTCACCGTCCAGGTACCAATTGGCCTGAGCAGACAGGCTCACACCCAAGGTCAATAACAGGGCGCAAGTGGACGATAAAAACGCTTTAAACATAGAAACTCATCGACAGATAAACAGGAACGAACAGTACCCCTAGTGGAGGGATCTGGGCAGGATTTTATTACGCTGCGTTAAGACGCTCATCGGCAGCGCCAGTTCCTTGAGGCCGAATGGGCTGTCATACAAGCATCACCCAATTGTCATGGTCATGACACTGCGGCTCCTTAGCCTGAGATTGCACACCTCAGTCGACAAGGCAGGCTTGATACCTGCACGGAGATTCGCAATGGCCCAGATCGCCCGTATCCGCGACACCGCTCAAGAACGCCGACTGCAGGCAGAACGCTTGCTTGGCCCAGAGGCCTTGCGCGAGGCTCAAGCCTTGCGCTTTCGTGTCTTCAGCGGCGAGCTGAACGCCAAGCTGAAAAGCGCAGAACGGGGTCTGGACATAGACGATTACGATGCTCACTGCGAGCACATTGGGGTGCGTGACCTTAATACCGGCCTGTTAGTCGCCACCACGCGCCTGCTGGACCACAGTGCCGCGCGAAACATCGGTCACTTTTACAGTGAAGAAGAATTCAGCCTTCACGGCCTGGCTCACCTGCAAGGGCCGATCCTTGAGATTGGCCGTACGTGTGTCGATCCGGCCTACCGCAATGGCGGCACCATCGCTGTGTTGTGGGGCGAATTGGCTGAAGTCCTCAATCAGGGCGACTACCACTACCTGATGGGCTGCGCGAGCATACCGATGCAAGACGGCGGCATCCAGGCCCAGGCGATCATGCAACGCCTGCGCGAGCGTTATCTGTGCACTGAACACTTGCGTGCCGAGCCTAAAAAGCCGCTGCCTGCGCTGGAAGTCCCGGCCAACGTCATCGCCGAAATGCCGCCGCTGCTCAAAGCCTACATGCGCCTGGGTGCCAAGATTTGCGGCGAACCCTGCTGGGATGAAGACTTTCAGGTCGCGGATGTTTTTATCCTGCTCAAGCGTGACGAGCTGTGCCCGCGTTATGCGCGCCACTTCAAGGCAGCCATGTAATGAGCCGCTTGCGCCGATACGGGCGAGTGGCACGCGTGCTCGCGGTGGTCAGCCTGGGGCTGGGCATGGCGAGTATTTTCGGGTTGATGGAGCAACTGCGCCTGAACAGCACGATGGACCGTCGGCAGCGCTGGTCGCAGTTTTTCATGAAGCGCCTCAGCAACGCCCTGCCCTTTCAGGTCACAGTTTTTGGCGAGTTGCCTGCAACGCCGATGCTGTGGGTCAGTAACCATGTGTCATGGACGGATATTGCGTTGCTGGGGCAACTGACTCCGTTGTCGTTTTTGTCCAAGTCAGAAGTGCGTGGCTGGCCCGTGGCCGGATGGCTGGCGGCCAAGGCAGGCAGTCTGTTTATTCGCCGGGGGGCAGGCGACAGCCAGCAGATTCGCGAGCAAATGACTGACCATTTGCGACAACAGCATTCGTTGTTGATGTTTCCTGAAGGCACGACGACCGACGGTCGTTCAGTGCGTACCTTTCATGGGCGGCTGTTGTCGGCGGCGATTGACAGTGATGTGTCATTGCAGCCGGTGGCTATTCGTTATTTGCGTGAGGGTGAGCCTGATGCGATAGCGCCGTTTATTGGGGATGATGATTTGCTGTCGCATTTGCTGAGGTTGTTTTCTCACGAGCAGGCGCAGGTTGAGATTCATTTGCTGGAGCCGATTGTTTGTCAGCAGCAGGAGCGCGCGGCGCTGGCGTTCAGGGCTCAGGAGGCGATTCGAAGGGTGGTGACGGGGGCGCCGGAACACATCGATTTCGTAGCAGTTGCCGAGCCTGCGAGGCTACGTCCGATTGCGCAGCGATCGTAAGCACTTACATTTAAACCTGCTGCGGTTTTTCGTGCGCCATAGAACTGTGGGAGTCTGGCTTGCCAACGATGGGGGGCGCCACGGCTGAACGCCTGTAGTCGCTGCCGAAGGCTGCGATCGGGTTGGTGCGCCACTGCGACGAAGCGGCAGCGCTTCTAAGGTTTTGCGTACATATCCATTTGATTTATTAAGGCTTTTTACGGGTTTCGCCCTTACGGCGAGGCACTATTGTCAAACAGCCACAAAAGTCCCCAAAAAGGCCTTGCTCCCACGTACGGCTTTCGCTTCGCTCAGGTTCCCTCGCGAGGTCGCAGGTAGATCAAAATCAACAGCCAGATCAAGAGCTACTGCGGCTGAATCCGTTTTTCTTTCTCTGCAAACGCTTGCAATTGCGGGTAGAAGGCTCGGAAGTCTTCGCTCAGCGGTTCGTAGAGGGTGCGCAGGTCTTGCATGGCGCCAGTCAGTTCTTGCGGGTGCGACAAGCGCCGGGCGATGCCTTTGAAGACTTGTTCGAGTACGCCAAAGTCTCGATAGGATCCCAGCCAGTCATTCGCTGCCATGTGCGGGGCGATGGTGGCCAGGCGTTTGGGTAGCTGGGGTTGCGATTTAAGGACTTTGTAGAAGTCTGTGGTGAAGCGCTCTAAGGGGCCTTCGGCATAGTGCGACCAATCACGCGCGAGGCAGTGATCGAAGAATACGTCGAGCACGATGCCTGCGTAGCGGCGCCGGGTTTGGGTGAAGCGCGACAAGGATTGGTCAACCAACGGGTGGGCGTCAGTAAAGACGTCAATGCTGCGATGCAGCTGGATAGCAGATTCAATCGCCAGGCTGTACTGGCCCTGCAGGCGCCCTTTTACGAAGTCGCCATAAAGGCTACCGAGTAATTCTTCTGGCCGCTGGCCACCAAGGTGCAGATGTGCGAGATAATTCATGCCGCGCAGTTTAGCACTCCACTATTCAGCACGACCTATAAATATCGTTATAACCCGATATACCGATTTGTACTGATTTCAGATCGAAATCATATTTGTATATCGCGATATTACGATTTAAAGTTCGCCTCATCGCGATATAACGCTACACACCATTGAGCACTGCCACTATGCCGATCGACCTCGACGAAATAATAAAAGCGCTGGCACACCCAGTACGCCGAGAAATCATTCGCCTGCTTAAAAATCCGCAGGTTGAGTTTCCTGACCAGCATCACAGCACTGAGCACGGCGTATGTGCCGGGCAATTCGATCAACGCTTCGGCCTGTCGCAATCCACTGTTTCTGCCCACCTTGCCACGTTGCAACGTGCTGGCTTGATCAGCAGCCAAAAGGTAGGTCAGTGGCACTTTTTCAAACGTAATGAGGAAACCGTTCAGGCTTTCCTCACAACACTGAGCCAAGAGCTTTAACAAGGATTTCCATGCCTCTCTCGCTACTCATCCTGGCGCTCAGCGCCTTTGCCATCGGGACCACGGAATTTGTGATCATGGGCTTGCTGCCCGATGTCGCAGCCGATCTTGGTGTTTCTATCCCCGGCGCTGGCTGGCTGGTGACGGGTTACGCATTGGGCGTGGCTATTGGTGCGCCATTTATGGCGCTGGCCACAGCCAAGCTGCCGCGCAAGGCCGCTCTTGTCGCGTTGATGGGCATATTCATTGTCGGCAATCTGCTCTGCGCACTGGCCAGTGATTACAACGTGCTGATGTTTGCCCGTGTGGTCACTGCGTTGTGTCACGGCGCGTTCTTCGGCATTGGCTCGGTGGTGGCCGCAGGTCTGGTGCCTGCCAACAAGCGCGCGTCTGCTGTCGCGCTGATGTTTACCGGTCTCACGCTGGCTAACGTGCTGGGCGTGCCATTGGGCACCGCTCTGGGCCAGGCAGCAGGATGGCGCTCTACGTTTTTTGCCGTGACGGTGATTGGTGTAGTGGCGTTGATTGGTCTGATCCGCTTTCTGCCGGCCAAGCGTGACGAAGAAAAACTCGATATGCGGGCCGAATTGGCCGCGCTCAAAGGCGCCGGGATTTGGCTCTCTCTGAGTATGACCGCGCTGTTTTCTGCGTCGATGTTCACCCTTTTTACCTACGTCGCGCCATTGCTCGGCGACGTGACCGGCGTATCGCCCACTGGCGTGACCTGGTCGCTGCTGCTGATCGGCCTGGGCCTGACTGTCGGCAATATCATCGGCGGCAAATTGGCAGACAAGCGTTTGTCCGCCACCTTGATCGGCGTCTTTATCGCGATGGCGGTGGTGTCGACTGTATTGAGCTGGACCAGCGTTGCGCTGATTCCAACCGAGATCACGCTGTTCCTGTGGGCCACCGCCTCGTTTGCCGCAGTACCCGCCCTGCAAATCAACGTTGTGACCTTCGGCAAAGCGGCACCGAACCTGGTGTCCACACTGAACATCGGCGCCTTTAACGTCGGTAACGCGCTTGGCGCCTGGGTGGGCGGCAGTGTGATTGCCCACGGTTTCGGCCTCACCAGCGTGCCATTGGCCGCTGCTGTACTGGCAGTACTGGCGCTGCTGGTCACCCTGATTACTTTTCGCCAGAACGGCAATGCCGAGCTGGCCACTGCGACACACTGATCCTTGAGAGGGCTGCATAAATGACCACGATTTTTGATCCGATCAAGCTGGGCGATCTCGAACTGCCCAACCGTATCATCATGGCGCCGCTGACTCGCTGCCGTGCCGATGAAGGTCGAGTTCCAAACGCGCTGATGGCTGAATACTACGTTCAGCGCGCCTCTGCCGGGCTGATCTTGAGCGAAGCCACTTCGGTAACCCCGCTGGGTGTCGGCTACCCGGACACCCCGGGCATCTGGTCCGACGAGCAAGTGCGCGGCTGGACGAACATCACCAAGGCTGTACATGCCGCCGGTGGCCGTATCTCTTTGCAACTGTGGCACGTTGGGCGGATCTCCCACTCGCTGTACCTGAACGGTGAAGAACCGGTTGCTCCTAGCGCTATTGCAGCCAAAGGCCACGTCAGCCTGGTGCGCCCAAAAGTTGATTTCCCTGTACCGCGCGCTCTGGAAACGGCTGAGATCGCAGACATTGTCGATGCGTATCGCACCGGCGCCGAGAACGCCAAAGCTGCCGGTTTTGACGGCGTTGAAGTTCATGGCGCCAACGGCTACTTGCTGGATCAGTTCCTGCAAAGCAGCACCAACCAGCGTACCGATCAGTACGGTGGCTCCGTAGAAAACCGTGCACGGCTGATGCTTGAAGTCACCGATGCCGTCATCGAAGTCTGGGGCGCTGGCCGGGTTGGCGTGCACTTGTCTCCACGTGCCGACTTGCACGACATGGGCGATGAAAACCTGGCTGAAACCTTTGGCTATGTGGCCAGCGAACTGGGCAAACGCGGTATCGCGTTTATCTGCTCGCGTGAAGCCGAAGGCCCGGACAGCCTGGGCCCACAGCTCAAGGCAGCGTTTGGCGGCGCTTACATCGTCAACGAACGCTTCACAGCCGAAAGCGCCAATACCTGGATTGCTGAAGGCAAGGCTGACGCTGTCGCGTTTGGCGTGCCTTTTATCGCCAACCCTGATCTGCCAGCACGCTTGAAGGCTGGTGCGCCGCTCAATGAGGCACATCCTGAAACCTTCTATTCGAAAGGCCCGGTCGGCTACATCGACTACCCAACGCTGCAAGCCTGACCGGTTCACCCTGAACGGTTTTTCAGACGTGTAACGCAAAACGCCCAAGGCCATTAATGCCTTGGGCGTTTTTCTTTGAATTCGGGCCCACACTTAAGGCATGCGCTAAAACACTTTTTTCAGGCAAAAAAAAGGGGCGGTTTGACCCGCCCACATTTTTTCCCTAATCCCTTTTGTTCCTTCTCATCATCCTGATGAATTGCATCCTGCAATGTCCTTAGCGTTCTTCCCTGAGCGCCGTGTCGATCCGTCGACACAGTTAAGATACTAGAGGCTTCTGAAATTGCTGCAACCGCACCAGTTATAGCTTTTTATTACGAGAAGGGGACTCAAAAATCAATGAAACCTTTAATTTTCAATGACTTATAAAAAATTTAAAGTAAGAAAAAGTCATTCCTGACCATGTCTTACGCTGTTGGCTTACAGAAAACGTAAGTAAAGACTTACAGCCGCTCGCTGATAAAGCTCAACTTCGTACGTGACACGACATTTCCAACCCACATATTTAACAGACCAAGCCGAAAAGATGCCTGAGTTCGTGCTGCGTCTACAGCATCTGACGCACAGCCTCTGCATGCGTGCGTTTACGCCGCTCATAAAAAAACCCCGAAAATCGGGGTTTTAGTCAACAAACTACGCTTACTGAAACAGTGACTCACTCGATAGGCCATTACGTTCGAGGATCTCTCGCAGTCGCTTGAGCCCCTCAACCTGGATCTGTCGCACACGTTCACGCGTCAGGCCGATCTCCAACCCTACATCCTCAAGGGTGCTGCTTTCATGCCCACGCAGCCCGAAACGGCGAATCACCACCTCACGCTGTTTGTCTGTCAGTTCGGACAGCCACTGATCAATGCTCTGCGATAAATCATCGTCCTGAAGCAGCTCACAAGGGTCTGTAGGGCGATCGTCCGTCAGGGTATCAAGCAGTGTTTTGTCTGAGTCCGGGCCTAAAGAAACGTCTACCGAGGACACCCGCTCATTGAGCCCAAGCATGCGCTTGACCTCTGCGACAGGCTTTTCAAGCAGATTGGCAATTTCTTCAGGGGAAGGTTCGTGATCGAGCTTTTGCGTAAGTTCGCGTGCGGCTCGCAGGTAGACGTTGAGTTCTTTGACAACATGGATCGGTAAACGAATGGTGCGGGTCTGATTCATGATCGCCCGTTCAATCGTCTGGCGAATCCACCAGGTGGCGTAGGTCGAGAAGCGGAAGCCGCGTTCCGGATCAAATTTCTCGACAGCTCGAATCAATCCCAGGTTGCCCTCTTCAATCAGGTCTAGCAGCGATAACCCGCGATTGACATAGCGTCGGGCGATTTTCACCACCAGTCGCAAGTTACTTTCAATCATGCGTTTTCGCCCAGCCGGATCCCCACTCTGCGACAAGCGCGCATAGTGAACTTCTTCTGCGGGGGAGAGTAACGGGGAGAAGCCAATTTCATTGAGGTACAACTGAGTCGCATCAAGCGCCCGGGTGTAGTCAATGTACTTGTGCTGTTTTGAAGCAGGTGCTTTTTTTGACTTGGTGCGAGTGGTAGGGGTTGAATCATCTTCTTCTGACATCAAGTCACTTTCGATGCTGGAGTCCATAAGGAGCACCTCATCGTCGATGTCAAACCCCGGCGCTTCTTTACTGAGAGCCATTGTTATAGTCCTTTGGTGAGTTCGACCTCAAGCTCAAGCATCGCCTTTATCCTTGGCAACGCTGGAGCCTGTTCCTTTTAGCTACATCAGGAACAGGCTGGTAACTGATCAACGGCGTGGTAGGAATTGCAGTGGATCTACAGGTTTACCTTGACGGCGAATTTCAAAGTGAAGTTTCACCCGGTCTGTACCAGTTGACCCCATTTCGGCAATTGTCTGTCCGACCTTGACCTGCTGCCCCTCCCGAACCAACAACCTGCGGTTATGACCATAGGCACTGACGTAGGTGTCGCTGTGTTTGATGATGACTAATTCGCCGTAGCCCCTCAATCCACTGCCGGCGTATACAACTGACCCATCAGACGCAGCTAAAACAGGCTGTCCCAAATCTCCGGCAATATCAATACCTTTATTCAAACTACCGTTTGAAGAAAATTTGCCTATCAAAATACCATCAGCGGGCCATCCCCAGCCTTTTGGAGCAGGCCCGTCCGGCAACGGCGCGGGTGCTGCAGGCGCTGTTGTTGTGGCACCAGAACGCTTGATAACCGTGGTCTTGCTGCCCGCAGAAGACGACACGACGGTGGTGGTCGAGCCCCCTGCTGGTACCGTGCCTGCACGGCCATCAAAACGAATGGTCTGGCCTGGAACGATCGTGAACGGCGCATCAATCTTGTTGCGTGCAGCCAGTGCTTTCCAATCCCAACCGTAGCGAAAGGCAATTGAAAACAAGGTATCGCCACGTCGTACCACGTACTGGCCAGTGGTCACTGCCGGGCGCTGGGCCACTCCATTACGACTACCGGTGCTTGTACTCGTTTTGGATGCGCTGGAGCACGCCGCCAGCAAAACCAGGGCGGCGCTTAACACTAGACCGACCGCGAGTCTCTGATAGCTTTTGGTCCCTATACGCTGCGTAATGACTGTGAGACTCACCCGCCGCTCCCTTTGAAGATGGCTAAATATTAAAACGCCAGTAACGGCCCTCGATGGGCGCAAGTATAACTGGCCTTCGCAGCTTTACAGATCGCAAAGCCAACTCATAAACACAATGTTCAATGTTAAACACGCACTGGGCAGGGCCTGCCCGCTGGGCTGTATGACCCGTACCCGGTCTTATAATTCATCCGGGCCGATCTAAAGGTTCAGGCCAGCGGCCCATTGAGCAGTGGCACAAAGCGCACATTGCCAATCACCCGCCTGGCAAAACCGTGATCTTCGCGCACGATTAGCATCAGTTGTTGAACATCGCCCGCGCCGACTGGAATCACCAGACGGCCGCCAGGCGCCAGTTGATCAAGCAATGCCTGAGGAACATCTGTCGCCACAGCGGTCACGATAATGCCGTTGTAAGGTGCCAGCGCTGGCCAGCCTTCCCAGCCATCACCCCAGCGGAAAACCACGTTGCGCAGGTTGAGTTCGAGCAACCGCTCTTTGGCCCGATCCTGCAATACCTTGATTCGTTCGACCGAGAAGATCCGCTCAACCAGCTGCGACAGCACAGCCGTCTGGTAACCCGAGCCGGTGCCGATCTCCATGACCTTGTCCAGCGGGCCATCTTCCAGCAGCAACTCGCTCATGCGCGCCACCATATAAGGCTGGGAGATGGTCTGGTTGTTGCCAATCGGCAGCGCCGTGTCTTCGTAAGCCCGGTGCGCCAAGGCTTCATCGACAAACAGGTGACGGGGTGTGCGACGAATGACTTCAAGCACGTTCTGGTTAACGATGCCCTCTTCACGCAAGCGCTGAATCAGACGCTCGCGTGTACGTTCAGAGGTCATGCCAATGCCACGATGCATCAGGCCATCCTGCTCGCGCGCCATCAGCCCAACCCCTCCAGCCAGCCATCAAGGCTTTTGAACCCATCGCTGAAGGTGCGATCCAGTTGCAACGGCGTAATCGACACATAGCCTTGCATCACCGCATGGAAATCGGTGCCCGGCCCGCCGTCTTCAGCATCGCCAGCCGCCGCAATCCAATAACCGGCCTTGCCGCGCGGATCAACAACGCGAACCGGAGCCGCCGCGCGCGCGCGATGCCCCAGACGGGTCAGCTGGATTCCACGGATTTTCTCAAGTGGCAAGTTAGGAATATTAACGTTGAGCACCGTGCGCGGCGGCAGATCGAGCAAAGGATGGGCTTCGACCAGCTTACGGGCAAAATACGCGGCGGTCGGCAGGTTATCGACCTGACGCGACACCAGCGAAAAAGCAAACGAAGGACGCTCCAGAAAACGCCCTTCAAGCGCCGCCGCCACGGTGCCCGAATACAGCACGTCGTCACCCAGGTTGGCGCCCATATTGATCCCTGAAACCACCATGTCCGGCTGCTGTGCCAACAAGCCATTAAGACCCAGGTGCACGCAATCGGTCGGCGTGCCATTGATGCTGATAAATCCATTGGCCAGGGTGTGCGGATGCAGGGGACGGTCCAGCGTCAGCGAGCTGCTCGCGCCACTTTTGTCTTGCTCGGGGGCAATCACCACGCATTCGCAGTAATCGGCCAATGCGCCAAAAAGCGCGGCAATCCCCGGGGCGGTGACCCCATCATCGTTTGAAATCAGAATACGCATAGGCTGTCCGTTTGACCCAAAGACACCAGATCAACAAGTTCGCGCACCAGAACAGTGGCGAAGCATCCGGCCGGCAGTACAAATTCCAGTTGCAAAATATCTGGCTGCGGATAATGCCACGTCAATCGGCCAATGGGCAGCCGCAGGATGCGTCGTTCATGGCTCATTCCCGCCCGAACCAGCCAGTCGCGCAAATCAGCTTCGCGCTCGGCAATCGACTGTTCCAGCGCCTGGGTTGCACCCGTGGTCGGTGACTCGCCCTCGCCCCACTGCGGGCCAGTGGGGTGAAGGTCAAGAATAGCCAAGCGCGGGTCGCTGCACTCAGCCTCGCCCGCCGGGAAAAAACTGCGGCTGTCAGTAAACGCCAGTAAATCGCCCACCTGCGCACGCTGCCAGGAGCCATCGGCCACCCGTGCGGCCAACACTTGGTTGAACAGGTAGCTGCGGGCAGTGGACAGCAGCCGCGAACGCACATTGCGCTGCTCAGGCA
Source organism: Pseudomonas sp. CCC3.1 (assembly GCF_034347405.1). Taxonomy (NCBI): domain Bacteria; kingdom Pseudomonadati; phylum Pseudomonadota; class Gammaproteobacteria; order Pseudomonadales; family Pseudomonadaceae; genus Pseudomonas; species Pseudomonas sp. CCC3.1. The sequence continues at coordinate 3,879,538 of NZ_CP133778.1, forward strand.
GGGCTTTACGCGCAGCGTAATCGCGTGCCTCGCCCACATTGCCGCCCTGCCAGCCAAAACGCTGCGTGCCGAAATAGTTGGGCACGCCCTGCTTGGCGATCAGCTCCAGGCGCTGTTGCAACGCGTCCTTGTCAGCGACCAATTGCGTGAGGCGCAACGTGAAACCGTTAGCCGCGTGGGCGCCGCGCTGCAATTTACGCTTGTGACGGGAGGTCTTGAGGATTTTAAGCGTGTCGTTTTCGGCACCCGACAAGTCGGGGTCAGCCTTGCCCGGCAGCTGCACGCTGAACCATTGTCGGGTCAGCGCCTGGCGGTCTTTCAAGCCCGCGTAACTCACCGTACGCAACGGCACTCCCGCGGCCTTGGCAATACGCCGCGCCGCTTCTTCAGTGTTCAGGCCACGCTTTTCGACCCACAACCACAGATGCTCGCCATCGCCGGACAACGGAATATCAAGCACTTCGTCGACTTGAAAATCCTCGGCCGTGGCCTTGAGCACCGCAGTGCCCAATGGCTCGCCGTAAGCGGTCGGCCCCAGCAGATCACGCTCGTTCATGCGCGAACCAACAACGCAATGGCGTGCACCGCGATGCCTTCTTCGCGGCCCACAAAACCGAGTTTTTCAGTGGTGGTGGCTTTTACGTTTACCTGGTCCAAATCAACCTCAAGATCCGCCGCTATCAGCGCACGCATCGTTTCGATATGCGGCGCCATTTTCGGCGCCTGAGCAATGATGGTGTTGTCGACATTGCCGACTTTCCAGCCCTTGGCATGGATCAGACCCACGACATGGCGCAACAGGACGCGGCTGTCTGCGCCCTTGAATTGCGGGTCGGTGTCTGGAAAATGTTTGCCGATGTCGCCCAGTGCCGCCGCCCCCAGCAGTGCATCGCTGAGCGCGTGCAAAAGCACATCGCCATCAGAGTGGGCCAACAACCCGAATTTATGTGCAATACGCACGCCGCCCAGGGTTATAAAATCGCCTTCAGCAAAACAGTGCACATCATAGCCGTGGCCAATACGCATAAAAAAACGCCCCGATTAAGTCAGGGCGTGATTCTACCTACTTTGGTCACTATTAGGCGCTTAGTGCGCGCGCGTGATGACGCAAGTGATCATCTATAAAGCTGGCGATGAAGAAATAGCTGTGGTCATAGCCCGGCTGCAGACGCAAGGTCAGCGGGTGATCAGCCAATTTGGCCGCTTGTTGCAACGCTTCAGGCTTAAGCTGGACGGCTAAAAAGTCGTCCCTGTCGCCTTGATCCACCAGCAACGGCAGCTTTTCACGGGCCTCACTGATCAACACACACGCATCCCACTCACGCCAGCGCGCACGTTCTTCGCCCAAGTAATGCGAAAACGCCTTTTGCCCCCAAGGGCAATCCATCGGGTTGCTGATCGGTGCAAAGGCCGACACTGACTGATAGCGCCCCGGATTACGCAAGGCACACACCAGCGCGCCGTGCCCACCCATGGAATGGCCGCTGATCCCGCGTTTTTGCGACGCTGGAAAATGCGCTTCGACCAACGCCGGCAGCTCCTGCACCACGTAATCGTGCATGCGGTAATGCTGAGCCCAGGGTTGCTGGGTCGCGTTCAGGTAAAAACCTGCGCCCAGACCAAAATCCCAGGCCGCATTCGGATCATCCGGCACACCCTCGCCGCGCGGGCTGGTGTCCGGGCACACAATAATCAGGCCCAGTTCGGCGGCCATCTTCATGGCGCCAGCCTTGTGCATGAAGTTCTCATCGGTGCAGGTCAGCCCCGACAACCAGTACAGCACGGGCAGTTTTGCGCCCTGCTCGGCTTGCGGCGGCAGATACACGGCAAACACCATGTCACAGCCCAACACTTCAGAGCGATGCGTATAACGCTTGTGCCAGCCGCCGAAGCTCTTCTGGCAGGAAATATTTGTTAAGGGCATAGAAGCAGCTCCAAGCTTTTAGCTGCAAACCGCATGATAGGCCCACTGTAGGAGCGAGCTTGCCTCGCGATCTTTTGATCTTTAAAAAGATCGCGAGGCAAGCTCGCTCCTACAGAGTCAGTGATTGGGCTTACCCCGGCTTGTAGCTATTCGTCAGAATTTAATAACAGTACGAATGCTTTTGCCTTCATGCATCAGGTCAAATGCCTTGTTGATATCTTCCAGGCCCATGGTGTGGGTGATGAACGTATCCAGCGGGATCTCGCCGGTTTGCGCCATCTCGACATAACTTGGCAGTTCAGTACGACCGCGCACGCCACCGAACGCCGAACCGCGCCAGACGCGACCGGTGACCAGTTGGAACGGACGGGTCGAGATTTCCTGGCCAGCACCGGCCACACCAATGACCACCGACTCGCCCCACCCTTTGTGGCAGCACTCCAACGCCGCACGCATCAAGTGCACATTGCCGATGCACTCGAAGGAGAAATCAACACCGCCGTCAGTCATGTCGACGATCACTTCTTGAATCGGGCGATCAAAGTCTTTCGGGTTTACGCAGTCTGTCGCGCCCAGTTGTTTGGCGATCTCAAACTTGGCCGGGTTGATGTCGATGGCAATAATCCGCGCCGCCTTGGCTTTTACGGCGCCGATCACGGCCGACAGGCCAATGCCGCCCAGGCCGAAAATAGCCACCGTGTCGCCCGGCTTGACCTTGGCGGTGTTGAGCACTGCGCCGATGCCGGTGGTTACACCGCAACCCAGCAGGCAGACTTTTTCCAGCGGCGCTTCTTTCTGAATCTTGGCGACGGAGATTTCCGGGAGCACGGTGTACTCGGAGAACGTCGAAGTGCCCATGTAGTGGAAAATTGGCTGACCTTTGTAAGAGAAGCGCGTAGTGCCGTCAGGCATCAAGCCTTTGCCCTGGGTTGAGCGAATCGCCTGACACAGGTTGGTCTTGCCAGACAGGCAGAATTTGCACTGACGGCATTCCGGGGTGTACAGCGGGATCACATGGTCACCGACGGCAACCGAGGTTACGCCTTCGCCGATGGCCTCAACGATTGCGCCGCCTTCGTGACCCAAAATCGACGGGAAGATGCCTTCCGGATCCGCGCCTGACAAGGTGTAGGCGTCGGTGTGGCAAACACCCGAAGCCACGACGCGCAACAGCACTTCGCCCGCCTTGGGCATGGCAACGTCTACTTCTACGATTTCCAGCGGCTTTTTGGCCTCGAATGCTACGGCAGCACGTGACTTGATCATCCATCGTCTCCAGCAAAGTAAAAACAAGACGCCGAGTGTAAATCAGCGCTGAGTGATTAATAATCCAGGCAAAAGCAAAACATTATTGCTCTACAGGGACAATCAACCGTGAACGAGAACCGCTGGGAAGGTATAGACGAATTTGTGGCCGTAGCCGAATGCGGTCAGTTCACGGCCGCAGCCGAAAGCCTCGGCGTGTCGTCTTCACACATCAGCCGCCAGGTCGCCCGCCTTGAAGAACGCCTGCAAACTCGCCTGTTCTACCGAAGTACCCGAAGAGTGACGCTGACTGAAGCCGGGCAAACTTTTTTGCAACATTGTCAGCGCCTGCAAGACGGCCGCGAAGAAGCCCTGCGGGCCATCGGCGACTTGGCCAGCGAACCCAAAGGCATGCTGCGCATGACGTGCGCAGTGGCCTACGGCGAGCGCTTTATTGTGCCGCTGGTGACGCGTTTTATGGGGCTATACCCACAATTGCGGGTCGACATTGAACTGAGCAATCGGCCCTTGGACCTGGTGCACGAAAGCCTTGATCTGGCGATTCGACTTGGCCGACTACAGGACTCAAGGTTGGTTGCGACCCGTCTGGCGCCCCGACGCATGTACCTGTGCGCGTCGCCGTCTTATCTGGAACATTACGGGCGCCCCCACAGCTTGTCGGAATTGAGCCGCCACAACTGCCTGATTGGCAGTTCGGACATCTGGCAACTGAAGCAGGATGGACGAGAATTTTCGCAGCGAGTACAAGGCAATTGGCGCTGCAACAGCGGGCAAGCGGTGCTGGACGCGGCACTGCAAGGCGTTGGCTTGTGTCAGCTACCGGACTATTACGTACTGGAGCATCTAAAGACCGGTGCACTGGTGTCGCTGCTCGACGCGCATCAACCGCCCAACACCGCCGTCTGGGGGCTGTACCCGCAGCAACGGCATTTGTCGCCCAAAGTCAGAAAGCTGGTGGATTATCTGAAGGAAGGATTGGCCAAGCGGGAGGAGTATTTGAGCTAGGCACTTCGCCAGGTTTCTGTAGTCGCTGTCGAGGCACGAAGGCTGCGACTACGGATGTGTGCAGCTTTGTCCGATCAGCGGTTAGCCCAGCGCAGGCGTAGCCACTCAAGGTCTTCGGGGCGGGTGACTTTGATGTTGTCCGAACGGCCTTCGATCAGGCGCGGGGCCAAACCTGCCCACTCCATTGCGGACGATTCATCCGTAATGTTGGCATCCGCCACCAGACTGTCAGCCAAAGCACGATGCAATGCCCCCAGTCGGAACATCTGCGGCGTATAAGCCTGCCAGATCAAGCTACGATCGACGGTTTCGACCGCACGACCATTTTTGTCCACGCGTTTGAGGGTGTCACGCGCCGGGACTGCGAGCAAACCACCCACCGGGTCGTCTGCCAATTCACTGAGCAGCTTGTCCAGATCCTCACGTGACAGGTTGGGCCGTGCCGCATCGTGCACCAGCACCCAGTCGTCATCGCCAGCACCCTGGGCATGCAGGTACAACAAGGCGTTCAATACTGAATCAGCACGCTCGCGACCACCGTCAACCCGGGCAATGCGCGGGTCGGCAGCACACTGCAGAGACGGCCAGAAGGGATCATCAAACGCCAGACTGACCACCAGCCCTTTGAGGCCAGGGTGATCAAGAAAACAGCCAAGGCTGTGTTCAAGAATACTGCGCCCGCCCAACTGCAAATACTGTTTGGGACGGTCCGCGGCCATACGGGCACCCACGCCCGCGGCAGGAATCACGGCCCAGAAGGCCGCAGATGTATAGCTCATTGGGCCAACTGGTAGAGGGTTTCGCCCTCTTTCACCATGCCCAACTCATGGCGAGCGCGTTCTTCAACGGTCTCCATGCCTTTTTTCAACTCAAGCACTTCCGCATCCAGCACGCGGTTTCGCTCCAGCAACACTTCGTTTTCAGCACGTTGATCAGCGATTTGCTGGGTCAGGTCGGTTACCTGCGCCAAACTCCCATTCCCCACCCACAGGCGATACTGCAGGCCAGCCAGAAGCAAGAGCAAAATGAGGAACAACCAATTGGGACTGCGCATCGAATATCAGGTATCCAGTGAAAAGACAGCCATGCCGACAAACGTAAACAACTAACAGTACAAAGCCTGGAAGAACCAGGCTTGTACTTGATAAGCATCAGATTAGTGTCAAAAGACTCGCGATGGCGAGTTTTCTGACACTGTCTGTGGTCTTTTTACCACCAACTGCTTAGCCGCGGAACTCGCTGCGACCGTTGTACTTGGCTTTTGCCCCCAATTGCTCTTCGATACGCAGCAATTGGTTGTACTTGGAAACGCGATCAGAACGGCACAGGGAGCCGGTCTTGATCTGGCCAGCCGAAGTACCCACTGCCAGATCGGCGATGGTGGAGTCTTCGGTTTCGCCGGAGCGGTGCGAAATCACAGCGGTGTAACCAGCAGCTTTGGCCATTTGAATGGCTTCCAGCGTTTCGGTCAGGGTGCCGATCTGGTTGAACTTGATCAGGATCGAGTTGGCGATCTTTTTATCGATGCCTTCTTTCAGGATCTTGGTGTTGGTCACGAACAGGTCGTCGCCTACCAACTGAACTTTTTCACCGATTTTGTCGGTCAGGATTTTCCAGCCATCCCAGTCAGACTCGTCCAGGCCGTCTTCGATGGAGATGATCGGGTAACGCTGAGTCAGACCTTTCAGGTACTCGGCGAAACCTTCAGAGCTGAACACCTGGCCTTCGCCGGACAGGTTGTATTTACCGTCTTCGTAGAATTCGCTGGCCGCGCAGTCCAGCGCCAGGGTCACGTCAGTGCCCAAGGTGTAGCCCGCATTGGCGATCGCTTCGGAGATCACTTTCAGTGCATCTTCGTTGGACGCCAGGTTAGGTGCAAAACCACCTTCGTCGCCCACGGCGGTGTTCAGGCCACGGGCCTTCAGCACAGCTTTGAGGTGATGGAAGATTTCAGTGCCCATGCGCAGCGCGTCGGAGAAGGTCTTGGCGCCAACCGGCTGAACCATGAACTCCTGGATATCGACGTTGTTATCAGCATGCTCGCCACCGTTGATGATGTTCATCATCGGAACCGGCATCGAGTAAACACCCGGCGTGCCGTTCAGGTTGGCGATGTGAGCGTACAGCGGCAGGTCCTGGTCCTGAGCCGCAGCCTTGGCAGCCGCCAGGGACACAGCGAGGATCGCGTTAGCGCCCAGAGAACCTTTGTTTTCAGTGCCGTCCAGCGCGATCATCGCGTGGTCCAGCGCTTTTTGATCAACCGGGTCTTTACCCAGCAGCAAATCGCGAATCGGGCCGTTGATGTTGGCAACCGCTTTCAGAACGCCTTTGCCCAGGTAACGGCTTTTGTCGCCATCACGCAGCTCCAACGCTTCGCGCGAGCCGGTGGAAGCACCGGACGGAGCGCAAGCACTGCCGATGATGCCGTTGTCGAGAAGCACGTCGGCTTCCACAGTGGGATTGCCACGGGAGTCGAGAACTTCACGACCTTTGATGTCGACGATTTTTGCCATTGTTGTAAACACTCCAAAGTTGACGAAAACGACGCAGCTGAGGGAAATTTTGTCATCGCCGGCAAGGGTCAAATAACGGGCAGCCTTGCGGACGATAAGGCTCGGGCCCTAAGGCCCGAGAAATCGTGCGGTACTTTACCGGAGAAAAGCGGATCAGGCCGTTTCTATTGTCGGAAAACTTTTAACCAACTCATCCAGCGACTTCAGTTGAGCCAGGAAGGGCTCAAGCTTGTCCAGACGCAAGGCGCAAGGGCCGTCGCATTTGGCGTTGTCTGGATCCGGGTGCGCTTCCAGGAACAAACCGGCCAGGCTTTGGCTGATGCCAGCCTTGGCCAGATCCGTCACTTGAGCACGACGACCACCGGCCGAATCGGCACGACCACCAGGCATTTGCAGCGCGTGGGTCACGTCGAAAAATACCGGGTATTCAAATTGCTTCATGATGCCGAAGCCCAGCATGTCGACTACAAGGTTGTTGTAGCCAAAGCTGGAACCACGCTCACAGAGGATCAACTGATCATTGCCCGCTTCTTCGCATTTGCTCAGGATGTGTTTCATTTCCTGAGGCGCGAGGAATTGGGCTTTTTTGATGTTGATCACGGCACCGGTCTTGGCCATGGCCACGACCAGATCAGTCTGACGCGACAGGAAAGCCGGCAACTGGATGATGTCGCAGACTTCTGCGACCACGGCTGCTTGCGCAGGCTCGTGGACGTCGGTAATCACCGGCACACCAAAGGCTTGCTTGATGTCCTGGAAAATCCGCATGCCCTCTTCGAGGCCGGGGCCACGGTAAGAGCTGACAGATGAACGGTTAGCCTTGTCGAAACTGGCCTTGAAGACGTAAGGAATACCGAGCTTTTCGGTAACGCGTACGTACTCTTCGCACACCTGCATAGCCATATCACGGCTTTCAAGCACGTTCATGCCACCGAACAAGACCATTGGCTTGTCGTTGGCAATTTCGATATTGCCTACACGGATAATCTTTTGCGCCATGCTGTTTATGCCTTCTTCTCGTGTTGCGCCAGTGCTGCTTTGACGAAACCGGTGAACAGTGGATGACCATCACGTGGAGTCGAGGTGAACTCCGGGTGGAACTGGCAGGCAACGAACCAAGGATGATCCGGCGCTTCAACCACTTCTACCAGCGCGCCGTCACCGGAACGACCGGTCACTTTCAGGCCCGCGTCAATCAGTTGTGGCAGCAGGTTGTTGTTCACTTCATAGCGATGACGGTGACGTTCAACAATCACGTCTTTGGCATAGCAATCGTGAACCAGGGAACCGGCTTCAAGCTGGCAATCCTGCGCACCCAGACGCATGGTGCCGCCCAGATCCGAGGTTTCGGTACGGGTTTCGACTGCACCGGTGGCGTCTTCCCACTCAGTGATCAGGCCCACAACCGGGTGGCCGCTGCTGCGATCGAACTCGGTAGAGTTAGCGTCTTTCCAGCCCAGCACGTTACGTGCGAACTCGATAACCGCCACTTGCATACCCAGGCAGATACCCAGGTAAGGCACCTTGTTTTCGCGAGCATATTGAACCGCGGTGATTTTGCCTTCTACGCCGCGCAGACCGAAGCCGCCCGGAACCAGAATGGCATCAGCGCCTTCAAGCAGTTCAGTGCCTTTGTTTTCGATGTCTTCAGAATCGATATAACGCAGGTTGACCTTGGTACGGTTGGAGATACCGGCGTGACTCATCGCTTCGATCAGCGACTTGTACGCGTCCAGCAGTTCCATGTACTTGCCAACCATGGCGATGGTGACTTCGTGTTCCGGGTTGAGCTTGGCATCGACCACTTTGTCCCATTCGGACAGGTCGGCGCTGTTGCATTGCAAGCCAAAACGCTCAACGACGAAATCATCCAGACCCTGAGCGTGCAGCATGCCCGGGATCTTGTAGATGGTGTCGGCGTCTTCCAGCGAAATCACTGCACGCTCTTCAACGTTGGTGAACAGCGCGATCTTGCGACGCGAGGACACATCAACGTGGTGATCGGAACGGCAGATCAGAACGTCTGGCTGCAGGCCGATGGAGCGCAATTCTTTAACCGAGTGTTGCGTTGGTTTGGTTTTCGTTTCGCCAGCAGTGGCGATGTACGGAACCAGAGTCAGGTGCATCAGCATGGCGCGCTTGGCGCCCACTTCGATGCGCAACTGACGGATAGCCTCGAGGAACGGTTGGGACTCAATGTCACCCACAGTGCCGCCAATCTCAACCATCGCTACGTCGGCATCGCCGGCGCCCTTGATGATTCGACGCTTGATTTCGTCGGTGATGTGCGGAATCACCTGGATGGTTGCACCCAGGTAATCACCACGGCGCTCCTTGCGCAGGACGTGTTCGTAAACACGGCCCGTGGTGAAGTTGTTGTTCTGGGTCATGGTCGTGCGGATGAACCGCTCGTAGTGACCCAAGTCCAGGTCGGTCTCGGCGCCGTCGTGAGTGACGAACACTTCACCGTGCTGGAACGGGCTCATGGTGCCCGGATCAACGTTGATGTAGGGGTCCAGCTTCAGCATGGTGACCTTAAGTCCCCGCGCCTCCAGGATGGCTGCCAATGAAGCCGAGGCAATGCCTTTCCCCAATGAAGAAACAACACCGCCCGTGACGAAGATGTAGCGCGTCATGAAAAACCCTAGAAGTCTGCGTTAAAGCGGTCAGAGCCGCCGGGGAGAGCGAAGGAAGGCCGAAGCCCCCAATCACCAGCATTAGTCACAGTGCACCTTTCGAAAAACTGCTGCATTGAAACAGACCGAAGGAAACCAACGGTTCGATACAAGCCACACATTTTTTTAAAATCGCCCAGCAAAGACTGCTTGGTAATCGGCAACATCTGCAATTCTGGTGAATCTACAGAAGTTGTATCAAGAAGGGAGCGTAGTCTACCGGAAAGCCCCTATCAGCTCAAACCTTGATCTCACGAAGTTGGCAACCACTGCAATTGCCAACACCCACGGGGGTCGCAGTCCAGTCCATTGAGGTTTGCTACGGCCAATAACTGCTTATTGCACGATAACAGCGGCAATCTGCCACGCACAAAGCCGGGTACACCCCGCTCGTTAAGCAAGCGTTTGAGATCACGATGACCACGCTGCGCCACCTCCATCACCTCGCCTCCTTGACGATAGCTCACGCGCAGAGGGCCATCGGGAATATCTCCCAGCAAACGAAGCTGGCCATTACCCGGCAATTGCAGTGGCAAGCCCGGGCGCTCCCACAACAAGGGCGCGACAGGCTGGCGCAACCAGTCCCCGCATAACCACCAGATGCGCCCCCCCGCACGATGCAACTCACCCTCGGCCAGTTTCCAGACCGGTTGCGCATCGTCACGGGCATCACGCAGGGCATTCCAGCCCGCCCAATGATCGGTGTCCGGGAGTCGACTGAAGGCTGTCAGCCAATGCCGCAAGGCATTGCGTTGACGCGCCACAGAAAGCGCGGCAATCGGAGCGAGCGCCAGAGATGGCAGCCCAAGCCAGGAAAACTCGGAGTCTGAGCTCGCCCCCGCCAGATCTTGTTGCGCCAACTCATCAAGCAAACCTTGCGCCTCGGCACAATGCGCTGCACTTCGCGCCATGCTGGCAGTCGCTTGCGGCCAGCGCTTGAGCAGCGCCGGAAAGATTTCATGGCGCAAATAGTTGCGTGAAAAGTCTGTTTGCGTGTTGGACGGATCTTCAACCCAGGTCAGCGCATTCGCGCTCGCATACGCCTCAAGCTCGGCCCGAGAAACATCCAGCAAGGGACGGCACAAATGACCCTCCCCCAGCGTTCGCTGTCGCGGCATGCCCGCCAGACCGCTGACCCCTGCTCCACGCAGCAGGCGAAACAGCAAGGTTTCTGCCTGATCGTCGCGGTGCTGGCCGGTCAACAAGACTTCGTGTGCCTGCACAACCGATTCAAAGGCCTGATAACGCGCATCTCGCGCGGCACGCTCAAGGCTTGCACCAGGGCGGACCTGCACGTGAAACACCTGCAACGGCACACCCAGCGAATCACACAGCGCCTGACAATGCGCCGGCCACGCCTCTGAGGCCGCCTGCAAGCCATGATGCACATGGACTGCGGACAGAGCGGGAAGCGAATGGGTTTGGCGCAGATGGGCGAGAAGGTGCAGCAGGACCGTTGAATCAAGGCCGCCAGAGAGTGCGACGTGCCAAGCCTTGGCGTTGCGCCAGGGGGTCAGGGCGTGAAGCAGTTGCGTTGAGAGGTTGGGCATTTCGAGCACCGTCTGGATCAAAAGCCCCCTCACGCGCAGGGACAGCCTGATCATGACCTAAACATGTAGTCGCTGCCGAGGCACGACAGCTGCGATGGGTTGCGACGCGAACCCGGACGGCGGCCCTGCGGACCGCGTCGCAGCCGTCGTGCCTCGTCAGCGACTACAGGCGGTTGATCAGAGACCGTAGCTCATCAGGCGATCATAACGACGCTTGAGCAAGGTTTCGGTGTCCAGCTTTTTCAGCATGTCCAACTGTGATGCCAGTTCGCCACGAATGGTCGCAGACGCTGCCGCCGGGTCGCGATGCGCGCCGCCCAATGGCTCAGTGATTACTTTGTCAACAATACCCAGGCCTTTAAGGCGCTCTGCGGTAATGCCCATGGCTTCTGCTGCGTCCGGCGCTTTTTCGGCGGTTTTCCACAGAATCGATGCGCAACCTTCCGGCGAGATTACCGCGTAAGTCGAGTACTGAAGCATGTTCAGTTGATCGCAAACACCAATCGCCAATGCACCACCCGAGCCCCCTTCACCGATAACAGTGGCGATGATCGGCGTTTTCAAACGCGCCATCACCCGCAGGTTCCAGGCAATCGCTTCGCTCTGGTTGCGCTCTTCTGCGTCGATACCAGGATAAGCACCCGGGGTATCGATGAACGTCAGGATCGGCATTTTGAAGCGTTCAGCCATTTCCATCAGACGGCAGGCTTTACGATAGCCCTCAGGGCGCGGCATGCCGAAATTGCGGCGGACCTTCTCACGGACTTCACGACCTTTCTGATGGCCAATAACCATTACTGGTTGATCATCGAGACGAGCAATACCGCCAACGATGGCAGCGTCATCAGAGAAGTGGCGGTCGCCGTGCAGTTCATCGAACTCAGTGAAGATGTGATCGATGTAGTCCAAGGTGTAAGGACGACGCGGGTGACGGGCCAGGCGAGCAATTTGCCAGCTGGTCAGCTTGCCGAAAATATCTTCAGTCAGCGTTTTGCTTTTGTCTTGCAGGCGAGAGATTTCATCGCTGATGTTCAGCGAATTGTCATTACCGACCAAGCGCAACTCTTCGATTTTGGCTTGCAGGTCAGCAATCGGCTGTTCGAAATCAAGAAAATTCGGGTTCATAAGCATCCGTCTTGGGTCGGCGGCAAAGCATGCCAGCGGGTTCGAAGCCCAGCATTTGCTGGTGATTCCAACCTGACTGGGGCAGCCGGTTGATCTGTATCGCGCCTACCTTAAGGGACAGGCGCTCTCAGGTCGAGATTAAAAATTCAGGTCGAGGTCAGGGCGCGTTAATCGCCCCTGACCGTCAACGGTATTGGAGGAAGACGTTGTCTTTCCCGAACTGGTCACGCAAGGCTTGAATCAAGCTGTCTGCCGGATCAATCCGCCAGGTATCGCCGAACTGCAACGTGGCCTTGGCGTCTTCGCCGGTGTAGTCCATGGTGATCGGGCACGCCCCGCGATGTTTTTTGAACAAATCGCCCAGCACACGCAGTTGATCGCCTTTCAGCGCAGTTTGCGTCACCTTCAGACGCAGACTTTCAGCCAGGCTGGTGCGCGCTTCTTCCATGCTCATCACCCGCTTGACCCGCAGACGCAAGCCACCGGAGAAATCGTCGTTACTGACTTCGCCCTCGACCACCACCATGGCATCCGTCTGCAACAACGATTGTGCCGAATGGAAAGCCTCAGCAAACAGCGACGCCTCAATCCGCCCCGAACGGTCGTCCAGAGTGATGAAGCCCATCTTGTCGCCTTTTTTGTTTTTCATCACCCGCAACGCGATGATCATGCCCGCAACGGTCTGAGTGTCGCGCGCAGGTTTGAGGTCAATGATGCGCTGACGGGCAAAGCGGCGAATTTCACCTTCGTATTCGTCAATCGGATGACCGGTCAGGTACAGGCCAAGGGTATCTTTCTCACCCTTCAAGCGCTCTTTGAGCGTCAGTTCCTTCGCCTTGCGATGGTTAGCGTAGACATCCGCGTCTTCCTCGACAAACAACCCGCCAAACAAGTCGGCATGCCCGCTGTCGTGGGTCCTGGCTGTTTGCTCAGCCGCCTTGATCGCCTCTTCCATCGCCGTGAGCAACACCGCTCGGTTCTGGTCTATGTGCGCTTGATAAGCCTTGGGTTCGTCATGGAAGTAAGGCCCCAGACGATCCAGCGCGCCGCTACGGATCAAACCGTCCAGGGTGCGCTTATTGATACGTTTAAGGTCGACACGTGCGCAGAAATCGAACAAGTCAGTAAACGGACCATCCCTGCGCGCTTCGGTAATGGCCTCAACCGGCCCCTCGCCCACCCCTTTGATCGCACCAAGGCCATAAATGATGCGGCCTTCATCGTTAACCGTGAACTTGAACTCCGAAGCATTCACATCCGGCGCGTCAAGACGCAGCTTCATGGTGCGAATTTCTTCGATCAAGGTCACAACCTTGTCGGTGTTGTGCATATCCGCCGACAGTACCGCGGCCATGAACGGCGCCGGGTAATGGGTTTTCAGCCAGGCCGTCTGGTACGACACCAGGCCGTAGGCGGCGGAGTGGGATTTGTTAAAGCCGTAACCGGCGAACTTCTCTACCAGGTCGAAAATGTTACCGGCCAGGTCAGCATCGATATTGTTGTTGCCACACCCTTCGATGAAACCGCCGCGTTGCTTGGCCATTTCTTCGGGTTTTTTCTTACCCATGGCTCGACGCAGCATGTCAGCGCCGCCGAGGGTGTAACCGGCCATGACCTGTGCAATCTGCATCACTTGTTCTTGGTACAGGATGATGCCGTAGGTCGGCGCCAATACCGGCTTGAGGCCTTCGTACTGGTAATCCGAATGCGGGTACGCCAACTCGGCGCGACCGTGCTTACGGTTGATAAAGTCATCAACCATGCCTGATTGCAGGGGCCCCGGACGGAACAGGGCCACCAGTGCGATCAAGTCTTCGAGGCAGTCGGGCTTGAGCTTTTTGATCAGCTCTTTCATGCCGCGCGACTCAAGCTGGAACACCGCAGTGGTCTCAGCCTTTTGCAGCAACTGATAGGTCGGCTTGTCGTCCAGCGGGATAAAAGCGATGTCCAGCGGCGCTTCATTGACCTTGGCGCGATCACGGTTGATGGTTTTCAGCGCCCAGTCGATAACAGTCAGGGTCCGCAGCCCCAGGAAGTCGAACTTCACCAGCCCTGCCGACTCAACGTCATCCTTGTCGAACTGGGTCACCAGACCGCCGCCCTCTTCGTCGCAGTAAATCGGCGAAAAGTCAGTGAGCTTGGTCGGTGCGATAACCACACCACCGGCGTGCTTGCCCACGTTACGCACAACGCCCTCAAGCTTGCGCGCCATTTCCCAGATTTCGGCGGCTTCTTCATCGACTTTGATGAAGTCACGCAGGATCTCTTCCTGCTCGTACGCTTTTTCGAGGGTCATGCCGACTTCGAACGGAATCATCTTCGACAGACGGTCCGCCAAGCCATAAGACTTACCTTGAACGCGCGCCACGTCGCGGATTACCGCCTTCGCCGCCATCGAACCAAAGGTGATGATCTGGCTTACCGCGTTGCGGCCGTACTTCTCAGCCACATATTCAATAACCCGGTCACGACCATCCATGCAGAAGTCGACGTCGAAGTCGGGCATCGATACCCGTTCCGGGTTAAGGAATCGCTCGAACAGCAGGTCGTATTCCAGCGGATCAAGGTCAGTAATCTTCTGCACATAAGCCACCAGCGACCCGGCACCCGATCCCCGGCCAGGCCCCACCGGCACGCCGTTGCTTTTAGCCCACTGGATAAAGTCCATTACGATCAGGAAGTAACCGGGGAACCCCATCTGGATGATGATATCCAGCTCGAAATTCAGTCGGTCGACGTACACCTGACGCTTGGCGTCGTAATCCTCGGTGGTGTCTTTGGACAGCAGAACGGTGAGGCGCTCTTCCAGACCATCAAACGACACTTTGCGGAAATACTCATCGATGGTCATGCCATCGGGAATCGGGAAGTTGGGCAGGAAGTGAGTACCCAGCTTCACGTCAATATTGCAGCGCTTGGCGATTTCGACCGAGTTCTCCAGCGCCTCGGGCAAATCACTGAACAGCTCGGCCATTTCCTCGGCGCTTTTCAGGTACTGCTGATCGCTGTAGTTCTTGGAGCGACGCGGATCATCGAGGGCCCGGCCTTCGCCGATGCATACGCGCGTTTCGTGGGCTTCGAAATCCTGCTGCTTGAGGAAGCGCACATCGTTGGTTGCCACCAAGGGCGCACCGATAGCGTCAGCCAGCGCCACAGCTGCATGCAAATGCTCTTCGTCATTGGGACGTTTGGTGCGCTGTACTTCCAGGTAAAAACGGTCCGGGAACACCGTCATCCATTCACGGGCCAGGATTTGCGCCTCTTCGGCATTGCCACTGATCAGTGCAAGGCCGATTTCACCCTCTTTGGCCGCTGAGAGCATAATCAAGCCGTCCGCGGCTTCAGCCACCCACTCGCGCTCGATAATTACCTGACCGTTGCGCTGACCGTCGATAAAGCCACGGGAAATCAGCTCAGTCAGGTTGCGATAACCCACGGCATTCATCGCCAACAGGCTGATACGGCTCAGCGGGTTATCCGGGTCTTTGTTCGACAGCCACAAGTCAGCGCCGCAAATCGGCTTGATCCCGCCACCCATGGCTGTTTTATAAAATTTGACGAGGGAGCACATGTTGTTCTGATCGGTCACCGCCACGGCAGGCATATTCATGCCAGCCAGGGTTTTGATCAGCGGTTTGATCCGCACCAGGCCATCGACCAGGGAGTATTCAGTGTGCAGGCGCAGGTGAACGAATGAAGCCGGCATGGTGATCCTGTCTATAAGCTTTGGGAAACAACAAGGCCCGGATTGTACCGGGCCTTGGAAAAAACATCAGCCTTGCGGCTAAACCTTGGCAAGACCTTCAAGGGCCTCATAGGCGCGGCGAACCGGACCAAACGAGCGCCGATGAATCGGTGTCGGGCCCAGACGCTCGAGCGCTTCCAGATGGACGGTCGTCGGATAGCCTTTGTGACCGCCAATCCCGTAGCCAGGATATTGCAGCTCGAATGCCGCCATTTCGCGATCACGGCTGACCTTGGCCAGAATTGAGGCCGCTGCAATGGCAGGCACTTTACTGTCGCCTTTGACCACTGCCTCGGCAGGCATCGCTAATTTGGGGCAGCGATTGCCATCGATCATCGCCAGTTTGGGGGTAATGCTCAGCCCCTCCACCGCGCGCTGCATGGCCAGCATCGTGGCATGCAAAATATTCAGTTCGTCGATTTCCTCGACTTCAGCCCGCGCGATATGCCAGCTCAGCGCTTTTTCACAGATTTCGTCAAAGAGCTTCTCGCGACGTGCCTCAGTGAGCTTCTTGGAGTCGTTAAGCCCCGCGATAGGACGCGCAGGGTCGAGAATCACCGCTGCCGTGACCACTGCGCCGCATAACGGGCCACGACCGACTTCATCAACGCCGGCAACGAGATCGTCGACCTGATTGACCAGGTTGAAGTCCAATCCGATTTGCATATTCACTGTACTCATTTGGATGTTGCGATCAGACCCAGTACCGCGTCTGCGGCCTGATTGGAGGCGTCCAGGCGCAAGGTTCGATGGATCTCATCGAAGCCACGGGTTTGTTCTTCGCCACTGTCCAGCAAAGGCAGCAGGGTTTCAGCCAACGCCTCGGGAGTCGCCGCATCTTGCAATAACTCAGGCACCAGCAGCCGTTGAGCCAGCAAGTTGGGCAAAGACACGTAAGGGCTTTTAACCAAGCGCTTGAGAATCCAGAACGTCAGCGACGAGAGACGATAAGCGACGACCATCGGACGCTTGTACAGCAGCGCCTCCAGGGTGGCAGTACCAGACGCAATCAGCACCGCATCGCAGGCGGCCAGCGCCACGTGTGATTGGCCATCGAGCAAGGTCACGGGCACATCACGACCGGCCAGCAGTTGCTCAATCTGGATACGCCGCGCATGGCTGGCGCACGGCAGGACGAAGCGTACTTCGGGGCGCGCCTCGCGAATTTTCTGCGCTGCATCGAGAAACAAACCACCCAGCTTGCCGACTTCGCCGCCACGGCTGCCTGGCATCAGAGCCACCAACGGCCCATCAGGCAAACCCAATTCAGCGCGGGCCGCTGCACGATCGGCTTCAAGCGGAATGGCATCTGCCAATGAGTGCCCGACAAACCGAACCGGAACACCCTTCTCTTCGTAGAATTTGGCTTCAAACGGAAACAGCGTGAGCATCAAATCGCAGCCTTCGCGGATTTTCAGCACCCGCTTCTGACGCCAGGCCCAGACAGACGGACTGACGTAGTGCACGGTTTTGATCCCGGCACGGCGCAACTGGAGTTCGATATTGAGGGTAAAGTCAGGCGCATCGATACCGATAAACACATCAGGCTTTTCAGCAATCAGCGTTTGCACCAGGGCTTTGCGGCGCTTGAGCAGCTCGCGCAAACGGCCAAGGACTTCAACCAGCCCCATCACCGATAAACGCTCCATCGGGAAGTAAGAGGTCATGCCCTCGGCTTCCATCAATGGCCCGCCAACACCGATAAATTCGATATCAGGATGCTGAGCCTTAAGCGCTCGCATCAACCCTGAACCCAGAATGTCACCAGAGGCTTCGCCTGCCACCAGCGCAATACGCAATCTAGCCATGACTAGCGCGTAATGCCGCGAGTGGAGGAACGGATGGATTCGACAAACATCGCGACTTCAGGAAATTGCACAGCAGGCTCGGCGAGCTCTGCAAGTGCCTGATCAACCGTCAGACCTTGTCGATACACGACTTTGTACGCTCGACGCAGGGCATGGATGGCTTCGTCACTGAAACCCCGACGACGCATGCCTTCAAAGTTCATGCTGCGCGCCTCGGCAGGGCTGCCGAACACGGTGACGAACGCCGGAACGTCCTTGCCAATAGCCGTGCCCATGCCCGAAAAGCTGTGCGCGCCGATATGGCAGAACTGATGGACCAGCGTAAAACCCGACAGAATGGCCCAATCACCCATATGCACATGGCCCGCCAACGCGGCGTTATTGACCAGAATGCAGTGATTGCCGATGACGCTGTCATGCCCGATGTGGGCATAAGCCATGACCAGGTTGTGATCGCCCAGCGTGGTTTCGGAACGGTCCTGGACCGTGCCACGGTGAATGGTGACCCCTTCACGAATCACGTTGTGATCACCGATCACCAGACGTGTTTCTTCGCCTTTGTACTTCAGATCTGGCGTGTCCTCGCCTACCGAAGAAAACTGGTAGATGCGATTGTGTTTACCAATCTTGGTTGGACCTTTGAGAATCACATGCGGCCCAATCACAGTCCCCTCGCCGATTTCCACACCTGCGCCGATGATCGACCACGGGCCGACCTCGACGTCGTCGGCCAAAATGGCCGTCGGATCGATGATTGCGCGAGGGTCAATCAAACTCATAGTTTGCGTTCCGCACAGATAATTTCAGCCGAGCACACCGGCTTGCCGTCAACCGATGCCTGGCACTCAAACTTCCAGATAGAGCGCTTGCAGCTCAGAAACTTGGCTTCAAGGATCAGTTGGTCACCTGGCAGCACGGGCTGGCGAAAGCGCAGTTTGTCAGAACCTACGAAATAATAGAGTGTGCCGTCTGCCGGTTTAACATCCAGCATTTTGAAACCCAGGATGCCAGCGGCCTGAGCCATGGCTTCAATGATCAATACACCGGGCATGATCGGGTGCGCCGGGAAGTGACCGTTGAAGAAAGGTTCGTTGATGCTGACATTCTTGTAGGCACGAATGCGCTTGTTCTCGACATCCAGATCCACCACCCGGTCCACCAGCAGGAACGGGTAACGGTGGGGCAGATATTCGCGAATCTCGTTGATGTCCATCATTTCGTGGGGAAGCCTGTAATAAAGATTGGGCGCGCGCGACTAAGGCGCGCTCCTCTAGCAAATCAAGGAAGCAAACCAGTGGCTATGCACTCTTGATATGGAAAATGTACTAGCCCTCTGAAGAAGCTTTACCGTTCGGGGTCACTTCCCCAACGCGCTTTTCCAGATGTTTCAGCCGTCTTGCAATGTCATCCAACTGACGAATACGTGCCGCACTTTTGCGCCACTCGGCAGCCGGCTGCATGGCAGTACCGGAAGAATAGGCGCCTGGCTCGGTGATCGAATGAGTCACCATCGTCATGCCAGTCAAGAACACGTTGTCACAAACTTCAATGTGACCCACCAAACCAACACCACCGGCCAGCATGCAATGCTTGCCGATTTTAGTGCTGCCGGAGATCCCCACACAGGCGGCCATCGCCGTATGGTCACCGATTTGAACGTTGTGCGCGATTTGGATCTGGTTATCCAGTTTGACGCCATTACCAATCAGTGTGTCGGCCAAGGCGCCACGGTCGATGGCGGTGTTAACGCCAATTTCGACATCATCACCCAAGGTGACGCCACCAATCTGGGCAATTTTCTGCCAGACACCTTTTTCGTTGGCGAAACCAAAACCTTCACCACCCAGCACAGCACCGGACTGAATGACCACACGCTTGCCAATATGCACATCGTGATAAAGGGTTACGCGAGGGGCCAACCAACCGCCCTCACCGATCGAGCTACGAGCACCGATAAAGCAATGCGCACCCAGGGTGACGCCTGCCGCGATTCGCGCGCCGCTCTCAATCACCACAAACGCACCAATGCTGGCCAAAGGATCAACCACCGCATCATCCGCAATCACAGCCGTCGGGTGAACCCCGGCAGCCGCTTTAGGTTTGGGATCGAACAAATGGGAAATGCGGGCATAGGCCAAATAAGGATCAGGCACAACCAGCGCATCCCCGGCGTACGTCTCAGCGTCGCCAGCCTTGAGCAATACAGCTCCTGCGTGGCAATCGACGAGGTATTTACGGTATTGGGGGTTCGCCAGAAAGCTCAACTGAGCTGGGCCGGCCTCTTGTAAAGTGGCCAGCCCAGTAATTTCTTTCTCCGCAGAGCCACGCAAGGTCGCTCCGAGGAACTCGGCCAATTGGCCGAGCTTTATAGTCGCGGTCATAATTACTTCAGCTGGTTCATGCGCTCGATGACTTGGCGAGTGATGTCGTACTGAGGTTTGACATCAATCACAGCACCACGCTCGAACACCAGGTCAAAGGCGCCTTTCTTGATCACTTCTTCAACAGCGCTGTCCAGTTTTGGCTTCAGCTGTTTCAGCATTTCACGGTCAGCAACCGCTTTGGCTTCGTTCAGTTCTTTGGACTGGAACTGGAAATCGCGCGCCTTTTGCTTGAATTCAAGCTCCAGACGTTCACGCTCGCCCTGCTGCATTTTGTCGCCGCCGCTTACCAGACGGTCCTGAATACCCTTGGCACTGCTTTCCAAGGTTTTCAGCTTGGTCAGTTGAGGACCGAACTTCTTCTCGGCATCCACTGCATAACGCTTGGCAGCGTCTGATTCAAGCAGTGCCATCTGATAGTTCAGCACAGCAATTTTCATGTCTGCAAACGCTGGGCCTGCTGCCAACAGCGAAGCCAGGAGAACCAATTGAGTCAACTTACGCACGATGCACCCCTAAAAAATCCGTTGTCTGTATCTAAAGTCAGGCTTTTAGAAAGTCTGGCCGAGGGAGAATTGGAACACTTGAGTGTCTGCGTCATCCGGTTTCTTGATTGGCATGGCCAAGCTGAAGCTCAGCGGGCCAAGCGCAGTCACCCAGGTCACACCAACACCGACAGAACTGGCCATATTGCTAAAGCTGATGTCGCAATTCTTGGTTTCGCCCTTGCAGTTGGTGTCGAACACGTTACCCACATCCCAGAATACGGAGGTGCGCAGGGAACGCTGATCTTTCACAAACGGCATCGGGAACAGAACTTCTACACCGCCCTGGATCAGCACGTTACCACCGAACGGTAGCGGGTCTTGATCCGGGTCGGCGATGGTGCCTGGGTTTTTACCCGTGCTTGGCGTACTGCGCGGGCCCAGGGCACTGTCTTTGAAGCCACGTACCGAGTTGAAACCACCGGCATAGTAGTTCTCGTAGAACGGCAGACCTTCGGTCGAACCGTAACCATCACCATAGCCCAACTCTGTGTGCAGACGCATGGTGTAGGTGTCGGTCAACGGCTGGAACAACTGTGCACGATAGTCCAGCTTGTAGAACTGCAGGTCACTGCCAGGAATGGTGGATTCCAGTACCAGGCTTTGCGAGCTGCCGCGCGTTG
Organism: Pseudomonas sp. CCC3.1; assembly: GCF_034347405.1. Classification (NCBI taxonomy): domain Bacteria; kingdom Pseudomonadati; phylum Pseudomonadota; class Gammaproteobacteria; order Pseudomonadales; family Pseudomonadaceae; genus Pseudomonas; species Pseudomonas sp. CCC3.1. The sequence goes on from NZ_CP133778.1 coordinate 3,900,698, forward strand.
GCAATACACCCTTGTTCAGGGTCGACTCAGACCAGCCTACCGACGCCTTGAAGTTGAGGTATTTATCGCCTTCACGGTTTACGAAGTCGAAGATCTCGTCAACGGTGTAACGACCGGTGCTGATTTCATCCTGCTGCACGGTCAGACCGTAGGTCAGACGCGATGTGTCGCTGATCGGGTAGCCCATCGTGACGCCAGCACCCAGGCTGTCGACCGAATAGTTGGCGACGTCAACGTCCAGCTCTTTGTAGTCAGTGGTGCGATAGAAAACGTTGTAACCCAGGCTCACACCATCTGCAGTCCAGTACGGGTCAACGTAGCTGAAGTTGTAACGGCTTTGGTATTCGCTGCGGGTCAGGCCAATGCTGACCTTGTTACCCGTACCCAGGAAGTTGTTCTGAGTAATCGAGCCACCCAGGATCAAACCTGCGCTCTGAGCAAAACCGACGCTGGCAGTGATCGAACCCGAGGCTTGTTCTTCTACGGCGTAGTTCACGTCAACCTGGTCGTCAGTGCCTGGCACTGCTGGCGTTTCAACGTTCACTTCCTTGAAGAAGCCCAGACGCTCAAGGCGAACCTTGGACTGGTCAATCAGGTAAGTAGAAGCCCAGCCACCTTCCATCTGGCGCATTTCGCGACGCAGCACTTCGTCTGCCGACTTGGTGTTGCCGCGGTAGTTGATGCGGTTAACGTAAGCACGTTTGCCCGGATCGACCACAAAAGTAATGGCCACCGTGTGGTTTTCAGGGTCTGGCTGAGGCACGCCGTTCACGTTTGCGAAGGTGTAGCCCTCGTTACCCAGACGACGGGTAATCAGTTCCGAGGTGGTGGTCATCAGCTTGCGCGAGAACACCTGGCCTGGCTGAACCAGCAGCAGCGACTTGATCTGATCTTCCGGGACCTTGAGGTCACCGCTCAGTTTCACTTCGCCTACGTTGTATTTTTCGCCTTCGTTCACGTTAACGGTGATGTAAACGTTTTTCTTGTCAGGCGTGATCGATACCTGAGTCGAGGCAATATCCATATTGATATAGCCGCGATCCAGGTAGTAGGAGCGCAGACGCTCCAGGTCACCCGACAGCTTTTCACGCGCATACTTGTCATCGTTCTTGAAGAACGACAACCAGTTGGTGGTTTTCAGCTCGAAGAGATCAATCAGGTCCGCTTCAGGGAAGACCGTGTTACCCACCACGTTGATGTGCTGGATAGAAGCAACGGTGCCTTCGTTGATGTTGACCTTCAAGGCAACGCGGTTACGCGGCTCAGGCACCACTTCGGTGTCTACCGACGCCGAGTAGCGGCCTTGGGCAACATATTGACGTTGCAGTTCGTTGCGCACACCTTCAAGGGTGGCACGCTGGAAGATTTCACCTTCAGCCAGGCCTGATTGCTTGAGACCTTTCATCAGATCATCGGTGGAGATCGCCTTGTTGCCGTCAATCGTGATGCTAGAGACGGAAGGACGCTCGACAACCGTAATGACAAGCACATTGCCATCACGACCCAGTTGGATATCCTGAAAGAACCCGGTTTTGAACAACGCACGAGTGGATTCCACCAAACGGCGGTCATCCGCTACCTCACCCACGTTCAGCGGTAGCGCACCAAACACACTGCCGGCGGAAACCCGCTGGAGCCCGTTGACACGAATATCAGAGATAGTGAAGGACTCGGCGTGAACTTCGGCGATCATCAGTACGGCGAGAACCGCAGTTAGCAGCAGACGTTTCATGAAGTCCTTTCTTATTCCAACTGGCAATAAACAAACTGCCGCAAAATGCGGCAGATTCGCAATTCAGCGAAGTGTTACAGACGTCCCAGATCGTTGACCAGGGCAAGCAACATCACCCCGACCACCAAACTGATACCTATCTGCATCCCCCAACCCTGTACCCGTTCCGACAAGGGACGACCACGCGCCCACTCGATCAGATAAAACAACAAGTGGCCACCATCCAGTACAGGAATGGGCAACAAGTTCAGAACCCCCAGGCTAATACTCAGATAAGCCAGGAAATTCAAGAAATCAGCAACGCCCGACTGGGCAGAAGCGCCCGCCACTTTAGCAATGGTTATCGGTCCACTCAAGTTTTTTACCGAGAGCTCGCCGAACAACATTTTCTTGAGTGAATCGAGCGTCAATACGCTCATGGTCCACGTGCGCTTGGTCCCCTCCCCGATCGCAGCAAGCGGGCCATAACTGACCTCGCGAACCATCTCAGGTGGCCAATCGACACCTTTGACCCCAGCGCCCAGGTAACCGGTTGCAGCGTCTCCTTCTCCGCGTGCCGCAAGGATGACTGGCATATCAACCGCTACGCCATCACGCTCAACGTGCAATACCACGCGCGCAGCGGGTCGCACACGAACCCAATCGACAACCTGCTGCCAATCGTTGATCGACTGACCGTTCATGGCCAGAAGTTTGTCACCGGTCTTGAGGCCAGCGGCTTGTGCCGGGCCTTTAGGATCAAGCTCGGCCAAAATGGCAGGCAACTCCGGGCGCCACGGGCGAATACCCAACGACTTGATCGGGTCCGGCTCGCTAGCCCCTCTCAGCCAGTCATGCAGCGCCAACTGGTGCGATGTTTCAACCTCAGCCCCAGGCCCGCGCACCGACACTTGAATAGAACCGCTTTCGCCCAAGCGACGAACCAACTGCAGGTTGACGTTCGACCAACCTACGGTCGGCTCACCATCAATAGAGACGATTTCCTGGCCCGCCACCAAGCCTGCCTGCGCTGCCAGGCTGCCGCTTTCGACAGCACCGATCACCGGCCGCACTTGCTGGCTGCCCATCATGGCCAGGACCCAGAAAAACACGATTGCCAACAGGAAGTTGGCAATTGGCCCGGCAGCCACAATGGCAATGCGCTGCCCGACCGTTTTACGATTGAACGATTGATTGAGCTGCTCGGCCGGCACATCGCCTTCGCGCTCGTCGAGCATTTTTACATAGCCACCCAGCGGAATCGCAGCGACGACAAACTCGGTGCCCTGGCGATCATGCCAGCGCAGCAACGGCGTACCGAAGCCCACAGAAAAGCGCAGAACCTTGACGCCGCAACGGCGCGCCACCCAAAAGTGACCGAATTCATGAAATGTGACCAGCACCCCCAATGCCACCAGGGTGCCAACAATCATATAGAGCGCACTCATCTACTTTCTCCGCGATTCTGTCCGACTCCGACTTTTACCACTTGTCAGCCGTTACGGCTCAACCACTGTTCAGCCCGCAGTCGCGCTTTGGCATCCACCACAAATACCGCATCCAGCTCGTCCAGGGCAATCACCGGCTCACCGCTCAAGACGTCTTCAATAATATGAGCGATTTGCGGATAACGGATTCGTCCATCAAGGAACGCCCCTACTGCCACCTCATTCGCCGCATTGAGCATCGCCGGGGCGCTATTGCCCGCCTCCGCAGCCTCACGCGCCAAGCGCAAGCAAGGGAAGCGCTGCTCATCTGGACGCTGAAAGTCCAAGCGCGCAACAGCAAACAGATCCAGCGGCGCAACCCCCGAATCAATCCGCTCAGGCCATGCCAATGCATTCGCAATCGGCGTGCGCATGTCTGGATTGCCAAGCTGAGCCAATACCGAACCGTCAACGTAGTCAACCAGCGAATGGATCACGCTTTGCGGATGAATCACCACCTCAACCTGGCTCGGCTTGGCGTCGAACAACCAGCACGCCTCAATCAGCTCCAGCCCTTTATTCATCATGCTGGCCGAATCGACCGAAATCTTGCGCCCCATCGACCAATTGGGATGAGCGCACGCCTGATCCGGCGTTACATGTTGCAAATCAGCCAGCGGGGTTTCACGAAAAGGCCCGCCCGACGCCGTCAGCAAAATCCGGCGCACACCGACTGCGCCCAAGCCTCGGGCATAGTCTTGTGGCAAGCACTGAAAAATGGCGTTGTGCTCACTGTCGATAGGCAGCAAAACCGAACCACTACGACGCACCGCCTGCATAAACAGGTCGCCCGTCATGACCAGCGCTTCTTTGTTGGCCAGCAGGATTTTCTTGCCCGTATTCACAGCCGCCAATGTCGGGCGCAAACCCGCAGCACCCACGATTGCCGCCATCACAGCGTCAACTTCGGGCGCCGAAGCAATCTGGCACAAACCTTCTTCACCTACCAACACTTCGGTGTTGAGGCCCGCCGAACGCAGATCCGCCTGCAATTGGCTGGCCGCACGCTCGTCTGGCACAACAGCAACTTTGGGTACGTGCTTGACACACAAAGCCAACAACTCGGCGAGACGGCTGTAACCGCTCAAACCAAAGACCTGGTAGCGATCAGGGTGACGTGCAATAACATCCAGAGTGCTCAGACCTATCGAGCCTGTAGCCCCCAAAACCGTAATCTGTTGTGGACGACTCATGACGCCGCAATCCAGAGCAGTACAGCAAATACAGGGATCGCCGCAGTCAAACTGTCGATGCGATCCAGAACGCCGCCATGCCCTGGCAGCAGGTTGCTGCTGTCTTTAATACCGGCCTGACGCTTGAACATGCTTTCCGTGAGGTCGCCCACCACCGAAATCAACACAATCATCGCTGCACCGAATAGCGCCGCACACATCTCGGAGGCGCTCCAGCCGCGTGTAAAACCTACAACAGCCGTGATCAACAAGCTCAGCAGCAGACCACCAAAAACCCCTTCCCAGCTTTTGCCTGGACTGACTTTAGGTGCAAGTTTGCGCTTGCCGAATTTTCGTCCCGAGAAGTAAGCGCCAATATCAGCGCCCCACACCAACACCATAACGGCCATGATCAGCCAATTGCCCAGCGGCATGGCCTTGATCAGCACCAGGCCTTGCCAGGCCGGCAGCAAAATCAGCAGACCGATAACGAGCCGGGTCGAGGTCGCCGACCAACGCTCAGCCGATTGCGGGAAGGTCAGCACCAACCAGGTCGCTGCTGCCCACCACAACACAGCCGCCCCCAGCACCCACGGCGCCAGATCGGGAAAAACGTACAACCCAAACAGCAGCAAAGCCACTACCACGGCAAAGGCAACCCGCGCGATCTGAGCCTCGAAGCCCGCCAGACGCGCCCATTCCCAGGCTCCAAGGGTCACGACCAGACCGATAAAGAGCGCAAATCCAGCCCCTTCAAGCAGGAAAAAGCCGCACAAGGCGATGGGTAGCAATATAAGTGCAGTAATGATGCGTTGCTTAAGCATTAAATCCGGGCTCCAGCCTCAACCTGCTCGCTCGTTTTACCGAAACGACGCTGGCGAGAAGCGAAATCAGCCAATGCATTACGCATGGCTTCGTGTTTGAAGTCCGGCCAGAACAGGTCGGAGAAGTACAACTCAGAGTAGGCCAGCTGCCACAGCAAGAAGTTGCTGATGCGATGCTCGCCGCCTGTGCGGATGCACAAATCAGGCAAGGGCAAGTCGCCCGTGACCAGACAGGTTTGCAACAGGCCCGGCGTAATGTCTTCAGGCTGCAAATGCCCTGCCTGTACTTCACGCGCCAGCCGTTGCGCAGCCTGTGCAATGTCCCACTGACCGCCGTAGTTAGCGGCGATTTGCAGGACAAAGCGATCAGGCCCTGCCGTCATCTGTTCCGCCTCACGCATCGCCGCCTGCAAGTCAGGATGGAAACGTGAGCGATCACCGATGATCCGCAAGCTGATGTTGTTTTCATTGAGGCGCTTGGCCTCACGACGCAACGCCCGAAAGAACAAATCCATCAAGGCGCTGACTTCAGCCGCAGGGCGCTGCCAGTTTTCACTGGAGAACGCGAATAAAGTGAGCACTTCGACCTTGGCCTTGGCACACACCTCAATCACTGCACGAACAGCATCCACTCCCGCTTTATGCCCGGCAACACCCGGCATAAAGCGTTTTTTCGCCCAGCGATTATTACCATCCATGATGATCGCGACATGTCGCGGCACCGATGATGGCTCTGTCTGCTTGGTCTTTTCCATAAAACGCCCAGACCCTTATACGGCCATCAGGTCCGCTTCTTTCTGCTTGGTAGCCGCATCAATGTCGGCCTCGGCCTTGTCGGTCAGCTTCTGAATATCAGCAGCGGCGCGACGCTCTTCGTCTTCGCTGATTTCTTTGTCTTTAACCAGTTTTTTCAGCTCGCTCAACGCATCGCGACGGATGTTGCGAACGGCAACACGCGCGTCTTCAGCGGCGCTACGGGCTTGTTTGGTGAAACCTTTACGGGTTTCTTCAGTCAAGGCCGGCATGGAGATCAACAACAATTCGCCCAGGTTGGTCGGATTGAGGTTCAAACCAGCGCTCTGGATAGCCTTGTCGACAGCAGCCAGCATGTTGCGCTCAAAGGCCACAACTTGCAGGGTGCGCGAATCTTTAACGGTGACGTTGGCAACACTGCTCAACGGGGTGTCAGCGCCGTAGTAAGGCACCATCACGCTGCCCAAAATACTTGGGTGCGCCTTGCCGGTACGGATCTGGCCAAAGGCATGGGCCAGCGATTCCAGCGATTTGCGCATGCGCTCTTGAGCGTCTTTTTTGATTTCGTTGATCATTGTTGACCTTCCTCGATCAGAGTCCCTTCAGCGCCGCCATGGACAATATTAAGCAGGGCGCCGGGCTTGTTCATATTAAATACGCGCAATGGCATTTTGTGGTCACGGCACAGGCAGATAGCCGTCAGGTCCATAACACCCAGTTTGCGATCCAGCACTTCATCGTAAGTCAGATGATCGAACTTCTCGGCATGCGGGTCTTTAAATGGATCTGCGGTATACACGCCGTCAACCTTGGTCGCCTTGAGCACCACATCAGCGTCGATTTCAATGGCACGCAAGCAAGCCGCCGAGTCAGTGGTAAAGAACGGATTACCGGTACCCGCTGCAAAAATCACCACGTCCTTGGCATTCAAGTGACGCATTGCCTTACGACGATCGTAATGATCGGTCACGCCCACCATGGAAATAGCCGACATTACGATGGCAGAGATATTGGCACGTTCCAGCGCGTCGCGCATGGCCAAGGCGTTCATCACAGTTGCCAGCATGCCCATATGGTCGCCAGTGACACGATCCATGCCTGCTGCACTCAGCGCAGCACCACGGAACAGGTTGCCACCACCAATCACCAGACCTACCTGAACGCCGATGCCGACCAATTGGCCCACTTCCAGCGCCATGCGGTCGAGCACTTTGGGATCGATCCCGAACTCTTCAGAGCCCATCAGGGCTTCGCCGCTTAGCTTGAGTAGAATGCGTTTATAGCGAGCTTGATAACCACTGCCCTGCTGAGCCATTGCGAATCTCTCCTGCCGCGTTTTTAAAAAAATCTGTGCGAGGCCACTTTCAGCCCGCGCTTACTCTAGCGTGGCGCTGCACAGCAGCACCATCGGAACACGACTTCATCAATCGGTTCCGCAAGAGAAGGTAAAACCCTCTCCCATTTGAAAAGAGGCTGCGCGCGTGAGCGGGCAGCCTCTTCGGGGCGACAGTTTAAAACTGTCTTATTGCTTGGCTGCAGCCAGCTGAGCAGCAACTTCTTCAGCGAAGTTGTCGACTGGCTTCTCGATGCCTTCGCCTACTTTGTAGTAAGTGAAAGAAACGATTTCAGCACCGGCTTTCTTGGCCAGTTCGCCAACTTTGATTTCCGGGTTCTTAACGAAAGCTTGCTCAACCAGGCTGGCTTCAGCCAGGAACTTGCTGATACGGCCTTTGATCATGTTTTCAACGATGTTTTCTGGCTTGCCGGCGATTTTGTCAGCATTGAGGCTCAGGAACACCGCTTTTTCGCGCTCGATCGCTTCGTCAGAAACTTCCGAAGGCAGCAGGAACTCTGGGTTGCTTGCAGCAACGTGCATAGCGATGTCTTTGGCCAACTCAACGTTGCCGCCTTTCAGAGCAACGACTACACCGATCTTGTTGCCGTGCAGGTAACCGCCAACCACATCACCTTCAACGCGAGCCAGGCGACGGATGTTGACGTTTTCGCCAACTTTGCCTACCAGAACCAGGCGAGCAGCTTCTTGAGCTTCGATCAGAGGCTCAACAGTCGTCAGCTTGTCAGCGAATGCTTTTTCAACGCTGGCAGCAACGAATGCTTTGAAGTCGTCCTGCAGAGCCAGGAAGTCAGTCTGCGAGTTCACTTCCAGCAGAACTGCGGATTTACCGTCTTCCTTCAGGGCGATTGCGCCTTCAGCAGCAACGTTGCCTGCTTTCTTGGCAGCCTTGATGGCGCCAGAAGCACGCATGTCGTCGATGGCTTTTTCGATGTCGCCGCCAGCCTTGGTCAAGGCCTTCTTGCAATCCATCATGCCTTCGCCAGTACGCTCACGCAGTTCTTTAACCAACGCTGCAGTAATCTCTGCCATTTCAAAATTCCTCTTGGATAGGTTTTCAACCATTCCACCCGACCGAACGGGCGTTCAAATTCGTGTGAAGCCTGCCTCGAGGCTCCCTGCCAGCCGCAATCTGATACAGCAACGACGGGAACATGTCCAATAAATGGATTTCGAGGTGGCAAAAAGGGGGCCAAGCCCCCTTTTTGCGCACTGAGTAAACGCTAGGCGTTAGCTACTCAGCCTTCAACTACCGCTGCAGCTGGAGCTTCTTCGACGAAAACGTCGGTGCCGCCAGCAACGTGGTTACGACCACGGATAACAGCATCAGCCATCGCGCCCATGTACAGCTGGATGGCGCGGATTGCGTCATCGTTACCTGGGATGATGTAGTCAACGCCTTCTGGGCTGCTGTTGGTATCGACAACGCCGATAACCGGGATACCCAACTTGTTAGCTTCGGTGATCGCGATACGCTCGTGGTCAACGTCGATAACGAACAGAGCGTCTGGCAGACCGCCCATGTCCTTGATACCACCCAGGCTACGATCCAGCTTTTCCAGATCGCGAGTGCGCATCAGCGCCTCTTTCTTGGTCAGCTTAGCGAAAGTGCCGTCTTCTGCTTGAACTTCAAGGTCACGCAGACGCTTGATGGAAGCACGGATGGTTTTGAAGTTGGTGAGCATGCCGCCCAACCAGCGGTGATCCACGTACGGCGAACCGCAACGTGCTGCTTCTTCAGCAACGATCTTGCCAGCGGAACGCTTGGTGCCGACGAACAGAATCTTGTTTTTGCCCTGGGCCAGACGCTCTACGAAAGTCAGAGCTTCGTTGAACATTGGCAGGGTTTTTTCAAGGTTGATGATGTGGATCTTGTTACGCGCGCCAAAGATGTATTTACCCATCTTCGGGTTCCAGTAACGGGTTTGGTGACCGAAGTGCACACCGGCCTTCAGCATATCGCGCATGTTGACTTGGGACATGGTAGTTCCTTAATAAGTCGGGTTAGGCCTCCACGTATCCCAACGACCAACCAGCAGCTTCAAGCTGAAGGCACCCAGGTCATCGTGTCGATACGTGTGTGGGTTTGTGCTCTGCGGGCTATACCCGCAAAGCGGCGCATTTTATACCACAAGGTGCGTAAAAAACGAAGCGCGAATTCGGACTTTATTGCCAAGCCCTTGCTCTGCAAGGGTTTACGCCAGACTCGCTCAATCAAACACCACCAGATTCGCCTGTCGAACAATGCTACTGCCGCCACCGAAACATCCCAGACAACACTCAGGCCCCTCACAGCAGGCCAAGCGCAGGTGCTGTTATGGATGCCGGGAGAGCTGTACTCAACGGCACTTTTTAACAACGACTTGTAGTCGCTGCCGCAGGCTGCGATCTGGCGCGCGAGCGGCAGTGCTTTTATGTACATATCCATTTGATGCATAAAGGCTTTTTACGGGTTTCGCCCTTACGGCGAGGCACTTTTGGCAAATAGCCCCAAACGCACCCAAAAAGTCCTTGCCCCTGCGTACGACCATCGCTTCGCTCCGGTCCCGCTCCGTGGGCACGCCGCGCCGGCATCCATGCCGGTCGACCCACTCCACGAAACCTACACTCGGCCTCCCGAGGCAGATAGATCAAGATCAAAAACCTGCAGGTCAAAAACCAGGTCAAAAACCAGGTCAAATGCAGAATAAATCAAGGCCCATTTACCCCGCCTGCGTTTTACACGGGGCTTGGAATAACGCCAGAATGCCCCACTCTATTAATAGAAGCGATGGCGCAAGGCTCATGTTTAAGGCCGACCGTCTGTTAGAATCGCGTTTTTATGGCGGTGTGTAACTGTAATGCCTCGTCACACACCCGCAATCCTGATGATGAGCGCTAACGCGCGAAGAGAGCCTGTATGACCGTCACCCTCAAAACCCCCGAGGACATCGCAAAGATGCGTATCGCCGGCAAACTGGCCGCCGATGTGCTGGAAATGATCGCCGAACACGTAAAACCTGGTGTGACCACTGAAGAGCTGGACCGCATTTGCCATGACTATATTGTCAATGTGCAACAGGCGATTCCTGCGCCGCTCAATTACAAAGGTTTCCCCAAGTCGATCTGCACGTCGATCAATCATGTGGTTTGCCACGGCATTCCAGGTGATAAGGCGCTCAAAGACGGCGACACGCTGAACATCGACGTTACCGTTATTAAAGACGGCTATCACGGCGACACCAGCCGCATGTTCCACGTCGGCAAAGTACCGGTCTGGGCTGAGCGCCTGTCGCAAGTGACTCAAGAGTGCATGTACAAGGCCATCGAAATCGTAAAACCCGGCTGCCGCCTGGGCGATATCGGTGAGGTGATCCAGAAGCACGCCGAAAAGAACGGTTTCTCGGTGGTTCGCGAGTTCTGCGGACACGGCATTGGCAAGGTCTTCCACGAAGAACCGCAAATCCTGCACTACGGCCGTGCAGGCACCGGCATGGAGCTTAAAGCAGGCATGACCTTCACCATCGAGCCCATGATCAACCAGGGCAAAGCCGACACCAAGGTGCTGGGCGATGGCTGGACGGCAATCACCAAGGACCGCAAGCTGTCTGCTCAGTGGGAGCACACCTTGCTGGTTACTGACACCGGCTACGAGATTTTCACCCTGCGCAGTGATGACACCATCCCGCGCGTATCGGCCTGATAGTTGCTTAATGCCAGCCACTAAATAGAAAAAATCTCACGACAGGAAAGCCAATCGATGCCGCAGGTGGATCCCGAACTCTTTGACCGCGGCCAGTTCCAGGCCGAATTGGCATTAAAGGCAAGCCCGATTGCCGCTTTCAAAAAGGCGATCCGCCAGGCACGTGAAGTGCTTGACGAACGTTTTCGCAAAGGCCGCGATATTCGCCGCCTGATCGAAGACCGTGCCTGGTTCGTCGATAACATCCTGCAACAGGCGTGGGAGCAGTTCAGCTGGAGCGATCAGGCCGATATCGCCTTGGTCGCCGTTGGCGGTTATGGCCGCGGCGAGCTGCACCCCTACTCCGACATCGACTTGTTGATCCTGCTCGATAACGCTGATCACGAGATTTTTCGCGACTCTATCGAGCGGTTTCTGACACTGCTTTGGGACATCGGTCTCGAAGTAGGTCAGAGCGTACGTTCCGTCGACGAATGCGCAGAGCAAGCCCGCGCCGACCTGACCGTCATCACCAACCTGATGGAAAGCCGCACCATTGCGGGGCCTGAACGCTTGCGTCAGCGCATGCTGGAGGTCACCAGCACCGAACACATGTGGCCCAGCAAAGACTTTTTCCTGGCCAAGCATGCCGAACAAAAAGCCCGGCATCACAAGTACAACGACACGGAATACAACCTGGAACCCAACGTCAAAGGCTCGCCCGGCGGGCTGCGCGACATCCAGACCATTTTGTGGGTAGCCCGTCGCCAGTACGGCACCCTGAATTTGCGCGCGTTGGCAGGTGAAGGCTTTCTGGTCGAAAGCGAACACGCCCTGCTGGCCTCCTCCCAGGAATTTCTATGGAAGGTGCGCTACGCCCTGCACATGCTCGCCGGGCGCTCCGAAGACCGTTTGCTGTTTGACCATCAGCGCAGCATTGCCGAACTCCTCGGCTTTGCCGGCGAAGACACCAAGCAGACCATCGAAAACTTCATGCAGCAGTACTACCGGGTGGTCATGAGCATTGCCCAGCTCAGCGACCTGATCATCCAGCACTTCGAAGAAGTGATTCTGGCTCCCGAAGACGAAGCGCCGCCGACACCGATCAACTCGCGTTTTCAACTGCATGACGGCTATATAGAAGCCACCAGCAACAACGTGTTCAAGCGCACGCCATTTGCCATGCTCGAAATTTTCCTGCTGATGGCCCAGCAGCCAGAAATCAAAGGCGTGCGGGCCGACACTATTCGTTTGCTGCGCGAACACCGCCACCTGATCGACGACGACTTTCGCAACGACATTCGCAATACCAGCCTGTTTATCGAGCTGTTCAAGTGCAAAATCGGCATCCATCGCAACCTGCGCCGAATGAATCGCTACGGCATTCTCGGACGCTACTTGCCAGAATTCGGTTTTATCGTCGGGCAAATGCAGCACGACCTGTTCCACATCTACACGGTCGACGCGCACACCCTGAACCTGATCAAGCACCTGCGCAAATTGCAGTACACCCAGGTTTCCGAGAAATTCCCGCTGGCCAGCAAACTGATGGCCAAGCTGCCGAAACCGGAACTGATCTACCTGGCCGGGCTGTACCACGACATTGGCAAAGGCCGCCACGGCGACCACTCCGAGATTGGCGCGGTGGATGCCGAGGCCTTCTGCATTCGCCATCAACTGCCGGTCTGGGATACCCGCCTGATCGTGTGGCTGGTGCAAAACCATCTGGTGATGTCGACCACTGCCCAGCGCAAGGACCTGTCCGACCCGCAAGTGATTCACGACTTCGCACAGACCGTGGTCGATGAGACCCACCTCGACTATCTCTACGTATTGACCGTGGCCGACATCAACGCCACCAACCCGACGCTGTGGAATTCATGGCGCGCCAGCCTGTTGCGCCAGCTCTACACCGAGACCAAGCGCGCCTTGCGCCGCGGCCTGGAAAACCCGGTGGATCGCGAAGAGCAGATTCGCCAGACCCAAAGTGCCGCGCTGGACGTGCTGGTGCGCAACGGCAACGATCAGGACGATGTGGAGCAGCTCTGGTCGCAGTTGGGCGATGACTACTTCCTTCGCCACACCTCGGCCGACGTGGCCTGGCACACCGAAGCCATACTGCAGCAACCTGCCGATGGCGGCCCGCTGGTCCTGATCAAGGAAACCACCCAACGCGATTTCGAGGGTGGCACGCAGATTTTCATTTATGCACCCGACCAGCACGATTTTTTCGCCGTGACCGTGGCAGCCATGGACCAGCTCAACCTCAACATCCATGACGCACGCATCATCACCTCCAGCAGCCAGTTCACCCTCGACACCTACATCGTGCTCGACAACGACGGCGGCTCGATCGGCAACAACCCGGAACGCATCGAAAAAATCCGCAAAGGCCTGACCGAAGCCCTGCGCAACCCGGACGACTACCCGAACATCATCCAGCGCCGGGTGCCGCGCCAGCTCAAACACTTTGCCTTCGCGCCGCAGGTGACGATCCACAACGACGCCCAGCGCCCGGTCACTGTGCTGGAACTCAGCGCCCCCGACCGCCCTGGCCTGCTGGCCCGCATCGGGATGATTTTCCTGGAGTTCGACCTGTCGTTGCAAAACGCCAAGATCGCTACCCTGGGCGAGCGCGTCGAAGACGTCTTCTTCATCACCGACGAAAACAACCAGCCCTTGTCTGACCCGCAACTGTGCATCCGTTTGCAGGAAGCCATCGTCGAGCAACTAACGGTCAACAAAGACTCAACCCCAGAAACCTGGCGCCTGAGCATCTAGCCGCCGAGTGAGACCCGCCCCCAATGAACAACGCTCTAAACCAGTTGCAGCCTTACCCGTTCGAAAAACTGCGCGCCCTGCTGGGTAGCGTGCAGCCCAACGCCGACAAGCGCCCGATTGCGTTGTCGATTGGCGAACCTAAACACCGCTCTCCCGATTTCGTGGCCAAAGCCCTAGCGGACAACCTTGACCAGATGGCGGTCTACCCGACCACGCTCGGCATCCCCGCCTTGCGCGAAGCCATTGCAGGCTGGGCCACACGCCGTTTCAACGTGCCGGCTGGCTGGCTCGACCCGGCGCGCAACATCCTGCCGGTCAACGGCACCCGTGAAGCGCTGTTCGCCTTCACCCAAACCGTGGTCAATCGCGGCGATGACGCACTGGTTGTGAGCCCGAACCCGTTCTACCAGATCTACGAAGGCGCCGCGTTTCTGGCCGGTGCCAAGCCGCACTACCTGCCGTGCCTGGCCGAACATGGGTTTAACCCGGACTTTGACGCCGTCCCGGCTGACATCTGGAAGCGCTGCCAGATTCTGTTCCTGTGCTCTCCCGGCAACCCGACCGGCGCCCTGATCCCGCTTGAAACGCTGAAAAAGCTGATCGCCCTGGCCGACGAACATGACTTCGTCATCGCCTCTGACGAATGCTACAGCGAGCTCTACTTCGACGAGCAAACGCCGCCCGTGGGCCTGCTCAGCGCCTGCGTCGCGCTGGGCCGCGAAGACTTCAAGCGTTGCGTGGTCTTCCACAGCCTGTCCAAGCGCTCCAACCTGCCGGGGCTGCGTTCGGGCTTTGTGGCCGGTGATGCCGAGATTCTCAAGGCTTTCCTGCTGTACCGCACCTACCACGGTTGCGCCATGCCGGTTCAAACCCAACTGGCCAGCATTGCCGCCTGGAACGATGAAGAGCACGTACGCACCAACCGCGATTTGTATCGCGAGAAGTTCGATACAGTGCTGAACATCCTGAGCCCGGTACTCGACGTACAGCGTCCGGATGGCGGTTTTTACCTGTGGCCGAAGGTAGAAGGCGATGACGCCGAGTTCTGTCGCGACCTGTTCGCCGAAGAGCACGTGACCGTGGTGCCGGGTTCGTACCTGTCACGTGAAGTTGACGGCTTCAACCCGGGCGCAGGGCGTGTGCGCATGGCCTTGGTTGCACCTTTAGTTGAATGCGTAGAAGCGGCGGAACGAATCAAGGCGTTCATCACCCGAAAACAGTAACTTTCTTACGAGCCTCACTCTGCAATAGAGTGGGGCCACGTTATTAAATACTGCATGTAACAAAATCAAACAAACCACTTTAATCAAAGCACTTAAACACCGTCTAACCTTCTAAATAACTTACCAACAACCCTAAACAGGAAGTTATTTATGATCCCAAAACCAAAGTGCACCATCTTGCAACACAGCGACCCGGAAACTTGCTATCAATGTGCAATCAAGGAAAACCCGAACAACGCTAACAACCGCCCCAGAAGATCGCTACTCAAGGCAGTCTCTCCGATCGGAAAACAGTGGTCACCCTACAAGTTATTAAAAGTTGCCTTTATAGACGACACTCCAATCAGAGTGCAAAGAATCATAGAAACAGCCGCACTTGCCTGGCAACCGTACATCAACCTGTCGATCGTTTTCGTAAAGGGCAAGCAGGGCGACATACGTATCACTACAAACCCTGAGGGTGGCTTCTACTCGGCTATAGGGACAGACAGCCTTGCGTTCTCCGACGACGAAGCCACCATGAATCTGACAACCAACACCTCCATCGACTATTTAATAACCTCAACAAAGCACGAGTTCGGGCATGCCTTGGGTTTAAGCCATGAACATCAACATCCAGACGCAGGCATTCCTTGGAACAAACCAAAAGTTTATGAGTTTTACAGAAAACACCAAAAATGGACCCGTAAGGAAATCTACCATAACGTCCTGAGAAAAGTGCCTGGCAGAGACTTTTTCAAAACCCCCTATGACGTAAAGTCCATCATGCACTACGAAGTCGAGAATGAACTTACCGATGGCGACTGGTCTACCTCAGAGAACTCAGATATTAGCGACGGCGATATTAAATTAATTAAATGGCTTTACCCGCTATAAACAGCGCTCATGCCATCAGTCATGACTCAAGGATAAACAACACCCTTGAGTCATCATTCAGGGCTTATTTCACCGCCCCCAGATTCGCTTCACTCAAGTCCAGATCGCGCAAAATTTCGCTGAGCACATCGTCTCCAATCTCATGGTGACGACGCAGGTTATACAACTCCAGTCGCTGCGCCCTGAGCGCCTTGAGCCGCAATCGGCTCTCCAGCAGGTCCATTTGTGAGGCCAGCGCCTGAGCTTCCGCAGAGTCATTGAAGACTTCAAGCTGATGCCGATATTCCGACATGATCCGCGCCTTCAATTCGGCCGCCAATGCTGCCTGCGCAGCGTCTTGCGGGCTGGCCGGTTCTACCACTTCTTCAGCTTCAAGCGCATGAATGGCGGCCTCGGCAGTGCGTCGCCAGGCGTCGCGCACTTCTTTGCGCATGGCATCGTCCGGGCTCTTGGGAATGCCGCGCAACAACAGGGGCAAGGCAATACACGCGGCCACCAACGACAGCAAAATCACTCCGGCCGCAATGAAAATCAGCAGATCACGCTCAGGGAAGTCCACGCCTTGGCTGATAAACAACGGCACCGACATGACACCGGCCAAGGTCACGGCACCGCGCACGCCACCGACCGTCAACAACCAGCAGGAACGGGCAGTCGGCACCAGGGTCAACTCGCCCTTGCCCCGCCAGCGACGCAACAGGCCAGACAAGCGCCAAATGCTTTGCACCCAGATAAAACGCAACGCCAGCAGCACCAGGAAAATCGCCACCACATCCAGGCAGCGGTACAACAAGGTAGGCCAGAGCGTGGTTTCGTGGCTGACAACTGCCTTGATGATGTCGGGCAGTTGCAGGCCCAACAGCAAGAAGATCAGGCCATTAAACGCGAACTCCAGCAGCCCCCACACACTGCGGTTGAGCAGGCGGGTGCTGGTTTGACGCGGCAACAAATCCAGCCAGCTTTGCATCATCCCCGCCGCCACCGCCGACAAAATGCCAGAAGCGCCCAGACGCTCGGCCAGCACGTAAGCGGCAAATGGCAGCAACAACATAAACACTACGTGCGTCGCCGGGTCATCCCAACCGCGGGCAATCATCCAGGCGCGCATGCGCCCTACCAGCCAGCTCAGGGCCACACCGATAGCCAAGCCACCACAGGCCACCAGCACAAATGTCAGGCTGGCATTGGCCAGCGAAAAAATGCCCGTGACGGCAGCGGCCAAGGCAAATTTGAAGGTCACCAGGCCCGACGCGTCATTCATCAAGGCCTCGCCCTGAAGCATATGCATCAACGGGCCGGGCAAACGGTTCTGTGAAATGGCCGACACCGCCACCGCGTCAGTTGGCGACAGCACGGCCGCCAGAGCAAAAGCCACCGGCAAAGGGATCGTCGGCAAGAGCCAGTGAATGAAGTACCCCGCCCCCACGACCGTGAACAGCACAAGGCCCACGGCCAAGGTCAGAATCGGCCCGCGCAAGCGCCAGAACTCACGCTTGGGCATACGCCAGCCATCAGAGAACAACAGCGGTGGCAAAAATAGAAACAGGAACAACTCAGGGTCCAGCGCAACGTGCAGGCCCAAGGTGGGCCATGCCAACACGGCACCCGCCGCAATTTGCACCAAAGGCAGAGGTAACGGGATCACACGCCCCAATAAACGCGAGACTCCCACCAACATCAGCAGGATGAGTACGGTATAGGCGGTTTGCATATCTACAGAATTCCCAAACAATCAGTTTTAACTAAACAGCTATTAATCAAACACAGCTAGCAACAATTTCGCATTGCGCCTCATAGTAGCTACAAATTGCCAAAGTAGAGCCTGAACAAAAGTCTCAATGCGACGACATGTCACAACAACCTGCCAAGGTTGCAGGCAGCCCGCGCTCAAGCGCTTCGCACATGGCATAATCCGCAACCGCATATTTCCAGGCATCTCCAAAGGAGGGGCAATTCAGTGACCGATTCAAGCAAAACGTTGCACCTTTTCGGCATCAAAGCCTGCGACACCATGAAAAAGGCTCGCACCTGGCTAGATGACCATGCAATGCGTTACGACTTTCATGATTACAAAACCAGTGGTATCGACCGAGAACACCTCACCCAGTGGTGCAACGAGCACGGCTGGCAAGTGGTGCTGAATCGCGCCGGCACAACCTTTCGCAAACTCGAAGACGAACAAAAAGCCGATCTAGACCAAGCGAAAGCCATTGAGCTGATGCTCGCCCAACCCTCGATGATCAAGCGCCCGGTGCTCGATCTCGGTGACAAAACCCTGATTGGCTTTAAACCTGATCTTTATGCGGCGGCCCTTCTCTAAGCCCAATGGCTAAAGCCCGCCCATTCATTTTTGTAAGAGGTAATTGCATGTCTACTACCCTGTTCAGCGCGGCCTTCGGTGTCGGTACTCAAAATCGTCAAGGCGCATGGCTGGAAGTGTTTTACGCCCAACCTCTGATTAACCCGTCGGCCGAGCTGATCGCTGCAATCGCGCCGATCCTGGGCTACACCGGAGGCAATCAGGCAATCACCTTTACCACCGCACAAGCCGCGCAACTGGCTGAAGCTGTCAAATCGGTAGACGCTGCTCAAGCCGCGCTGCTGACCCGTCTGGCCGAAAGCCACAAGCCACTGGTTGCCACGCTGCTGGCCGAAGATGCTGCGCTGACGTCAACCCCTGAGGCTTACCTGAAGCTGCACCTGCTGTCGCACCGCCTGGTCAAACCGCACGGCCTGAGCCTGGCAGGCGTGTTCCCGCTGCTGCCAAACGTGGCATGGACCAGCCAAGGCGCCATCGACCTGAGCGAGCTGGCTGAGCGTCAACTCGAAGCCCGTCTGCGCGGCGACTTGCTGGAAGTCTTCTCGGTCGACAAGTTCCCGAAAATGACCGACTACGTGGTACCGGCTGGCGTGCGTATCGCTGACAGCGCGCGTATCCGTCTGGGCGCTTACATCGGCGAAGGCACCACCGTCATGCACGAAGGTTTCGTCAACTTCAACGCGGGCACCGAAGGCCCGGGCATGATCGAAGGCCGCGTATCGGCAGGCGTTTTCGTCGGCAAGGGTTCGGACCTGGGCGGCGGTTGCTCGACCATGGGCACCCTGTCGGGCGGCGGCAACATCGTGATCAAGGTGGGCGAAGGCTGCCTGATCGGCGCCAATGCCGGTATCGGTATCCCGTTGGGCGACCGCAACACCGTTGAATCCGGCCTGTACGTCACCGCTGGCACCAAAGTGGCACTGCTGGACGAAAACAACCAACTGGTCAAAGTGGTTAAAGCCCGCGACCTGGCTGGCCAGCCTGATCTGTTGTTCCGTCGCAACTCGGAAACCGGCGCTGTGGAATGTAAAACCCACAAGTCGGCCATCGAGCTGAACGAAGCGCTGCACGCTCACAACTAAGCGTTTGTCTGCCACTGATGGGGCCGGCCACCGCCGGCCTCGTCAACAGAGCCTTGAACACCATGCTTTTGCCTTCTCCGTGGCGCGCTGACTTTCCGGCCATCGCCGCCTTGCAACGCCAGGACCAGACTTATCTGGACAACGCAGCAACCACGCAAAAACCCCAAGCCCTGCTCGACGCACTGACGCATTACTACGCCAGTGGGGCCGCCAATGTGCACCGGGCCCAACACCTCCCGGGCGCCCACGCGACCCAGGCGTTTGAAAACAGCCGCAACAAAGTCGCCCAATGGCTCAACGCGGCCGACTGCGGGCAAATTGTCTTCACCCACGGTGCCACGTCGGCACTCAATCTTCTGGCTTACGGGCTGGAACACCAATTCACTCCGGGCGATGAAATAGTCATCAGCGCCCTGGAACACCACGCCAACTTGTTGCCGTGGCAACAGCTTGCAAAACGCAAACAACTGACGCTGGTGGTGCTGCCACTGAATGCCGACGGGGTAATTGACCTCGACGCAGCCGCGCGCCTGATCACTCCGCGCACCCGCCTGCTGGCCGTCAGCCAGCTATCCAACGTGCTCGGTGTGTGGCAGCCGCTGCCTGAATTGCTGGCACTGGCCAAAGCGCACAACGCGCTGACCGTGGTCGATGGCGCCCAAGGCGTGGTTCACGGCCGTCAGGACGTACACGCACTGGGCTGCGACTTCTATGTTTTTTCCAGCCACAAACTGTATGGCCCTGATGGTTTGGGCGTGCTGTTTGGCCGTTATGCGGCGCTGGCCGGCCTGCAACACTGGCAGTTTGGCGGTGAGATGGTGCAAGACGCCGACTACCAGCACGCCACGTTTCGCCCGGCACCGCTGGGCTTTGAAGCTGGCACGCCACCAATTGCCAGCGTGATCGGCCTGGGCGCGACCCTCAGCTATTTGAGCAGCCTCGACCAGGCAGCCGTCGACGCCCACGAAACCGCGCTGCACCGACTTTTGGTTGACGGTTTGCAACAACGCCAAGGCATTCGTCTACTCGGCTCGCCGCAGCTGGCGCTGGTGAGTTTTGTGGTTGAAGGCGTGCACAACGCCGACTTGGCCCACCTGCTGACCGAGCAAGGCATCGCCGTGCGGGCCGGGCATCACTGCGCCATGCCACTGCTGAAAAGTCTGGGGTTGGCGGGAGCGATTCGCGTGTCGCTGGCGTTGTACAACGACTCTGACGATGTGCAGCGCTTTTTCGATGCCCTCGACCAGGCACTGGAGTTGCTGCAATGACCCTGCCTGCTGACGCCCAAGATGCCCTCGACAGTTTTGAGCACTGTGCCAGTTGGGAACAGCGCGCACGTTTGCTGATGCAATGGGGCCAACGTCTGCCAGAACTGAGCGATGCCGACAAAATCGACGCCAATCGCGTGCATGGCTGTGAAAGCCAAGTGTGGTTGGTGGGCGAGTTAAAAGACGGCCACTGGCAATTTGCTGCCAGCAGCGATGCGCGATTGATTCGTGGGCTGGTGGCGTTATTGCTGGCGCGGGTCAATGGGTTATCCAGCGAAGCATTGCAACACGTGGACCTGCCTGACTGGTTTAACCAGTTGGGCCTGAGCCGCCAACTCTCGCCTTCGCGCAGCAATGGGCTGAATGCGGTGTTGCAACGGATGCGTGAGTTGTCTGCTCAACACTAACCCGGTAGGAGCGAGCTTGCCTCGCGATCTTTTGCCTTTAACATCAAAAGATCGCGAGACAAGCTCGCTCCTACAGCTCAGGGTTTGGCCTTGACCTTCTCCGAAGGCCGGCGCACACCCGCAACGATCTTGTCCACGGCCTTGGTGGCCGCGACCATACCGAAGGTGGCCGTGACCATCATCACGGCGCCAAAACCACCGGCACAATCGAGTTTCACCCCGTCCCCGACAAAACTCTTTTGTAAGCAAATGCTGCCATCTGGCTTGGGATAGCGCAGTTGTTCGGTCGAGAACACGCAGGGCACGCTGTAATGACGGGTCACGGTGCGCGAAAAACCATAGTCGCGGCGCAGGGTCGAACGCACTTTCGAAGCCAGCGGGTCATTAAAGGTGCGGTTCAAGTCGCAAACCTGAATCAGCGTCGGGTCTATCTGCCCGCCCGCACCGCCGGTGGTGATGATCTGGATCTTGCGTCGTTTGCACCAGGCAATCAGCGCCGCTTTGGCATTCACGCTGTCGATGCAGTCAATCACGCAATCAATGTTGGGGGTGATGTACTCGGCCATGGTTTCGCGAGTCACGAAATCAGCGACCTCGTGCACGATGCAGTCCGGGTTGATCTGGCGCAGACGCTCAGCCATCACTTCGACCTTGTCCCGACCAATGGTCGAGCTCAAGGCATGCAACTGACGGTTGCTGTTGCTGACACAGACGTCATCCAGGTCAAACAGCGAGATTTCTCCCACGCCACAGCGGGCAATCGCCTCGGCCGCCCATGACCCAACGCCACCCACACCGACGATCGCCACGTGCGCCGCACGCAGTCGTTCCAGGCCTTCCAAGCCATATAACCGGGCTACACCGGCAAACCGCGGATCTTCTGTACTCATCGCCAACACCCCAAAAACCGGCGCGCATTATAGGGGTCAGGCGTGTCGTTTAGTATCTTTCGTACGCTCTATGCGACCAAGCCTGCTTTAATGACTCACAAAGTAACAAGATAAGAGCCACAAGAATTAAAGAAGTAGCCTAAGTCTACTACCGCAAACCTAAGCCCGACCTGATTCCGTGCGCTGTACGTCTGGTCAGAGAGAAGTGTAGGATGCGCGCCGCTGTAGCTCCTGCCGACCGATCTTCGTTCCACTCCCTTTGGAACCCGAAATAGTTATGTCATCGCGTAAATTTGGACTCAACCTGGTGGTGGTGCTGGCCATCGCTGCCCTATTCACTGGTTTCTGGGCGCTGATTAACCGCCCGGTTTCTGCTCCCAACTGGCCAGATCAAATTTCTGGCTTTTCGTATTCGCCGTTTCAGCAAGGCCAATACCCGCAGAAAGACCAGTACCCGACCGACGATGAAATGCGTCGCGACCTGGAAATATTGAGCAAGCTGACCGACAACATTCGGACCTACTCGGTCGACGGCACCTTGGGCAATATTCCCAAACTGGCGGAAGAGTTCGGTTTGCGGGTCACGCTCGGGATCTGGATCAGCCCCGATCAAGCGCGCAATGAACGCGAAATCCAAAAGGCCATCGAACTGGCCAATCACTCGCGCAGCGTGGTGCGTGTTGTGGTGGGCAACGAAGCCCTGTTCCGCGAAGAGATCACGCCTGAAGAACTGATCGTGTTGCTGGACCGCGTTCGCGCAGCCGTCAAAGTGCCCGTGACGACGTCCGAGCAATGGCACATCTGGGAGAAATACCCGCAACTGGCCAAACACGTTGACCTGATTGCCGCGCACATTCTGCCCTACTGGGAATTTATCCCGATGGACAAGGCCGGCCAGTTCGTTCTGGAACGCGCCCGCGACCTGAAAAAGATGTTCCCGAAAAAACCGCTGCTGCTCTCCGAAGTGGGCTGGCCGAGTAACGGCCGCATGCGCGGTGGCGCAGACGCGACGCCCGCAGACCAGGCGATTTACCTGCGCACGCTGGTGAACACCCTCAACCGTCGCGGCTACAACTACTTCGTGATCGAAGCCTTCGACCAGCCGTGGAAAGCCAGCGATGAAGGTTCTGTGGGCGCCTACTGGGGCGTATACAACGCGGCCCGCCAGCAGAAGTTCAACTTCGAAGGCCCGGTTGTGGCCATTCCGCAGTGGCGCGTGCTGGCCATTGGCTCGGTGGTGATGGGCTTGCTGTCGCTGGCCTTGCTGCTGATTGACGGCTCGGCCTTGCGCCAGCGTGGTCGCACGTTCCTGACATTTACCGCATTCCTGTGCGGCTCTGCCCTGGTGTGGATCGGCTACGACTACAGTCAGCAATACAGCACCTGGTTCAGCCTGACCGTGGGTTTCCTGCTTGGGCTGGGCGCACTCGGAGTGTTTATTGTGTTACTCACCGAGGCCCATGAACTCGCCGAAGCGGTATGGGTTCGCAAACGCCGACGGGAGTTTTTACCGGTCGAAAGCGATGATGCCTACAGACCTAAAGTCTCGATCCATGTGCCGTGCTACAACGAGCCACCGGAGATGGTCAAACAGACCCTCGATGCGCTGGCCAACCTCGACTACCCGGATTTCGAAGTGTTGCTGATCGACAACAACACCAAAGACCCGGCCGTCTGGGAGCCGGTGCGTGACTATTGCGCCACCTTGGGCCCACGCTTCAAATTCTTCCACGTCGCGCCCTTGGCCGGTTTCAAGGGCGGCGCGCTGAACTACCTGATCCCGCACACCGCGCCGGATGCCGAAGTGATCGCCGTGATCGACTCCGATTACTGCGTCGATCGCAACTGGCTCAAGCACATGGTGCCGCACTTTGCCGACCCGAAAATCGCCATCGTGCAGTCCCCGCAGGACTACCGCGACCAGAGCGAAAGTACCTTCAAAAAGCTCTGCTACTCGGAATACAAAGGGTTCTTCCACATAGGCATGGTCACCCGCAATGACCGAGACGCGATCATTCAGCACGGCACCATGACCATGACTCGCCGTTCCGTGCTCGAAGAACTGGGTTGGGCCGACTGGTGTATCTGTGAAGACGCTGAGCTAGGTCTGCGGGTGTTCGAAAAAGGGTATTCCGCTGCCTACTCCCAAAACAGCTACGGCAAAGGCCTGATGCCCGATACCTTTATCGACTTCAAGAAACAGCGATTCCGCTGGGCCTACGGGGCGATTCAGATCATCAAGCGTCACACGTCCAGCCTGCTGCTGGGCAAAGACACGGAACTGACCCGTGGCCAGCGCTATCACTTCCTCGCGGGCTGGCTGCCGTGGGTGGCTGACGGCATGAATATCTTCTTCACCGTGGGCGCCCTGTTGTGGTCCGCGGCGATGATTATTGTGCCGACGCGGGTCGACCCGCCGTTGCTGATCTTCGCTATCCCGCCTTTGGCACTGTTTGTGTTCAAGGTCGGCAAGATCATCTTCCTCTACCGCCGCACCGTGGGGGTTAACCTCAAGGACGCGTTTGCCGCCGCCCTGGCGGGTCTGGCGTTGTCGCATACCATCGCCAAAGCGGTGCTGTACGGGTTTTTCACCACCAGCATTCCGTTCTTCCGCACCCCTAAAAACGCCGACAACCATGGCTTTTGGGTCGCTATCTCGGAAGCACGCGAAGAAGTCTTCATCATGCTGCTGCTCTGGGGCGCCGCACTCGGGATCTTCGTCGTGCACGGCTTGCCAAGCAACGACATGCGCTTCTGGGTGGTGATGTTGCTGGTGCAATCACTGCCGTACCTGGCAGCGCTGATCATGGCCTTTACCTCTTCGCTGCCAAAACCTGAGCAGGCGCTAGAGCAACAACCGACGGCATAAATTGACAGCAACGACTAAACGGCGGCCTCTGGCCGCCGTTTTGCTTTAAGATAACCGCCCTTTTGTGCCGCGCCACCTGTCCCGCTTCGGAGTCTCTACCATGACGGCCCACGCCGACCTTTCGCCGACCCTGCAACTTGCCTGCGATCTGATCCGTCGCCCTTCCGTGACGCCGATCGACGCTGACTGCCAGAAGCTGATGATGCAGCGCCTGGGCGATGCCGGCTTCAAGCTGGAACCGATGCGCATCGAAGACGTCGACAACTTTTGGGCCACCCACGGCAAACACGAAGGCCCGGTGCTGTGCTTCGCCGGCCACACCGACGTGGTACCGACCGGCCCGGTGCAAGCCTGGCAAAACGACCCGTTTGATGCATTGATCGACGAACACGGCATGCTCTGCGGACGTGGCGCTGCCGATATGAAAGGCAGCCTCGCGGCCATGCTGGTCGCTGCCGAGCGCTTCGTCGCGGACTACCCGGACCACAAGGGTTCGGTCGCATTTCTGATCACCAGCGACGAAGAAGGCCCGGCCCATCACGGCACCAAAGCCGTGGTTGAGCGCTTCGCAGCGCGTAATGAGCGTCTGGACTGGTGCATCGTCGGCGAGCCGTCGAGCACTTCGCTGGTCGGTGACGTGGTCAAAAATGGCCGTCGCGGCTCGCTGGGCGCCAAACTCACCGTACGCGGCGTTCAAGGCCACGTGGCCTACCCGCACCTGGCCAAGAACCCGATCCACCTCGCAGCTCCGGCGCTGACTGAGCTGGCGGCTGAGCATTGGGACAACGGCAACGCCTTCTTCCCACCGACCAGCTTCCAGATTTCCAACCTCAATTCCGGTACCGGCGCGACCAACGTGATCCCCGGTGATCTGGTGGCGGTGTTCAACTTCCGCTTCTCGACCGAGTCCACCGTTGAAGGGTTGCAGAAACGTGTCGCCGATATTCTCGACAAGCATGGCCTGGACTGGCACATCGAGTGGGCGCTGTCTGGCCTGCCATTCCTGACCGAGCCGGGCGCCCTGCTGGACGCCGTGTCGTCGAGCATCAAGCACGTGACAGGCCGCGAAACCAAAGCCTCCACCAGCGGCGGCACTTCGGATGGACGCTTTATCGCCACCCTGGGCACGCAAGTGGTTGAACTGGGCCCGGTCAACGCGACCATTCACCAGGTCAACGAACGGGTACTGGCCAGCGATCTCGACGTGCTGACCGAGATTTACTACCAAACCCTGATCAAGTTGCTCGCCTGATGCTCGCGTGCCCTATCTGCTCGGAACCGCTCACGGCAGTCGACAACGGCGTGGTCTGCCCCGCAGGCCATCGCTTTGATCGCGCCCGTCAGGGCTATCTGAACCTGTTGCCGGTGCAGCACAAAAACAGCCGTGACCCTGGCGACAACCAGGCCATGGTTGAAGCCCGCCGCGATTTCCTCAACGCCGGCCATTACGCACCAGTGGCCAAGCGCTTGGCCGAACTGGCCGCCGAACGAGCCCCGCAACGTTGGCTCGACATCGGTTGTGGCGAGGGTTACTACACGGCGCAAATCGCCGACGCCTTGCCGGATGCCGACGGCTACGCGCTGGACATCTCCCGCGAGGCGGTGAAGCGCGCCTGCAAGCGCAACCCGAACCTGACCTGGTTAATCGCCAGCATGGCTCGCGTGCCATTGGCCGACGCCAGTTGCCAGTTTTTGGCCAGCGTATTCAGCCCGCTGGACTGGCTCGAAGCCAAGCGCCTGCTCAGCCCTGGCGGCGGCCTGATGCGTGTCGGCCCAACGCGTGGTCACTTGATGGAGTTGCGCGAACGCCTATACGACGAAGTGCGCGATTACGCAGACGACAAGCACTTGGCGCTGGTGCCCGAAGGCATGCAGTTGCAACACAGCGAAACACTGGAATTCACCCTCAGTTTGAGCGCGCCGCAAGACCGCGCCAACCTGCTGGCCATGACCCCGCACGGCTGGCGCGCCAGCGCCGAGCGTCGGGCTCAGGTCATCGAGCATCCAGAGCCGTTAATCGTGACGGTGTCCATGCGCTACGATTACTTCGTGCTTCAATAACCCTTTTACGGCCTGCGGCACGCGCGGCAGGCCCGACTAATCCGCGAATGGATTTTTCAGA
This sequence comes from Pseudomonas sp. CCC3.1, assembly GCF_034347405.1. NCBI lineage: Bacteria > Pseudomonadati > Pseudomonadota > Gammaproteobacteria > Pseudomonadales > Pseudomonadaceae > Pseudomonas > Pseudomonas sp. CCC3.1. The sequence goes on from NZ_CP133778.1 coordinate 3,927,498, forward strand.
CACGCAGTGAGGACATCCATGCGCCAACCCGATATCGAGATTTACCTAAAAGAATCTGTCACCTACAAAGAAGTCGCCGACTGGCTGTCCACCGTGTTGGGTACGTGCTCGGAATGGAAGCAAAAAGGCCAGGTATGGAAATGCACCGCGGGTAACGTCCCGGTGACCTGGATGCCAAAAGCGGTGGGCAAATGGAACAGCCTGTACCTGGAAAGCGACCAAACGCCGTGGGACGACGACATCGCCTGCGCCCGTGATGCCTTCAAGGCCTTGAACGTAGAAGTCCGCTGCGCGCCGGGCACTTGGGTCGAAGAGGAAGGCGAGGAAACCGCTGACAACTGGATCCGCATCAGCGCAGACGGTGAAGAAGAAATCACCTGGCGAACCGGTTCCTGATTCACACCGCAAAACTCTGTAGGAGCGAGCTTGTCTCGCGATCTTTTTAAACGATCAAAAGATCGCGAGGCAAGCTCGCTCCTACACGGTTTATAGTTACAGACCTACCACATCTTCAGCCTGAAACCCTTTATCACCCGTCACGCGGGTGTATTCGACCTGCTGGCCTTCAGCCAGAGAGCGATGGCCTTCACCGCGAATAGCGCGGTAATGCACAAATACGTCGCCCCCCTCTTCACACTGAATAAAACCGTAGCCTTTGGCGTCGTTGAACCATTTCACATTGCCTGTCAAACGTGTGCTCATAGATCCTTCCCCCTTTTTTATTTTTGAATGGGCTTATTGGTTAGCCCGCTAAGAACTGTCGCTCGAACTTAACTCTCTAATACTCGGTCTTACGCAGTATGGCGAAAGAGCCCCGAGTATAAGTCAGCGCGAAGAACACTCAATCAATATTAGTTCGCCGCTTTTTTGCCGAATTTCCAGAGATACGGCACACTACCGGGCCGAGTAAACACTCGTTTTAATCCACTAACGCAGAAGCCGTATGACCCGCTCCCCATTCCACCGTCTCGTCTTTGGCGCCCTGCGTCGCTTGCTGTACCTGTGGGTGCGTTCGGAGACTATTAATCAGTCTTCCCTGTCTCTGAGCCTGGACCGCAGCAGGCCGGTGTTCTACGTCCTGCAATCGCCGTCGATCACCGAACTGGCGGTGGTCGATACCGAGTGCACCAAAGTGGGCCTGCCCCGCCCGGTGTTGCCCGTTGCCGTAGGGGCCATGACCGAGCCCGCAGCGTTCTTCTACCTGACCCCCGAGCCCGATTGGCTGGGCCGTCAGGACAAACGCGGCGCGCCCCCGACCTTGACCCGTCTGGTTGATGGTTTGACCCACACCCCCTCCGAGGATGCACAAATCATTCCGGTCAGCGTGTTCTGGGGTCAGTCACCCGACAGCGAGTCCAGCCCCTGGAAGCTGCTGTTTGCCGACAGCTGGGCGGTCACCGGGCGTCTGCGACGCCTGTTGCGCATCCTAATCCTGGGTCGCAAAACCCGTGTGCAATTCTCTGCGCCTATTCACTTGCGTGAGTTGATCGACCTCAATAAAGGTCACGAACGCACCGTGCGCATGGCGCAACGTATTTTGCGTGTGCACTTTCGTAACCTCAAAACCTCAACCATTGGCCCCGACCTGTCGCACCGTCGCAATTTGGTCAAAGGCCTGGTCAATGAGCCTTCCGTTCGCCAGGCAATTCTCGATGAGGCTGAGCGCGAAAATATCACCCCGGAAAAAGCCAAAGCCCAGGCACTGCGTTACGCCAATGAAATTGCCTCGGATTACACCTACACCGCCATCCGCTTTTTTGAAGTGATCCTGAGCTGGTTCTGGAACAAGATTTACGACGGGGTCAAAGTCAATCACATCGAGGGGGTGCAGAACGTCGCGCAGGGCAACGAAATCATCTACGTGCCGTGTCACCGCAGCCATATCGACTACCTGCTGCTGTCTTACCTGCTGTTTCGCAACGGCCTGACCCCGCCGCACATCGCCGCCGGGATCAACCTCAACATGCCGGTCATCGGCCGCTTGCTGCGCCGTGGCGGTGCCTTCTTCATGCGCCGCACGTTCAAGGGCAACCCGCTGTACACCTCGGTGTTCAACGAATACCTGCATACCTTGTTCACCAAAGGCTTCCCGGTGGAGTACTTCGTTGAAGGCGGCCGCTCGCGTACCGGGCGCATGCTGCAACCCAAAACCGGGATGCTGGCCATCACCCTGCGCAGCTTCTTGCGTTCATCACGCACACCGATTGTGTTCGTGCCGGTGTACATCGGCTACGAGCGCGTACTCGAAGGCCGCACCTACCTGGGCGAACTGCGCGGGGCGAGCAAGAAGAAAGAATCGATTTTCGACATTTTCAAAGTCATCGGCGCCCTCAAGCAGAAATTTGGCCAGGTCGCGGTCAACTTCGGCGAGCCGATCAAACTGGCTGACTTCCTTGATCAGGAACAACCCAACTGGCGCCAGCAAGAACTGGCGCCGCTGTACCGGCCGCAATGGTTGAACGCCACCACCAACCGCCTGGGTGAGAAAGTCGCCCAACACCTCAACGAAGCTGCCGCGATCAACCCGGTCAACCTCGTGGCCCTGGCCTTGCTGTCGACCAGCAAGCTGGCACTGGATGATCGGGCGATGGCTCGGGTGCTGGATTTGTACCTGGCCCTGTTGCGCCGCGTGCCTTACTCGCCGCACACCACCTTGCCGGAGGGTGATGGCCGAGCGTTGATTGAACACGTCAAAGACATGGACCTGCTCTCTGAGCAAAGCGATGCGTTGGGCAAAATCCTCTATCTGGATGAGCAAAACGCGGTGTTGATGACGTACTACCGCAACAACGTGCTGCATATTTTTGCGCTGCCAGCGTTGCTCGCCAGCTTCTTCCAAAGCTCGTCGCGCATGACCCGCGAGCAAATCCTGCGCTACACCCGCGCGCTGTACCCGTACCTGCAATCGGAACTGTTTATCCGCTGGTCGCTGGATGAGCTGGATGGCGTGGTCGATCAATGGCTCGAAGCCTTTGTCGAACAAGGTTTGTTGCGTTTCGAAAATGACATCTACCTGCGCCCGGCGCCGAGCTCGCGGCACTTTGTACTGCTGACGCTGCTGTCCAAAAGCATTGCGCAAACCCTGCAACGCTTCTACATGGCCATCTCGCTGCTGCTCAACAGCGGCCAGAACACCTTGAGCAGCGAAGAGCTGGAAGATCTGTGCACCATGATGGCTCAGCGCCTGTCGATCCTGCACGGGCTCAACGCCCCGGAGTTCTTCGACAAGAGCCTGTTCCGTCACTTCATCGAAACATTGCTTGAACAAGACGTGCTGCGCCGTGATGAGAACGGCAAGTTGAGCTACCACGAACTACTCGGCGAACTGGCCGAAGGCGCAGCCAAACGCGTATTGTCCGCCGAGATTCGCCTGTCTATCCGTCAGGTCGCGTTGCACCGCAGTGAAGACGCTGCCGATCAGCCGGAAAATGCAGGATAAGTTACAAGCTGGGTCAGGACATATCCCTGAAGATCAATGGAAGCGTCCTGACCTGATTTGAGTGTCCAAACTACCGCTAGCCTAGGGGTTGTGCCGACTTTTTCGGCACAACATACACGCTAATAACCAGCAGATAAGGACATCTCAAATGACACAGCAGAACAACACCGGCGGCGTTCATGGCGGTAACGGCATCAAGCCAGCCACCGACAACGGCGGCGTTCACGGCGGCAGCGACATCAAGCCAACCACCGGTAACGGCGGCGTTCATGGCGGCAACGGCATCAAGCCAGCCACCGACAACGGCGGCGTTCATGGCGGCAACGGCATCAAGCCAGCCACCGACAACGGCGGCGTTCATGGCGGCAACGGCATCAAGCCAGCCACCGACAACGGCGGCGTTCACGGCGGCAACGGCATCAATCCAGCCACCGACAACGGCGGCGTTCACGGCGGCAACGGTATCAAGCCAACCACCGGCAACGGCGGCGTTCACGGCGGCAATGGTATCAAGCCAACCATCGGTAACGGCGGCGTTCACGGCGGCAATGGCATCAAACCAGCCACCGGCAGCTTCGGTGCTCCTGGTGACACCTGCGCCCAGCAGAACGAAGACAAGCCTGTGATCACGATTGAAACCGACCGCTTCAAGCTATCGATCTACACTCCTCTCTAAGCACTGACTTAGAACCTGCCTTTACCTTACTGCCGGCTATCTCGGCAGTAAGGATTTCCTCGCTGTTAAGCACATTCAAACCAGACAATGCCGCCCAAATCGAACTTCATTGTTAGACTCCTCTCAATCTCTTCTGCATGACGCCTCTTCTCAGAGATAAAAACGGAGTTTCTCTCATGAAAAAAATCCTTTTACTCAGCCTTACAGCCCTGCTCGGAGCCTGCAGTTCGATGAACTCCACCCCGCAAGCCACGCTTAATGGCGAAGTGTATTACCTGCAACGCATCGCCCTCCCACCGACCGCTACACTTGAAGTGAGCTTGCAGGATGTATCGCTGGCCGATGCACCCGCCATTACCCTGGCCAAGCAAAGTGGCCCGGTCAAAGGCCAGGTGCCGCTGCCGTTCCACCTGACGTACGACCCGGCCGAGGTCAAACCGGGCCACACCTACGCCGTAAGCGCGCGAATTGAAGAAGACGGCAAATTGTTGTTTATCAGCACTGAGCGCAACAGCGTTGACCTTAATGCCAAAACCCTGCAACCCATCCGTTTACGTGTAGATCAAGTTCGTTAATTTAACTCCCCAGATCAAGGAAGCTCCCATGCTGCGCTCTACTCTTCGATTCGCTGGTTTCTGCGCGGGTCTGCTTATTTCGGCTAACGCCTTGGCGTTGTCGTTGAGCGATCTGTCGCAAAAAGACGCCACTGGTGGCCTTAAAGATGCCCTGACCCAAGGTGCGCAAATCGCTGTGAAACAACTGGGCACGCCCGGTGGTTTCAGCAACAACCCCGAAGTCAAAATCGAATTGCCGGGCAACCTCGGCAAAGTCGCGAAAAAGATGAAGCAATTTGGCATGGGAGCGCAGGTCGACGAACTGGAAACCAGCATGAACAAAGCCGCAGAAGCGGCGGTGCCTCAGGCGCAAGCCTTGCTGGTGAATGCCGTGAAAAACATGAGTGTGTCGGATGCCAAAGGCATTTTGACCGGCGGTCAGGATTCAGCCACGCAGTACCTGAACAAAAGCAGCCGTGAGCAGATACGCGCCAAGTTCCTGCCTATCGTCAAACAGGCGACCGACAAAGTGGGTCTGGCGCAGCAATACAACAGCTTTGCAGGCCAAGCCGCCTCATTCGGTGTGGTCGACGCAAAAAGCGCCAACATCGAAAGCTACGTGACGGAAAAAGCCCTGGATGGCTTGTTTGAAATGATCGGTAAACAAGAAGAAAGCATCCGCCAAAACCCGGCCGCAGCAGCAACCAGCTTGGCGAAAAAGGTATTTGGGGCGCTGTAAGCCGCACCCTGCCTCGCGATCTTTTAAAAGGTCAAAAAATCGCGAGGCAAGCTCGGTCTTACACAAAGCGGTTGCGTTAGACCTTCTTCACCTTGAACCACGCCGCATACAGCGCCGGCAAGAACAGCAAGGTCAGCGCCGTGGCCACGATCAGCCCCCCCATGATCGCCACCGCCATTGGCCCGAAGAACACGCTGCGTGACAACGGGATCATCGCCAGCACCGCCGCCAACGCGGTCAGCACAATCGGCCGGAACCGACGTACCGTCGCTTCAATAATGGCCTGCCACGCATCCAGCCCCGACGCTCTGTCCTGCTCGATCTGGTCCACCAGGATCACCGAGTTGCGCATGATCATCCCGGACAAGGCAATCGTGCCAAGCATCGCCACAAAACCAAAGGGTTTGCCGAACACCAGCAAGAACAAGGTCACCCCGATCAAGCCCAGCGGCGCGGTCAAGAACACCATGGCCATGCGCGAGAAGCTGCGCAGTTGCACCATCAGCAACGTCAGCACCACCACGATAAACAACGGCACACCGGCTTTCACCGAGTCCTGTCCGCGCGCGGAATCTTCAACCGTACCGCCCACTTCCAACAGATAACCGTCAGGCAATTGCGCACGAACGTCTTCCAGCGTCGGAAGAATCTGTTGCACCAAGGTCGCAGGTTGTTCCTTGCCGTAAATATCCGCTCGCACCGTCACAGTAGGCAGACGATTGCGGTGCCAAATGATGCCTTCTTCAAAGCCATATTCCAGGGTCGCGATTTGCGACAAGGCGACGCTTTGGCCATTGTCCGTCGGCACCGACAAGCTCGGCAGCAACGACAGTTCGGTGCGTTCCTGCGAGGTGCCGCGCAACAGGATTTCGATCAACTCGTTGTCTTCGCGGTACTGGCTGACCGTGGAACCCAGCAAGGTACTTTGCAGAAAGCGCGACAGGTTAGCCGTGCTCACGCCCAGCGCCCGCGCCCGATCCTGATCGACATTGAGGTACACCACTTTGCTCGGCTCCTCCCAGTCCAGGTGCACGTTGACCACGTGCGGGTTTTCGCGCACCTTGGCTGCCACTTTTCGCGCCAGAGCCCGAACCTGTTCGATGTGCTCGCCGGTGACCCGGAACTGCACCGGATAGCCAACCGGCGGACCATTTTCCAGGCGCGTAACCCGTGCACGAACGGTCGGAAATTGCTGGTCCAAGGTATCAATCAACCAGGTCCGCAGGCTTTCGCGGTCTTCGATGGTCTTGGCCAGCACCACAAACTGGGCAAAGCTGGCGGCCGGCAATTGCTGGTCCAGCGGCAAGTAAAAGCGCGGCGAACCGGTGCCCGCATAGGCCACGTAGTTCTCGATGCCAGGGTGATCCTTAAGCAGGTTTTCGAGCTGTTTAACCTGTTCCGTGGTGTTACTCAGCGATGCGCCTTCGGCCAGTTTCAAATCGACCATCAACTCCAGTCGACTCGACGCCGGAAAGAACTGCTGCGGAACAAACTTGAACAGCACCACCGAACCCAAAAACAGCAACACTGTCAGCGCAATCACGGTTTTGCGGCGGCGCACGCACCACTCCACCAGCCGTCGAACCCGCTGATAAAACGGCGTGCCATAAGGGTCCGGCGCACCGTCACCAGTGCCGTGTTTAGCGGCATGAATCTTCGCCAGATCCGGTAACAGCAACGCACCCAGGTACGGCACAAACACCACCGCGGCGATCCATGACGCCACCAGCGCAATGGTCACTACCTGGAAAATCGAGCGGGTGTACTCCCCCGTACTCGACTGCGCCATGGCAATCGGCAGAAAACCGGCAGCCGTAATCAGCGTCCCGGTCAGCATCGGAAACGCCGTACTGGTCCAGGCGAAACTGGCCGCCTTGAGCCGGTCGTAGCCTTGCTCCATTTTGATCGCCATCATTTCCACGGCAATGATCGCGTCGTCCACCAGCAACCCCAGCGCCAGCACCAGTGCGCCCAGCGAGATCTTGTGCAGGCCGATACCGAAGTAATGCATGGCCGCAAAAGTCATCGCCAGCACCAGCGGAATGGTCAGCGCCACCACCATCCCGGTGCGCACACCGAGGGAGAAAAAGCTCACCAGCAATACAATCGCCAGGGCTTCCACCAGCACTTGGACGAATTCTCCGACACTGGTTTTCACCGCCGCCGGTTGGTCTGAAACTTTGGACAAATGCATCCCGACCGGGAGATTTTTCTGCAACCGCTCAAACTCGGTTTCCAGCGCCTTGCCCAGCACCAGAATGTCGCCGCCGTCCTTCATCGCGACCGCCAGACCAATCGAGTCCTGGCCCATAAAACGCATGCGCGGCGCAGGCGGATCGGTAAAACCACGGCGCACATCGGCAACATCGCTGATGCGCAATGTGCGCTCCCCGACCCGAATCGGAAAACGTTCAATCTCTTCGACGGTTTTGAAATTACCGCTGACACGCAATTGCACACGCTCGGTCGGGGTCTCGAAGAAGCCCGCCGTCGACACCGCATTCTGCTCTTGAAGGGCTTGTTGCACCGCCGCCAGCGGCAAGCCAAGGGTCGCCAGCTTGAGGTTGGAAAGCTCGATCCAGATTTTTTCGTCTTGCAGGCCCAGTAACTCCACTTTGCCGACATCCTTGACCCGTTGCAGCTGGATCTGGATGCGGTCGGCGTAGTCCTTAAGCACCGCGTAGTCGTAACCATCACCACTCAGGCTGTAGATATTGCCAAACGTGGTGCCGAACTCATCGTTGAAAAACGGCCCTTGAATATCGGGCGGCATGGTCTGGCGAATGTCGCTGATTTTCTTGCGCACCTGATACCACAGCTCAGGCACTTTGGAGGAATCCATCGAATCGCGGGCCATAAAGGTCACTTGCGACTCGCCAGGGCGCGAGAACGAGACAATGCGCTCGTACTCGCCGGTTTCCATCAGTTTCTTTTCGATGCGCTCGGTCACCTGACGCGAGACTTCTTCGGCAGTGGCACCCGGCCACAGCGTACGAATGACCATGGCTTTGAAGGTAAACGGCGGGTCTTCGCTTTGGCCTAATTTGGTATAGGAAAGCGCGCCGACAATAGCCAGCAACAGCATCAAAAACAGGACGATCTGGCGATTGCGCAGTGCCCAGGCGGAAAGGTTAAAACCCATCGGGATTACTCCTTCACCGCCACATTGATCGTTCGGTTGGAGCGATCAATCGGTCGCACCTCCTGCCCTTGATGCAACACGTGCACGCCTGCCGACACAATCCAGTCATTGGCCTTGAGGCCTTCGAGCACCGGCACGCTGTTTTCGCCAAACGGCCCGACCCGCACAGGCACCTGCTCCAGCTTGTTGCCCTGGCCAACGCGCCACACGTAGGTCGCACCATTTTCTGCGCTCAAGGCCGACAACGGCACCGACAACGGAGCGACGCCCTCACCGGGAATAAAGACTCGGGCACTTTGCCCCAGTTCAGCAGGCACTTTGCCCTCTTCGAAAGCGATACGGGCCGCAAAGGTCCGCGACTTTGGATCAGCCGAAGGTGACAGCTCACGAATCCGTCCGCTGAAGCGCTGACCCGGTTGCGACCACAGCTCTACCGAGACCGGCAAACCAATCTTGAAGCGGCCAAAGGCTTGTTCCGGCAAGCTGATCAACACCTCACGCTCGCCATCGGCGGCCAGGGTAAACACCGTTTGCCCGGCGCCGACCACCTGCCCGACTTCCACCTGGCGTTGAGCGATCACGCCGTCTTGCGGTGCTCGCAGTACTGCATAACTGGCCTGATTGCTGGCCACGTCCTGTTCTGCCTTCAGTTGCTGGAGCTTGGCTTCGCCGGAGCGATAGAGGTTTTCGGCGTTATCGAACTGCGAACGGCTGACCATTTGTCGGTCGAGCAAGGTTTTGTAGCGGTCACGCTCGGCGCGCACCAGATTCAAGTTGGCTTGCCCAGCCGCGACCTGAGCACGGGTGGCTTCCAATTGCAGACGCACGTCTTGCGGGTCGAGTTCAGCCAGTGGCTGGTTAGCCTTGACCCGCTCACCTTCATCAACCAGACGTTTAGTCACTTTGCCAGCGATACGAAATGCCAGTTGCGGGTCAAAACGTGCCCGCACCTCGCCAGGGTAGCTTTGCGACGCCAGCGCCGAAGGCTGCGGTTGAACCACCATGGCCGGGCTGATCGTGACTTGAGCAGGTTTTTCCTGCCCGCAGGCCGATAACAAAAACACCAGACACACAGGTAAAGCGCGGGGCAAGGCATGGCGCAACATGGAGATGACCTTTCGCTAATAGGGCTTGGAATATTTATACTGGGCGGCATGTTATTAATACCAAACTCACCAGTCCAGTAATAAACGGAAATGTCCGACAATCCTTTATCCCCCAATGCCCTCGGGCGCCCCAAAGACATGGCAAAACGCCAGTCCATCCTCGATGCGGCCAAATCCCTGTTTTTGACCAAGGGCTATGCCAGTACCAGCATGGACGCGGTCGCGAGCTTGGCCGGGGTATCAAAACTGACGGTCTACAGCCACTTCACCGACAAAGAGACGCTGTTCTCCTCGGCGATCCTGGCCAAATGCTCAGAACAGTTACCGGACTTGTTTTTTGAGTTGCCCGGCGGCGTGCCCATTGAAACGGTGCTGTTGAACATTGGCCGTGGCTTTCAGATGCTGATCAACAGCGAGGAGTCGCTGAACCTGCATCGGCTGATGGTGACCCTTGGCAGCCAGGACCCGAAGCTCTCACAGATATTCTTCGAGGCCGGGCCGGAGCGGGTGGTGCACGAGATGGAACGCCTGCTGAACAAGATTCATCAAACGGGAGCACTGAGCATTGAGCGACCGCATTACGCGGCGGAGCACTTTTTTTGCATGCTCAAGGGGTCGCCCAACTTTCGCTTGTTGTACGGCTATGGCGGGGTACTGACGCCGCAAGAGTCCGACGCGCATGTGCAGGAAGTGGTGAGCGTGTTTATGCGGGCTTATCGACCGGATTGAACACCGTCATCGGGCGCGCATAAAGTCGCTCCAGCGCCGTACCAGGTAGTTGTGTTCGTCCATCACGGAGTTCCAAACGGCAATATGGCCCATGCGCTGTTCGTAGGAGCCGCCGTCGCGCACTTCGCCAATGTCGATCAGCGGTACGCCGTCACTGCCCATCAGCGCTTCGCGTGCAGGCTTGCCGGCGTACCAGTAATCCCATTCGGCAGTGCTCAGGTGGTCGCGGGTGCGTGCCGGGTTGCCAATGTAGTAACCCTGGCGGGCCATAACGGCACCTGGCCAGCCTGACAGCCACCAGTTGAGGTAAGCGTAGGCCGCGTCCAGCACCGGGCCCTTGGCATGGCGCGACAATGACAAGCCGCCAAACCAGGCGCGATAACCCTCGCGCGGCACCGCCAGCCGGTATTTGACCCCGGCACGGTGCAAGCGCATCAAGGTCGGCGACCACAAGCTCTGAATATCAATGCTCGGGCTGAGCATCAATTGCGCGGCCACTTCATCGTCCGACCAGAACGCCGCAAAGTGCCCTTCTTTCTGTTTACGCACGAGGATGTCAGCCAACGCATCGATCTCTTCGATGCTCATGTTGCCGACGTCATTGAACTTGACCAGCCCCGCCCCCTGCACGGCCAGCGCTGCATCCAGCGCACCGATGGCGGCGTCGCTTTGCAGCGCCGTACGCCCGCTCCACGCGGGGTCCAACAGCCAGCCCCAGCTTTCGTTGTCACGACAAAAACCTTCGGGCATGCGTTCGGGGCGGTAGGCGAAGCTGTCGCCGTTGTGCGTCAAGGGCAGCATGCTGATGCGCTCAGTGACGGTGCTGCCAAGGCTGCCATCGTGCTGCACGAACAAACGCTCGCAGGGCACGCTGCCGCTGCCCAGTTTGTCTGTGGCCGAGAGCCGACCGCGTTTGGGCAGGTCGTTGATCTCATGCCACAAGGCAATGCGCCGGGTGTCGATGGGCTGGATGGCCCTGGCCGGCCACACAAAGTCGACGTTGTGGAACCATTGGTCGTACAGGTCGTAACGCTCAGGGTGCATCACCGCAATGCGCTGGGCCTGTTCGACATCATGAACCTGGTACACCAGGCGAATCCCCAACTCTTGTTCAGCGCGCACCCGCAAGCATTCGAGCAAGGTCACAGACGTGCCGAGCACCCGTAATGTGATCATGCTGCGAATCTGCGCGAGAACACGTCGAAAGAGCGCCGCAGCAGCGCCGGGTCAAGGCCGCGCACGATAAACACAAGGCGCGACTGTCGATCGGTGCCCGGCCAGGCAGACAGGTGGACCGGGGCATGCAGGCAATGCTGCACGCCATGAATGGCGATAGGAGCGTTACTGGCGTTCACGTTAAGCAGTCCTTTGACGCGGAGAATTCGTTCGCCGTGGCATCTTAACAGCATCGACAACCACACCCCGAACCCCACCCAGTCCAGCGGCTGATCGAACGTCAGGCTGCACACCTGCGCAGCGCCGTGGGTGGCCGTGGGGGTTTGGTGGAGTTTCCAGCGACTGACTTCCACGCTGGGTTCGGCACTGCGCAAGCCTTCACCGAGCAACAGTTGATCACCACTGCGGATGTCATGGGTATCGCGGATCGGCGTACCGGCGTTGAGCCTGTGCAGGTGCGCGCGCAACGCATCACAGTCGCCCGCCACATCGGTCTTGCTCAGCAGCAGGCGATCTGCCGCCGCTACCTGGGCCAGCCATTCCGGGTGCAGACGCTCTTGCAGGGCTGCGTGGCTGGCGTCAACCAGGGTGATCACCAGGCCAATATGAAAACGCCCGCGCAGTTGCACGTCGTTGTTCAAGGTGGCAAGAATCGGCGCCGGGTCAGCAAGACCGGTGGTTTCCAGAATGACCCGTTTGAACGGCGGAACCTGGCCCCGCTCGCGGCGTTGCAGCAGCCCGAGCAGCGCATCTTTCAGTTCGCCACGGATGGAGCAGCACACACAGCCGCCGGGAAGCAGCACGGTGTCGGGCGCGACCTCTTCCACCAGCAAGTGGTCGATGCCCACATCCCCGAACTCATTGATCAACAACGCAGTGTCGCCCAGGCTTTCGCCTTGCAACAGACGCTTGAGCAACGTGGTTTTGCCGCTGCCAAGAAAGCCGGTGATGACGTTGAGGGCGATGCTCATGTGCCTGACTCCTGCAACAAGGTGTGTTCCAGATGATCGAGCACCCGCGGATCAAGCGGGTCCAGCGGGCGACCGAGCATGCTCTCGGCTTCCTGCCACAGCTGATCCAGGCCACTGGCCAATGCTTGCTTGCCGGTCGGGCCGAGCAGCAAGTAGGACGCGCCCTGAAAGTCTTCGACCTTGAGCCGGAACACCGCCAGCACTTGGTTGATCGCAGCTATCCGGCGCAGGCGCTCGCGACGCCTTGGCAATTCATCGCCCAACGGGTCGCTCCAATGCAGGTCTTCGCCCAACAGACCACAGAGTCCGCACATGGTTACACCTCGTTCATGGCATGACGTCGCCGGAGTTCGGGCCAAGGGTCTGACCCACGAACAGATTGCCACCGGGTTCGCTGGCCAGCAGCACGGCCACGGGTGCCACTTCATCCGCCAGACCGAAGCGGCCCAGCGGCAGTTCGGCGGCCTTGGCGCGCTTCCAGGTGTCGCTGATACCGCCCACCAGTGGCGTTTCGATGGGCCCCGGCGCGATGGCGTTGACCAGCACATTGTCTTTGGACACTTCCAGGGCCAATGACTTGGTAAAACCGATCACCCCGGCCTTGGCTGCCGCGTAATGGGTCAGCTCGGCGCCGCCCTTGATGCCCAGTTGCGAGGCGACGTTGATGATCCGCCCCCAGCGTTGCGCCAGCATGTGCGGCAAGGCGCGCTGGCTGGCGACGAAGACGCTGGTGAGGTCAACGCGCAGCATGTCGTTCCACATCTCGATAGACAGGTTCACACAGCGCGCCTGGGTGAGCATCCCGGCGTTGTTGACCAGAATATCAATGCCGCCGAAGTGTTCGACGCAGTGATCAACACTGGCCTGTGCGCCTTCGACGGTACCGACATCGGCCACACATTCGAGCACTTCAGCGCCGAAGTTGCGGCAAGTAATCGCCGTTTCGGCGAGGCTGGCGGCGTTGCGGTCAGCCAATACCAGGCGTGCGCCTTCGACCGCGTAGGCTCGGGCGATAGCGGCACCGATGCCACTGCCCGCGCCAGTGATCACGGCGCGGCGGTTGACGAGTTGGGGCATATGAAATTCTCCTGTTAAATACCGTTCCCACATTTCCAGGTCGTATAAGTCAGTCGGGCCAGCGGACTGTAAGGCCGCCGTCAATCACAATGCTCTGCCCGGTCAGATAGCTCGACGCATCACTGGTCAAAAACTGCACCAGTGACGCCACTTCATCCGCCCGCCCTACCCGGCCCAATGGAATCGCGCGCGCCGCTTTGGCCAAGCCTTCCGGCCCCAGCGAGTTCTTCGCATCCAGCGACTGCGGCGTCTCGATCAACCCCGGGATCACCGCATTGCAACGAATGCCCTTGGCCGCCAACTCCACCGCCAGCGACCGGCACAACCCTGGCACGCCAGCCTTGGCCGCTGCGTAATGGCTGTGTTCCTGCCAGCCGTACACGCCACCGGCGATGGATGAAATGGCAACCAGCGCTCCACCCTCGCCCATGTACCGGGTCGCCGCGCGGAAGGTGCGCATGACCCCGGTCAGGTCGACATTGAGCATCTCGTCCCACAGCGCATCGGTCATTTCCAGCAACGGCGCGCGCCGCAACAACCCGGCATTGGCAACTGCATAATCCAGGCGCCCAAAATGCTTCACCGCCTGCTCGGCCAACGCGTCAACCGAGGCGCTGTCGCCCACATCCAGCTCCAGCATCAGACACTCGCCACCCGCCGCCTCCACCTGGGTAACGGTGGTCTGCGGGTCATGGGGGTCAGCCGGGTAATACCCGCCGACCACCGCCACGCCATGGCGCGCATAGGCCACGGCCAGCGCTTGGCCGATGCCGCTGGCGGCGCCAGTGATCAAAGCAACTTTACGGCTCATGAAACTCTCCTTATTGAACGGTTTCCGGGCGCACATGGCGCGCAGCAAACATCAAGATCCCAGACAGGAAGCACGGCACGGCGCCAAACCACAGCGCGGCGGTCTGCCAATCGCTGCCGGCGGACAACACTTGGGTCGCGCCAAAGCCTGCGACCACCGCGCCAATCGGCCCCATGGCGTGAATAATCGCGCCGCCAGTGGCGCGGATGCTGGTCGGGAAGCTTTCACTGATAAAGAACAGCGCCGCCGAATACGGGCCAATCAGGAAGAACAAGCCCAAGCTGTACAACCCGACCACCATCGCCATGTTGCTCGGGCCAAAAAGCATCCCGGCGAATGACAGGCCGCCGAGCATCCAACCCAGGCCAATCACATTGCGGCGGCCGATCTTGTCCCCCAGCCAGCCGTGGCTCAGGTAGCCGCAATAGCCCACCAGGTTGGACAGAACGAGGATGATCAGCGAATTTTCGAAGGAAATGTGGTGCACGCTGACGATCACCGACGTGCCGAGCACGCTGAACACCTGGATCGCCGCCCAGTTGAGCAGCAGCGCGGCACCGATCACCAGCGTGGCGCGACGGGCCGGGCCACGGAACGCAGCCTTGAGGCCCGCCTTGCTGTGTTCGTCGTAGTCAACGCCATAGGTCTGGGCGACATTTTGCGCCTCGCTCACCGCACCGCTGTTACGCAGCGCGCTGATGCGCTGGTGGATCTGGAACTGCGGGCTTTCTTTGAGCTTGCGCGCCATGATCGCGATCACGATGGCCGGGATCGCGGCGAAAATAAAGCAACCTTGCCAACCGATGACCGGCAACAAGATGGCGGTCAAACCGGCGGCGATCAACGCCCCCACCGGCCAGCCACCCTGCACCAGGCTGTAGATGAAGCCGCGACGCTTGGTCAGTTTCGGGTCTTGGGAAGCGCCGTACAGCTCACTCAAATAGGTGGCGTTGACGGTTTCTTCGGCATACCCCAGGCCCGCCAGTGAACGGATCAGAATCAGCGGTGACTTGCCCCACGACCCACCGAGGGCGGTCAGCGCCGAGCACAACGCAGAACCGGCCACGGTGAAGATAATCCCGGTGCGACGCCCCAACTTGTCGACAATCGGGCCGATGGCCAATGCGACCACCGCCGTGCCCACCGCCACCCACGTTGCAATTTGCGCTTGCTCGACCTCATTCCAACCAAAGTGCTTGCCGATCTCCGGCAACAAGGTCCCGAACAAAATGAAGTCGTACACCGCGAACACCCAGGCGAAAAACGCAATCCGGGTGGCAAAACGCACCTCCTGGGACGTCAATTGCTGGGGTTTCCAGCCAGTCAGATCAAGCTTGTCGTAAATAGACATGAATCGCGCCTCGGAAGGTGAGTTGGCCCCGGCAGGAGCAAGCGTGTGGATCAGGTACGTGGGTTACGGCTGACAAAGTCGTCGGCGATCTCGTCGAAGGTGACGAAGCGCACCCCGGCATGGCCCTGGATGTGTTCGATCAGGCGCTCAAGCATCAGCAGCACTTGCGGGCGGCCGGAGACGTCGGGATGGATGGTCATGGTGAACACCGCGTGTTCATGCTCGCGGTACACCCAGTCGAACTGATCACGCCACATTTCTTCCAGGTGGCGCGGGTTGACGAAGCCGTGGCTGTTGGGGGCTTTTTTGATGAACATCATTGGCGGCAGGTCGTCGAGGTACCAATTGGCCGGGATCTCTACCAGCGCCGTTTCTTCACCGCGTACCAACGGTTTCATCCACGTATCGGGGTGTTGGCTGTAATCAATCTTGGTCCAGCTGTCACCTTTACGTACGTAGTAGGGGTGGAAGTCGTTGTGCATCAGGCTGTGGTCGTACTTGATGCCCTTTTTCAGCAGCAATTCGTTGGTGACCTTGCTGAACTCCCACCACGGTGCGACGTAACCCGTAGGACGTTTGCCAGTGACCTGGGTGATCAGCTCGATGGATTTATCGAGGACGATTTCTTCCTGTTCAGCGGTCATGGCGATGGGGTTTTCGTGGCTGTAGCCGTGTACGCCAATTTCGTGACCGGCGTCAGCCACGGCCTTCATCTGTTCAGGAAAGGTTTCCATCGAATGGCCGGGGATAAACCAAGTGGTGCGCAGGCCATAGCGCTCAAACAATTTCAGCAGACGGGGCGCGCCGACTTCACCGGCAAACAGGCCACGGGAGATGTCGTCTGGCGAGTCTTCGCCACCGTAGGAACCGAGCCAACCGGCGACGGCATCAACGTCGACGCCAAACGCACACAGGATGTCTTTAGCCATAACGTGTCTCCTTAACGATCAATTGACAGCACGATGCGCTTTATCAAATGTACCAATTAATAAAATGTACATTTTTACAGAGGCAGCTTTCATGCCAGTTCGTGCAGCAACCGGTTACGGAAAATGGGCTTATCGCTAAGAAGTGCGGAATAGGGGGTGTGGCGTGATTTCGAAAAGCGGGCCTGAAGGTTGCAAGGAGCAACCAAGCAAATAATGTATCTTTTACAAATAGATACATTTTGGTGCATATAAGTAACACGATGCCCTTATAGGCCCCCAAAAAGTGCCGCGGATGTGGCGCTGAGTGACAGACACAACTATGAGAGAATCCCCGGCTTCCTTTTTATGTGCCCAGAGAAACCGATGAAAGCAGTGTCCGCCTCGGCCTCCCGTTACGCGATGATTCACCAGGTGTTGCGTGAAGCCATCATCAACGGGACCGCCCGCCACGGCCTGGTTTTGCTCGAAGCGCCCTTGGCCGACCTGTTCGGCACCAGCCGCGTGCCGGTGCGCAAGGCGCTGGACCTGCTGCATGACGAGGGCCTGATCTGCCGCTTCAATGGCCGCGGCTACCTGATCAACCCCGAAGGCGTCGACCTGGAGCCACAGCGCCTGCCGCTGACCCACGCGCATCTGGGGCTCAATGACGACGCAGAGTTGGTGGACACACGGCCGCTGGGGGAGCGGATTGTCGAGGAAATCGGCTCAGCCTTGTCCACCTGCATTGTGTTTGGCCACTACCGGCTGGACGAACAGGCGGCCGCTGACCACTTTGGCGTCAGCCGCGCCGTGGTGCGTGAGGCGCTGATGCGCCTGCGTGATCGGGGCCTGGTGGAAAAAGAGCCCTACTCCCAATGGCTGGCTGGGCCATTGACTGCACGGGAAGTCACCGAGGACTACGAACTGCGCGCCTGCCTGGAACCCGAAGCCTTGCGCCAGAGCGCGCCAAACCTTGATCGTGAAATGCTCGAAGCCATGTTGCAGCGCGTGCTGGCGGCACAAAACGCCACGCTGTGCAGCCTGGAAGCTATCGAGCAGATCGAGCAGGACTTGCATCAGCACTGCCTGGCGGGCCTGCGCAATCGCAAGATCGCCATGCTGATTCGCCAGGGCCAGAGCCCGATGATCATCAGCCGGATTTTCTACCGCTTGCTGGGCATTGGCGCCGACCCGGCCATGCTGGCTGAGCATCGACTGATTCTCGAACTCTTGTTGCATGGTGCCTTCGACGCCGCCGCACTCAACCTGCGTGAACACCTGCAACGGGCTCGGCAGCGGATGTTGCAGAAACTCAAAGTATTGTCGGTGCTACCCGAGCAGCCCCTGCCCGCTTACCTGCAAAAGCTCAGTTGATCAGGGCTTCAGTGCTTTCTTCGGGTAAATGTCGTAGCGGCTCGATTTACCGTCCAGTGCATGGCTCGGTTTTGGCCCGGCAATACACGGTGCCTTGCGCGGGCGCTTGACGACCACTCGATGGGTCGCCAGCGCCAGTGCTGCTTCCAGCAAGGCGGGCGCGTCGTTGTCATCCCCGACCAGCGGCCGGAACAGGCGCATTTCTTTCTTCACCAGGGCAGTTTTCTCACGATGCGGGAACATCGGGTCGAGGTAGATCACTTGCGGTGCCTCGCCCTCCCAATGACGCATCACTTCAATCGAGTTGCCTTTAAGCAAGCGCATGCGCGACACAATCGGCGCCACGTCAAAGTCTTCCAGCCCCCGGGCCAGACCGTCTTCCAGCAAGGCGCCGATCAAGGGTTGGCGCTCGACCAGACTCATCTCACAGCCCAGGCTCGCCAGCACGAATGCGTCCTTGCCCAACCCTGCCGTGGCGTCCAGCACGCGTGGGCGCACGCCTTGCTGAATACCGACCGCCTTGGCAATCATCTGCCCGGTGCCGCCACCAAATAGTCGACGGTGGGCCGCGCCGCCTTCAACAAAGTCGACCCGCACCGGGCCGGGAGCCTCCGGGCCAAGCTGTTGCAGTTGCAAACCCTGAGGCCCGACCTGCAATGCAAAGTCAGCCTCGGCCTCAGGCTCGGCCAAAGGCAGCCCCAGGCGCTCAGCCCATTGCTCGGCCAAGGCCTGATACGCCTCCTCCAATGCCTCGACGTTGATACGACTGCCTGCTGCTTGCTCACTCATCTAAAAACACGCTCAAAAATTTAATGATCGGCAAACGCTGCCGATAAATGAAATATCCGGCATTTTGCCAGAGCTGGGCGTCGACCGAGAGCTATGTCAGACATTCATTCCACATCCATCGGCTTTATTGCGCCTATTGGCGACTTTGGCCGACACAATTCTCAGATCACAGGCAGCGTCAATCACCTGTGGAAGGACTTCTATGCCCAGGCGATGGCAGAGCAGGCCTCGACTGAAGACTATGCGGCCATCGACATGCCCGCCGCCCCCGTTGATGAAAACGCCGAGCCCACGGGTGGCAGCGACCTGCTGAGCCATATCGTGACTCAGCGCCATTGCGAGGTGCAGGACACCGAGCTAAAGCCGCCTGAAGCGCTGTTTTTGCCGATTGCCGAATTCGAGCTCGATTTGCTGCCGCCGACAGCGCCACCCTTCCCGCCCGAAGAAATCACGCAACAGCAACACCAGCAGGACTTCAACGACACATGGATTCGCCCGTTGGTGATGGCGCAAGGTCATCCGCTGCCGACGCCCGGGCCTGCTCCTGAGCCGCGTCCCTTGCACCTGCCGATTGCCGAATTTGAAATGGACTTGCTCGACA
Source organism: Pseudomonas sp. CCC3.1 (assembly GCF_034347405.1). Classification (NCBI taxonomy): domain Bacteria; kingdom Pseudomonadati; phylum Pseudomonadota; class Gammaproteobacteria; order Pseudomonadales; family Pseudomonadaceae; genus Pseudomonas; species Pseudomonas sp. CCC3.1. The sequence continues at coordinate 3,946,941 of NZ_CP133778.1, forward strand.
AACCCGCCGAGCCGTTTGACGCCATCACCTTGATTGAACAGCAACACGCGATGGACTTCGACCTGGCCTGGGCCCGCCCATTGGTCATCAACAACCTGCGGATGGCGGCTTAAAGCAGCCCCAGTTGCTCGCTGGTGTGCGGCTGATGCAGCTCAACCAGAGCGGGTAACCCCGGCAAGCGCTCGCTCAACTGCTGATGAAACCGGCGCGCCAACTCCGGCGCCCGATGATTGTCCGGGGTGTGCAAAAACACATAGGGCGTACGCCCTTCCTCGATCCAGCCCGCTACTTTTTCAACCCAGGGTTTCAGGTAAGGGTCATTGGCTTCCAGCTCCGGACGGCCGATAAAGCGCACTTGCGGAAACTGGGTGAACGCTGCAGGGCGCGGTGGCACTTTAGGTTTTTTCGATTGCGCGTGCAGGACGGCCGGATCGCGGGAGGTGCAACTGAACAGCGCCCGAGGATCCAGGCAAATGCGCTCGACCCCGCGCTCCCTCAACAAGCGATTGAGCAAACGCTCGGCATCGCCCTTGGCAAAGAACTCCGGATGACGCACTTCAACGGCCAACGGGCGCTCCAGAGTGTCTATAAAGCTCACCAGCTCGGCCAGACGCTGTGGGCCAAAACTCGCAGGCAGTTGTAGCCAAAAGGGCGCTACACGCACTCCTAACGGCCTTAATAGCTGCAGGAAGTCATCGACGGCTTGCGTTTGCTCGCGCAAATCGCCGCCGTGGCTGATCTCACGCGGAAACTTGGCGGTGAAGCGAAAATGTTCAGGCAGGCTGTGCGCCCAGCGCTCGACAGTCACCGGTTTGGGATTGGCGTAGAACGTGGTGTTGCCTTCGACAGCATTGAAGACCTGCGCGTACAGGCTCAGAAATTCCGTTGAGTGGGCATTCTGCGGGTACAGGCCTTCGCGCCAGGCGTTTTCACTCCAGGACGGGCAACCGAGGTAATACGGGAGGTGGGCGTCAGTCATGCCGTCAAATGTACAGGTCCAGCCCCAGCACTTCTATTTCCCAATCGACAAAACCGGCGGTCGTCAGGTAGCTGGCCAAGGCGCTGGCAGCGTTTTTGCTCATGCCGCGCTGGAAGATCATGTCTTGCGAACGCACTGGCAATTGGCTGATACGTTCGCCGGAAGGCGCTGGGCGAGCGGCTTGCGGCGCACGTTCAGACTCGGATTCGCTGTCATCCACCGACTCATCAACCTGCACCTTGCCTTTGCGGGGCTTGCGCTTGATGGGGTAGGACTGAGAGGAAAAGCCGTCTATGCGCATGGCTGCATGCTCTGTAGCGATATGGGCAATTTAGCGACGTTGGCCCGACTAAGCAAATAGCCAGCAAAATCCTTGCCTCGCGATCTTTTGATCTTTTAAAAGATCGCGAGGCAAGCTCGCTCCTACAAGGGGCTATATGAGGTTACGTTCGGCTTTGGTCGCCGCGACTTTGTCGCGCAGGTACACCGGCTGGGCGTCGTCGGCGGGGATGGCTTCGCCTCGTTCCCAGGCAAAGCGTGCCAGGGTCAGCAAGTCTTCTGCGTGCGGCAACATGCCTGCGTCCAGAGCATACGGCTTGACGCTCAAGCGCTCGGCGTACCCCCAGCCCGTGCCCGCGCCAAACCATTCACCGCTGGCACCGACCGGCAAACCAGCGGTTTCAGGCGGCAATACGGCTTCAGCGCCTTGCAGGCACATTTCACCGGCCTGCTCGCGGTAGCAGCCCCAGTACACTTCGTCCATGCGCGCATCAATGGCAGAGGCCACTTGGGTCGCGCCGTGCTCGCGATAAGCGCGCTGAGCCAGGACGGCCAGGTTGGAGATCGGCAATACCGGGCGCTCCAGCGCAAAGGCCAAGCCCTGCACCACACCAATGGCGATACGCACGCCGGTAAAGGCACCCGGCCCGCGACCAAAGGCAATCGCGTCGACCGCCGACAGCTCAACCCCGGCCTGGGCCAGCAGTTCTTTAATCATCGGTAACAGCTTTTGCGCATGCAGGCGCGGGATCACCTCGTAGTGGCTCGTGACCTTGCCATCGTGCAGCAAGGCAACAGAGCAAGCTTCAGTCGCGGTATCCAGGGCCAGCAAGGTGCTCATCGGTGTTCCCGTCAGAATCAGAATTGAAAAAAGTGCAGCAGTATAAACAACAACAGCCCGCAAGCGGGCTGTTGTCAAACGTCAAAATCGAGTTATCAGCTCAGTGCTTCAAGCACTTTGGCAGTGATCGATTCAACCGAGCCAACGCCTTCAACGTGGCTGTACTTCGGCTTGCCTTGGGCAGCTGCCAGCTGCTGGTAGAAGTCCACCAGCGGCTTGGTTTGCGAGTGGTAAACCGACAGACGGTGACGAACGGTTTCTTCGGTGTCGTCTTTGCGCTGCACCAGGTCTTCGCCAGTCACATCGTCTTTGCCTTCAACCTTTGGCGGGTTGTAGACGGTGTGGTAAACGCGGCCCGACGCTTCGTGCACACGACGGCCAGCAATGCGCTGAACGATTTCTTCGTCTTCAACGGCGATTTCCAGCACGTGATCCAGCTCAACGCCATTTTTTACCAGCGCCTCAGCTTGAGGAATGGTGCGTGGGAAGCCGTCAAACAGGAAACCGTTAACGCAGTCTGGCTGAGCGATACGCTCTTTAACCAGATTGATGATCAAATCGTCAGAAACCAGACCACCGCTGTCCATCACGCCTTTAGCGATCAGACCCAGCTCGGTGCCGGCCTTCACGGCTGCACGCAACATATCGCCAGTGGAGATTTGCGGGATGCCAAATTTTTCAGTGATGAACTTTGCCTGAGTACCTTTACCGGCCCCGGGAGCTCCCAGCAGAATGACGCGCATCGATGTGCTCCTCAATTTTTTATTTAAGTGACAACAGACTCGCCTCTTTGGGCCAATCTCAAAATCGGGTGATGGCCGCATAAATGGCCAAGGGCTGATCAAGATACACAGCGGGCCCGGACCACACAAGCAGGCCAAAGTAGGAATAATCAGTGGTAAACCCGCCCTTGCGACCGGGTGTCACAGGTCGCAACCCCGTCACAAACTGCCGCGCCAACGCGTGATCGAGCACCAAAAAGGCTCGTTGTCACGCACCTTGACGCGGCAGATGACCGACCCCGGCACTTAGCCCGTGTTACGCAAGCCCGCCGCGATCCCGGCCACAGTGACCAGCAACGCCTGTTCCAGAGGGCTGTCCTGGGCCGCTTGCTGACGCCGCGAACGCGCCAGAAGCTCGGCCTGCAACAGGTGCAGCGGGTCAAGGTAGGTGTTGCGCAAGCGAATGAACTCCAGGGTATCGGGGCTGTGCGCCATCAGTTGCGACTGGCCGGTCAAACCCAATACCACCTCGCACGCCTGCGACAATAAGTCGCGTAACTGCGCACCCAAAGGCAGCAGTTCCGGGGTCACCAAACGCTCGTCATAGAGCCGGGCAATATCGGCATCGGCTTTGGCCAGGACCATTTCCAGCATGTCGATTCGAGTTCGGAAAAATGGCCACTGCTCGCGCATTTGCGCCAGCTGCTCGCCTTCACCCCGCTCAAGCGCCTGACTTAGAGCGGTTTCCCAACCGAGCCAGGCAGGCAACATCAGACGGGTTTGGGTCCAGCCGAAGATCCACGGAATCGCACGCAAACTTTCAATCCCTCCTGCCCGACGCTTGGCCGGACGACTGCCCAACGGCAAACGGCCCAGCTCTTGTTCCGGGGTGGATTGACGGAAATATTCGACGAACTGCGGGTTATCACGCACCACGGCACGGTACGCCTTGACCCCGTCGGCGGCCAGTTCGTCCATCAGCACCCGCCAGCCAGGCTCTGGAAGGGGTGGCGGCAGCAAAGTGGCTTCGAGCACTGCCGACAGGTACAGGTTGAGGTTCTGCTCGGCGATGTCCGGCAGGCCGAATTTGAAGCGAATCATCTCGCCTTGTTCGGTGGTGCGGAAACGCCCGGCCACCGAGCCCGGCGGCTGCGACAGAATGGCCTCGTGGGCCGGGCCGCCGCCACGCCCCACGGTGCCACCACGGCCGTGAAACAGCAGCAGTTCGACTTGCTGTTCCCGACAGATATTGACCAGGTTTTCCTGCGCCCGGTACTGCGCCCAGGCCGCGGCGGTGGTGCCCGCATCCTTGGCCGAATCGGAGTAGCCGATCATCACTTCCTGCGGCCCATGCAAGCGTGCGCGATAGCCCGGCAGCAGCAAAAGACGCTCAATCACAGGCCCGGCATTGTCGAGGTCAGCGAGGGTTTCAAACAACGGCACCACGCGCATCGGACGCTCAAGTCCGGCCTCTTTAAGCAGCAATTGCACGGCCAGTACGTCAGAAGCAGAACCCGCCATCGAGATCACGTAAGACCCCAGCGAAGCGCCCGGTGCAGCCGCCACTTCGCGGCAGGTGGCCAACACTTCGGCGGTCTCGGCGGCGGGTTTGAAGTAACCCGGCAACAGCGGCCGCCGGTTGTTCAATTCGCGCATCAGGAAGATCAGACGCGCATCTTCGTCCCAGTCTTCATAGCGACCCAGGCCCAGATAATCGGTGATTTCGGTCATGGCCGAGGTGTGGCGGGACGCATCCTGTCGCACATCGAGGCGTACCAGAAACAGGCCAAACGTCACGGCCCGACGCAGGCAATCGAGCAGCGGGCCATCCGCAATCACGCCCATGCCACAGGCGTGCAGCGAGTCATAACACAGTTTCAAGGGCGCCAGCAGGTCCTGGTTGTCGCGCAACACACCCTCGGGGGCAGGCTGTGCGCTGCTTAAGGAGCTCTGCGCCCAGGCACGGGTGATGCGCAGGCGTTCACGCAATTGCTTGAGCACCGCCCGATAGGGTTCGACGCTCTCCCCCGCCACTGCCAGCAGCGCCGGTGTAGCCTGCTGCATCGACAAATCGGCGGCGAGCTTATCAATGTCGCGCAGGTACAAATCGGCCGCCATCCAGCGCGCCAGCAATAGCACCTCACGGGTCACGCTGGCTGTGACATTCGGGTTGCCATCGCGGTCGCCGCCCATCCAGGAAGCAAATCGAATCGGCGCGGCTTCCAACGGTAAATGCAGGCCAGTGGCGGCATACAGGGCCGCGTCGGTGGTGCGCATCATGTTCGGCACGGCTTGCCAGAGTGAATGTTCAATGACCGCAAACCCCCACTTGGCCTCGTCTACGGGCGTGGGTCGGGTGCGGCGGATTTCTTCGGTGTGCCAGGCTTCAGCGATCAGCCGCTGCAAGCGTTGCTCGATTCGCGACTTCTCGGCCAGGGTCAAATCGCGATGGTCTTGGGCCGCGAGTTGCTCGGCAATCGCATCGTATTTCTGGATCAGGGTGCGACGCGTGACCTCGGTCGGGTGCGCAGTCAGCACCAGTTCAATATCGAGACGGCTGAGTTGGCGCGCCAGCGACTCGCCGCCATGGCCTTCAGCCAACAGTCGCGCCAGCAAGGTCGGCAACACTTGAGATTCGAAAGGCTGCGGCTCGTCATCGTCGCGACGGTGAATCAACTGGTATTGCTCGGCGATGTTGGCCAGGTTCAAAAACTGGTTGAACGCCCGCGCCACGGGTAACACTTCGTCATCGCTCAGGGCATCCAGAATGGCGCTCAACTCCGCGCCAGTTGTGCCACGCCGGTCATCCTTGGCGCCTTGGCGGATCCGTTCGATTTTGGCGAGAAATGCTTCGCCGTATTGGTCACGAATCGTATTACCCAACAGCTCACCCAGCAGGTGAACATCATCGCGCAAGCGTGCATCAATATCGGACATCAGCAATTTCTCCAGCAGATTCTGGGGGTAGCTCTTGCCCCAAGAGTGCGTTGCAACGGCGGTCTGTGGCAAGACGTGTGCGACGCAAACCTGCAATTTTCCCTGACCAATCAGTCAGAAAAGTTTTAGGCAATTAGCCATCTTTTTTTTTGAACTATTCAAAATTCGTTCAGGTCACAGCCTTTAACCATCACTGCTCGAACCTGTGTCCAACACTCCAGGTAACGCGAACGTTGTGATGGATAGGCTGTTTTTAAGGAGTTTCCTAATGGAGTTGAAGACCATGATGACCCGCACTGTCAAAACCACCTCACCTCGCCTGCGCGGGCTGAAACTGGCTGCACTGGCGATCGGTGCCAGCTTCGTTTTAGCTGGATGTGCCGGCAACCCGCCGTCCGAGCAATACGCTGTGACGCAGTCGGCCGTGAACAACGCCATCAGCGCTGGCGGTACCGAATACGCTCCAGTGGAAATGAAGTCTGCCCAAGACAAGCTCAAACAAGCCGAGCTGGCCATGCATGACAAAAAATATGACGAAGCCCGTCGCTTGTCCGAACAAGCTGAGTGGGACGCTCGTGTAGCAGAACGTAAAGCCCAAGCCGCTAAAGCCGAGAAGGCCGTTCAGGATGCTCAGAAAGCCGTTCAGCAACTGCGTCAGGAAGGCATGCGCGGCCTGCAGTAATAGCCGCCCCTCTTTGATCGCAACGGGCGACACAGCATTCCTAATCGATAGAAAGGACTAACTATTATGCGCAATACAGTATTGATCCCTGCCCTGTTGGCTCTGAGCGTTGGCTTGGCAGCGTGCTCGCACCAGCCAAACGTCAACCTGGAAAACGCCAAGACCAACTACTCGGCCCTGCAAACCAACCCTGAAGCCACTAAAGTTGCCGCTCTGGAAACCAAAGATGCTGGCGAGTGGCTGGACAAGGCTGAAAAGGCCTACCTGAACAAGGAAGACGACTCCAAGGTCGACCAACTGGCTTACCTGACCAACCAACGTGTTGAACTGGCCAAGCAAACCATCGCCCTGCGCACGGCTGAAAACCAGCTGAAAAGCGCTGGCTCCGATCGTGCCCAAGCACTGCTGGACGCTCGTGACGCTCAGATCAAGCAACTGCGCGGCATGAACGCCAAGCAAACCGAACGCGGCACCCTGGTGACCTTTGGTGACGTGTTGTTCCAGTTCGGTAAATCCGACCTGCAGCCCAACGCTCGCAACAACATCAACACCTTGGCCAACTACCTGATCCAGAACCCGGATCGCAAGGTGATTGTTGAGGGTTACACCGACAGCGTCGGTTCGGCTGCGTTCAACCAGACCCTGTCTGAGCGCCGTGCCAACGCCGTGCGTACTGCACTGGTTAAAGCAGGCGTAGACCCAAGCCGTATCGTGGCTCAGGGCTATGGCAAGGAATACCCGGTAGCCAGCAACGCTACTGATTCTGGCCGTGCTCAGAACCGTCGCGTTGAAGTGACCATCTCGAACGACAACCAGCCAGTAGCGCCGCGTTCGTCGATTCAGTAAATCTGTAGCGCTATACCAAAAGCCCTGCCTGAGCTCTCTCAGGCAGGGCTTTTTAGTTTAACGCCCCCCAAAACGCCCCCGATCGGGCTTTCAGAATTAAATATTTAAACGTTAGGTTTTTATTCTAAAACACACTAACAAACTGTAATTTTTGACAGTAGCCGCCGCGCTGTAAACCCGTCTAAATACCACACAGATATCCCCCCTCACGGCCTGGCTACAAACGCTTGCGTACTCCGACGCCGCCTATCAATACATCACTATTGAGATATTAATATGCCCACGTTGAAAAGTAAGTCCATCTCTTACCAACTCGCCGCCTCTGAAATGCCCGACATCAGTAATAAAAAAATTGTCATGGGCTTTTGGCATAACTGGGCTGAAGGCGAATGGAGCGGAAGCGGTTATCAACAAGGTTTCTTTAAAAATCTGGCCCTGACGGAGATACCCGAGCACTACAACGTGATAGCCGTCGCTTTCATGAAAGTTGCGACCGGCAGTTCAGACCCAATCCCTACCTTCAAACCGTATAACGAAACCGACGAGGAGTTTCGTCGGCAAGTAGGCGTATTGAATTCACAGGGCCGTGCCGTACTCATCTCCCTGGGCGGTGCAGATGCCCATATTGAACTGGCCAACTCGGATGAGGATGCGCTGGTCGAGCGAATTATATTTCTGGTAGAAACGTATGGGTTCGATGGCCTTGACATTGATTTGGAACAAGCCGCCATTATTGCCAAAGATAATCAGACGGTGATTCCGGCGGCCCTCAAACGGGTGAAGTCTTATTACCGGGATCAGGGCAAACATTTCATTATTAGTATGGCCCCCGAATTTCCCTATTTGCGCATGGGCAACAGTTACGCGCCTTACATCACCTCACTGGAAGGTGAATATGATTTTATCGCCCCCCAATTTTATAATCAGGCCGCTGACGGTGTTACGGTAGATGGATATGGCTACCTCAGGCAAAACGACGATGCGGTAAAAGAAGATTTCCTTTATTTCCTGACCGAAAGCATCGTTACTGGCACGCGCGGCTACATTAAAATTCCCCACGATAAATTTGTGATGGGTTTACCCAGTAATAATGATGGCGGGAACAATGGCTATGTTATTGATCCGCAGTCTGTTACTCAGGCACTGGCACGACTGGAAGCCGCCAGTCTTCCAATTAAAGGACTTATGACATGGTCCATTAACTGGGATGGCGGTCATCCTAAATCAGGCCCTGCTTACAATTGGGAGTTTATTACGCGATACGGTTATCTCTCTGACGGTGAAAACCCTGTGCCACAAAGACCTACAACGCCGCGTGAGTTCAAGTCGATCGCTCAAACGGCCCATGATATTGCTTTGGATTGGGGACCGTCTTCAGGGCCGAACCCTATTGTGAAGTATTGGCTATACCGAGACGGCAAACCCGCCGGTGAAAACGATGCCCCCCCCTTCACAGACAGGAACCTGAAACCCGATACGCTTTATAACTATCAAATATTGGCCCGAGACAGCTTAGGTAATAACTCTGATTTAAGTGCCTTTCTGCCTGTACGCACGGCGGGTAATAGCGAAGGCGAGCGAGAGTGGAAAAACGCAACCTGGTATGCCGATAACACAACCGTCACCTATCTGGGGCAGGCATACCACTGTGTGATGCAGCACACCGCTATCGAGTTCTGGACGCCGGATAAAGCTACGTCGCTTTGGCAGCGCACCTGATTCCCCAGTTAACACTCTCACGCTCTTTTACACCTGAGGCCTACCATGTCAAAAGTTCGAGCCAATCATGTCATCAGCAGAAGTAAACAGCCGCGCCACGGCCACGTTTTTTCGCCAGCTTCACGTGCCTACTTTGCTTGGGAAGCGGGCGACCTGGATGAAGGGGCTTTGAATCAACGCGAATGCGGTAAGTTTTTTCCTGCAACTGCCGGACTACTCACAGATGCCTATGCCCCATCAGACATTCCCAACTTGCCGCCGCCCCCTGATGGAAAGATTGCCAGCGCAAACCAGAGCACAGGAAAAATGCTCGATCAGCCCGGCACTCATTGGCGAAAACATGAAGTGCGTGCGGGTGAGGTACTGGACATTTCCTGGAATTTCTCGGCGGCCCATGTGACCCGTCGATGGAATTACTTCATCACGAAACAAGGTTGGGACCCGCAGAAAGCATTAGCACGGGACCAATTTGACCCGGACCCCTTTTACTTCGTCCAAATCAACCTCAAGCCTTTTTGGGAGCATGGTGACGCGATGGTGCCGTCCAATCCCACTACCCATGCAGTACCTCTGCCACTGCGTGAGGGCTATCATGTTTTGCTGGCTGTATGGGAAGTAGCGAATACTGAAAATGCGTTCTATCAAGTGTTGGACCTAGACTTCATTGCCGATGAAGGAGGCGGTGAACGTCCGACTACGCCTGCTGACCTCACTGCCAGCGATGTCGCAGACAAGCACATCACATTAACCTGGAAAGCATCCACCGGGACGCATCCAATTTCTGTCTATCGCATTATGCGCAATGGCGTTACGTCAGTGGACGTCACAGCGCCTCTGCTTGAGTGGACCGACAACAGCGTTAAACCAGATACGCAATACACCTACTTCATCAGCGCTATTGATGAACTCGGAAAAAGCTCTAATCCGAGCCCCGCTATTCAAGCCCACACATTGGGTGAAGGGGGAGAAGACGCGCACCCCACAGCCCCGAAAACCTTGCACAGCATGAAAGAAACGGCAAACACCGTAAGCCTGATGTGGGGCGTCTCCAATGGTCCCTCACCCATTACGCATTACGTGATTTTTCGCGATGGGCGAGAAGTCAGCCGAGTGAGTGCCGCCCAGACTTCATATGAAGACGCGAGCCTTATCCCTGACACTGAATACCGCTATTTTGTGGCAGCGCTCGATCAGCGTGCGCAGTGGTCTGTGCCCAGTAATGTGCTCAGTGTTAAAACCGAGGCGGATCAAGGCGGCGGAGATCATCCGGCCTGGAAACTTAATAGTCTTTATGCGACAGGCGACGTGGTGAGCCACAAAGGCAGTGACTGGCGCTGCTTGCAATCTCATACCTCGTATACCGAAGACTGGGCGCCCGGGCAGGCCTCCAGCGAAGTACTTTGGGTGCCTGCAACAAAACGTTAAAAAACAGGGGGAGCTTTATGCTCCCCTGTTTTTATTGAATACGTTTCGCGGTTTCCTGAGCTATACACCGAACGGCCTGCTTTCTGTTATTGACCAATACCCCCGTCAGCCCTTTTTGCTCGGTATCAAACAGCACGATAACCCCGTCAATGCATTGCGCCACTTCCTTGGCCGGGGCCAGCGACACTTTGTAGTCTTCGCCGGGGATGGTTTTGAGCATGGTGTAGTCACTGAGCAACAGTGCGTCTTCAGGCTTGGCGAAATGCAAGTAGCCGTAATACCACAGGCAACCGACGGTACCGATGATGCTGCAAACACCGGTGATGATCAGGGGGATAGCGTTACGCTCTTCACTCATTGCGGGCTCTCGGGTTGTATCGCTTTATTCGAATTAGGGGGCCGGGTAATTGGGGATTTCACCCAGTCGCCGTACGCCATTGAAATGCTGCGGGTCATCCAGATAGCGCAGCATCACCTGGCGCCAGGTGGGGTCGGCAAAGGTCTGCACATGGCCGCCTCGGGTCAATTGCAGCACCTTGGGAGGCGGCGCGGCCTGATACAGGCGGATGCCATTGGACAGTGGCACGATCGGGTCATCCAGGCTGTGGAAGATCAGCATCGGCACCCCGCCCATTTCTGGCATCGCATACACGGCACTGTCGGCGTCGGGCACCAGCCACGACAGCGGCACTTGCAGCGGCCAGGTCAGCCACGACGTGCTCAAGGCAAACTGCCCCACTTCGCGGTAACTGGCGGGTACGCCATCGAGTATCACCGCCTTGAGCCGGGCCCGCTGCGCCGGGTGCAGGCTCAGATAATGAACCCCCATCGCCCCGCCCAGGCTTTGCCCCAGCACAATCAGTGGCTGATCCTTAACCTGTGGCTGGCGCTGCAACCAATCGAACGCGGCATCGATGTCTTGATACACCGCAGGCAAACCGGGGGAGCCTTGCGACAGGCCATATCCGCGATAGTCGAGCATCAGCACCTGATACCCCTGCTCGGGCAACCAGGCGACAGCGCCCAAGTGATACGCCAGGTTCCCGCCATTGCCATGCAGGTGCAACACGGTGCCCTTGAGCGGCACGCCAGCCTTGGCCGATAACCACCAGCCATGCAGTTGCGTGCCATCGGCGGCAGTGAGGCTCACGTCTTTATAAGACAGACCTGCCGCAGTCGGCGTGATCGGCTGGCCGGGTTCGGGATAAAACAGCAACGAGCTGCATCCGCTGAGGGTTAACAGCAGGCAGAGTGCAGCCAGGGTTTTCATTTTTATGACTCGTTTATTTTTGTGGGAGCTGGCTTGCCAGCGATGCTGCACGCCGAATCGAGACCATCGCTGGCAAGCCAGCTCCCGCTGAAAGGTGGTTTACAAAATGTTCGAGTAGTCCGCTTCGATCCGGTCCAGGCTCAGGTGATTGAGGAAGTTGGAGAAGCACATCCATGCCGACAACGCGTTCATGTCCCGGAACTGGTCAGGCAAGTACTTGGGTGCAACCACCAAGCCTTCATCGACCAGTTGACGCAGAGTACGCATGTCTTCAAGGGTGGTCTTACCACAGAACAACAGCGGTACCTGTTCAAGCTTGCCTTTGCGCACGGCCAACTGAATATAGTTGTAAACCATGATGAAGCCCTTGAGGTAGGACAAGTCTTTGGTGAATGGCAGACCATTTGGCACCGATCCACGGAAAACCCGGCTCGCGTTGCCATAACTTTCCGGCATTTCGAACCCTTGCTCGCGGAAGAACTGATACACCTGCATGAAGTCCGCGCCCTGTTCGACCATATGGATCGCGCGGGTACGGTTGGTCAGCTTGCGCAGGCGGCTCGGGTAGGAGGCAAAGGTGATGATTTCCATCAAGATCGCCAGCCCTTCCTGGGTCACGGTCGAGGATGGCGGGCCTTTGGACAGGAAGGTACAAATCGGCTGATTCAGGCCATTAAGCGTGGTGCCCACGTGCACCAGCCCTTCGTGAACCTCCAGCGCCCGCACGTCCCGCTCGTTGAACATCGCGTCGGTGCGGATTTTGATGTAGTCGGCGCCTGCCGCTGCGTCTGCGACGATGCCATCAGACTCAAATACCCGAATGGTTTCTTCGCACTCGCCAAACACTTTGTTCAGACGGCCTTGCAGCATGTTCACGGCATCTTTGGCGGTCAGGTTTTTGGCTTCGTCCTTGAGGTCGCCGCGCCCATCGATGTTGTCCAGGTAGTCGGACATCATCAGCCCCAGATCGGCCAAGGTCGGATCACCGGCATGGAATGCGTCGGATGCCGCGCCATACAGTTCCTGGGAAATCAGCCCGAAGTCTTCAGTGCCACGCGCTTCCAGCATGCGCACCACCATTCGGTATTCCTTGCACATGCGGCGCATAATCTGCCCGACCGGGTTGAACTGCCCCAGTTGCCGGGTGATGTCGCGCTCGATGTGCTGAAACTCGGATTTCACCGCATTGGAGTCAAAGGCTAATGGCCGACCCAGGTAGTAGTCGCGATTGACCGCCGGCATTTCCTTGCCCTTGGCCTTGAGAAACCCCTGACGAATGCTGTCATCCCACTTCACCGCATCCAACACGCGGATCGGAGTTTGTGCCAGCACAATACGGTCTGACAACGTGCGTATCGTGCGCTGGTAATCGTCCACCCGCAGTTCCTCGAATAAATGGGTTTACTTGGCCGCGCGCTGGTAGCGGGCCACTTCGACAAACACATCCGAATTGGCCGGATCGTCGAGGTATGCAAAAACTGTAGCTGATGGACTCTTGATCTGTACGCCCGCCCCTTCAGCCGTTTCGACTGGATCACCGCTCAAGGCCGACTGGCCGACCGCTTGCTTGATCTGATCAAGGTCCAGGTCGTAAACCACCAATTCGCCATTGTCGTTCACCTCAAAGCCGTTAAGCGTGTAATTGCCGCCCAATTTGGCAGGCAACGCCGCCGAGGCATACCAACGGCTGCCATGCCGGGCAACGATAAAGGTGTAACGCTCGCGAGACTTGGGCTCGCCCTTGGGATACACCACCGCCTCATAGCGCGTTTTGTCGATGGCGCGGATGTTCAGATTACGCGCCTGCCCCCAGGCATCCTTGCTGGTCCATTTACCCAGCACTTGTTTGGGCGCCGGTTGGGCAACGATCGGGGCTTCTTTAAAGGTCACCAGGCAACCGTTCAACATCAAAAACGACAATGCCATCAGCATTACACGCCAAGCTTTCATGCCTGCATCCTTCTGTAAGAGCGGCCAGCACATTGAGTAGGGCCTGATCTTCCATCTGACTGATAATCGCCGTCAACACTTTGGCATGCTGGTGCACTTCAATGTTGCGTGTTACGTCGATTGCGTAGCAGTTGCCGCAGGCTACGTCCGATTGCGAAGCGATCGTAAAACCAGAGAATGCGCTTTATCTGGCACACCGCGTTAACTGGTTTTACGACGGCTGCGCCGCCGGACGCAGCCTCGCAAGCTCGACAGCTGCTACGAATGCGTGAACTGCAGGCAATAAAAAACCGCCTGAATCGGCGGTTTTTTAGGCTGCATCGTTACGCTTGTGGGCGCATGTGCGGGAACAGGATCACGTCGCGAATCGACGGGGAGTTGGTCAGCAGCATCACCAGACGGTCGATACCGATACCTTCACCGGCGGTGGGCGGCATGCCGTATTCCAGGGCACGAACGAAGTCGGCGTCGTAGTGCATGGCTTCGTCGTCGCCCGCGTCCTTGTCAGCCACCTGAGCCATGAAGCGCTCAGCCTGGTCTTCCGCGTCGTTCAACTCGGAATAGGCGTTAGCGATTTCACGACCACCGATGAACAGCTCAAAGCGGTCAGTGACGTTCGGGTTGTCATCGTTACGACGGGCCAGCGGCGACACTTCAAACGGGTACTGGGTAATGAAGTGCGGCTGCTCCAGCTTGTGCTCGACCAGCTCTTCGAAAATCATCACCTGCAACTTGCCCAGACCTTCAAAGCCCAGCACTTTGGCGCCAGCTTTCTTGGCGATGGCACGTGCCTTGTCGATGTCGTTCAGGTCGTCAGCGGTCAGCTCAGGGTTGTACTTGAGGATCGAGTCGAACACCGACAGACGCACGAACGGTTCGCCGAAGTGGAAGACCTTGTCGCCGTACGGCACGTCAGTCGTGCCCAGAACCAGTTGCGCCAGTTCGCGGAACAGCTCTTCGGTCAGGTCCATGTTGTCTTCGTAATCGGCGTAAGCCTGATAGAACTCCAACATGGTGAATTCTGGGTTGTGACGCGTCGAAACGCCTTCGTTACGGAAGTTGCGGTTGATCTCGAACACTTTTTCAAAGCCGCCCACCACCAGACGCTTGAGGTACAGCTCAGGCGCGATCCGCAGGAACATTTCCATGTCCAGCGCGTTGTGGTGGGTTTCGAACGGCTTGGCTGCCGCGCCGCCCGGAATGGTTTGCAGCATTGGCGTTTCGACTTCCAGGAAGTCACGCGCCATCAGGAAGTTGCGGATGTGGGCAATCACCTGCGAGCGCACACGGAAGGTGTGGCGCACGTCTTCGTTAACGATCAGGTCAACGTAACGCTGGCGATAGCGCTGCTCGGTGTCAGTCAGGCCGTGGTGCTTGTCTGGCAGCGGGCGCAGGGATTTGGTCAGCAGACGCACGTTGGTCATTTCAACGTACAGGTCGCCTTTGCCGGAACGGGCCAGGGTGCCTTCTGCAGCGATGATGTCGCCCAGGTCCCAGGTTTTGACGGCGGCCAGGGTTTCTTCTGGCAGGGTTTTACGGTTGACGTAGACCTGGATGCGACCGGTCATGTCCTGAATCACCATGAACGAGCCACGATTAAGCATGATGCGACCAGCAACCTTGACCGGGATAGCCGCCTCAGCCAGCTCTTCCTTGGTCTTGTCGGCGTACTTCTTCTGCAGATCTTCGCAGTAGTTGTCGCGACGGAAGTCATTCGGGAAGGCATTGCCCTTGGCGCGCTCGGCTGCAAGTTTTTCCTTGCGCAGGGCGATCAGGGTGTTTTCTTCCTGTTGCAGGTCTTGCGGGTCGAGTTGTTGGTCGCTCATGTCTTAAAAATTCCATCACAGGTTCGTTGCCCCCGCCTCGCGACGGGGGGTGGCGGGCCTTCAGCGCGCCCTCGGGGCATCGCACAGGCTTCGCACTTACGGTTGTTGCGCGCCTTACAAGCCTTGTTTCAGGCTGGCGATCAGGTATTCGTCGATGTCGCCGTCGAGCACTTTGTCGCAATCGCTGCGCTCGATATTGGTACGCAAATCCTTGATACGCGAGGCGTCGAGTACGTACGAGCGGATCTGGTGACCCCAGCCGATGTCAGACTTGGTCTCTTCCAGGGCTTGGGATGCCGCGTTGCGCTTCTGTACTTCTTGCTCGTAAAGACGTGCCCGCAACATTTTCATCGCGGTGTCTTTGTTCGCATGCTGAGAACGTTCGTTCTGGCAGCTCACCACGGTGTTCGTCGGAACGTGGGTAATCCGCACGGCCGAGTCAGTGGTGTTTACGTGTTGACCACCCGCACCGGAGGAGCGATAGGTATCGATCCGCAGGTCTGAAGGGTTGATGTCGATTTCGATGTTGTCGTCGATTTCTGGCGAAACGAACACAGCCGAGAACGAGGTGTGACGACGGTTGCCCGAATCGTACGGGCTTTTGCGAACCAGACGATGGACGCCAATCTCGGTGCGCAACCAACCAAATGCGTATTCGCCTTTGATATGAACGGTTGCGCCTTTGATACCGGCCACTTCACCGGCAGACAGTTCCATGATGGTGGCATCGAAGCCGCGCTTGTCAGCCCAACGCAAATACATCCGCAACAGGATATTGGCCCAGTCTTGCGCTTCGGTACCGCCGGAGCCTGCCTGAATGTCCAGGTAAGCGTTATTGGCGTCCATTTCACCGCTGAACATGCGGCGGAATTCGAGTTTTTCAAGGGCTTCGCGCAGACGTTCGACTTCAGCAGCGACGTCATCGACAGCGCCCTGGTCTTCTTCCTCGGCGGACATCAACAGCAGGTCCTTGGCATCGGCCAGGCCCGTGTGCATCTCATCCAGGGTTTCGACGATTTGCGCCAGTTGAGCGCGCTCGCGACCCAGTTCCTGGGCGTACGAAGGGTTGTTCCAGACACTTGGATCTTCAAGCTCGCGATTGACTTCGATCAGACGCTCATGCTTTTGATCGTAGTCAAAGATACCCCCGAATAGTTTCGGAGCGCTCTGACAGGTCCTTGATGCTGTTAAGGATCGGGTTGATTTCCATGGCTGGCGGCACTCGTAGGCGATTTTTACAAAGCCGGGGAGTATACCGGAAACGTTGGTCGGCAGCAGCCCGCCTGGCGGGGGGTGGCTGTTGATTTGAACGCCTATTCGTTGTTGCGGTAACGGCCGCTTGGGAACAGCCGACCTGCTTGTGCGCAACCACTCTCCTACACGGTTTTGGGGTAGCTCTTTGGTCCCTCGGCTTCTTTAGCTCAAGCTGGCGGGCTTGCAATTAGTCCGTATCTAACAACGAAAACAATGAAAAACTCATCAAAAACAAACCGCCCGTCCGATTTGAGAAAAACAGTGTCTTTTTTTTAAAAAACAAATCTAAAAAACCAACATCCGACAAGAATCACAGTACCTTCAACAAAACCTTATCTATCAATAAATTAAAAACAAGAAGTAGCACTTAGCAAAATACCTCCCACACAAAAATGAGAAACAACCTACAACAAGAAAAATAAAATCAACTACCGACAACAAACTGCTCAATTGACATTCAAGGCTCACAGAACTATAAAAACATACACGCTAGATACATTAAGTATTCAAGCGCGTTCATTTACTTCTCACCTACTGTTCAGGAGTGTTCCACTATGACGACAGAGAATGATATTGAAATACTCGAAGACTCAGCCTCAGAGATTGAAACCCTTACAGCACTTGTAGAAACTGATTATGATGCTGTCGGTGGAAAGACATCTCCAGAGTTCTAATTCATCTGCGATGCGAACCTTGATCTGGCAAGGTTCGCACAAGGAGACGTGCAATGTGCATCAGTTTAAAAAATGACGTTTTTTCGTATTCAAACCTAGGATTCTGTTTTTTCCATAACGGCAATCACTTATTAAAAATAAACAAGAAGACTTTTTTAAACGCACTCACCAAACCGATTGAAGCTCAGCGAATTATTGATCAATACCCTACATTTTTTACTGCACCTTTTCTAAATGGCGATGGTAAAAGTTATGAACAAAGTATTGTCGACTTCTCAAGCGTTCAAGAACAACTCTGAAAAGCATACGCCTGAGTTAAAAACAGCGTTAGTCGCCCTTCCTTATGAGGAAGGACCGCAGAGAATAATGCCACTAGGCTTGCAGAATATATCTGCGTACATCAAGAAAAGCATAAAACAGAAAAAAACCATAACGATATTTGATTATTCCAACCTTGAAAGCTCTAATATAGAACAACTCGACGATCTCATTCTTTGGAAGCCAGACCTGATAGGTATATCAATCTATAGCAGTCACGTATGTGCCGCTATTCATTGGGGGCATACTATTCAACAATCACTGCCTGAAAGCTTCATTTTTTGCGGGGGACCACACATCAGCTCAACTCCTTATATATTGGCTTTTGACCAAGGCCACGCGCTGACTCTAGTTTTTGAGCAGTTCCCCTTGCGAGCACGTCATTACAACAATATAGCAAAGGGCGCTCATGCATTATTTAAACGCGCTGTTGCAACATTGAATACTCCCTTTTACGCTGAGCTTCTAGAGTACGAAGACGCCCAAAACGTGCACGCGCTTCCCGGCGCCATGTACACGACTGAACAACCGAAAAAAGGGCACTCTATAATAGTGCCCTACGACTTAGAATCTTTTTATACCAGCTTGTTATTTTACGGCAGAGCTTCAGCCCCAGCATTTTTATACCAACAGCTAGCACCCGAGCCTGGGACAACATACAAGATACTCTCACGATGAAGGCCACCCAACTCATTGGCCGCTCAGACGCAATGTATTGCGGTATTGCCATGGCAGTCACCATACTGGAACTTGCTCTCATCGCGACCAACCCACAGCTAGGTGCTTATGCATTAGAAATAGCACTATTATTACAGCTAACTATTTCTGCCTCACTAGAGTTTTACGCTGGAGCCGCCTTATGTTTCTATATCGGCATTGGTAAAACCATGCTGGTGGGTTTTATGCTTAAACTGGCGAGTGCCATAAGCTTCCTAATAGGCTTCTATTTATCTTACCAAGACTTTTTTACATCAACTTGGTGTTTTTTAGTGGCTGCATTTACCTTGGACGCTATTGGCACAGGCTGTTTAAAGTCTACGTTCCGTCCGACTTACAATCGAATCCATTTAACCTTGACAGGAGAAAATGCAAACTTCGCAATCATAGCCTTTAGCTTTTTGACACTGCGCCTTCTACTGCCTTTTACTCTGCTACTTTTTGCAAGCTATGTTTTGAGCTTTTGGCGATCGCCGTACACAGCAATGGCCATTTTCTTAATGATCATTCTGTGCCGATCCATTCAGCTTTTTTATGCTCATCACGACCTGAAACACACCCAAGTTTTATTTAAACCCAAACAACACATCCACCTACTTTCACTGAGTAGACTGTTCAACGCTTACCAACGAAACCCAACGGCTTTTTATGGTTTTCTAACTGGAAATTTATTTGAATCAATCATCCTCATGTACGCTATTGGGCTACTGTATCAGTACAAATATCTCTTGAAATTACCTGATTTTTTGTCTTGGCTTGGCAGTTCAATGATAGCCTTTTCACTGTATTTAATTTCCATTATTATCGGCGGTGGATTATTGCTAAAAACCATAAAAAACACACTACCAAAATCTTTGGCTTTTATTTTCTTCAGCCTGACACTCTCAAGTTCCCTCTGGCTAACACTAGACACCAAGGACCAAAGCTTATTCTATGCACTGACGGTATTTAGCTTTTCGGGCGTGATCATTGGCTTAATCTTGACCAGACTATCGATAAACTTAATCTTAAAAGATTCGAGCGATTTAGAGGCTGTGGATTTTTTTCTTTTAGTTGAAGTCGTTACCACTTTTTGCATTATTGGAATTGCCGCTGTCGCCGCCTTCTTTTTTGGTCCTGACGGCTTAATCAAAGGCTTCGGCTTCGGCATAACTTTTACCCTGCTTATTTATTTCTTTCGCTTATACAAAAGACAAAAACAAGTCATCCGACAGTAACTACCGAAGGCTGCGATCTTTTGCTTTTAAAGTAAAACTCAAAAGATTGCAGCCTTTGTTCATCGGCAACTCCGCATTGCGTGGCGTGTGCGTCGCTACTCAATCCCGACCTGATTACGCCCATTGTGCTTGGCCAGATAAAGCCCCTTGTCCGCCGCCGAGATCAATTGGCGTGAACTGCCATTTTGCTGCGGGGTGAGGGTCGACAACCCAATACTGATGGTCAGGCTGCTGCCTTCGGCTGGCTGAATATGTGGAATTTTCAGCCCTTCCACCGCCATGCGCAGTTTTTCCGCCACCAAGCGAGCCCCGCCTTGCGAGGTGTTAGGCAGCACAATGGCAAACTCTTCTCCGCCATAACGCGCGGGCAAATCAGACGGTCGACTGCTCGCATCACGAATGGCCGAGGCCACTTTGCGCAACGCTTCGTCGCCGTCCAGATGACCAAAGGTGTCGTTGAAGGATTTGAAGTAGTCGACATCAATCATCAGCAACGATAACTGGGTCTGCTCACGCAAGGCGCGACGCCACTCAAGCTCCAGGTATTCGTCAAAGTGCCGACGATTGGACAACCCGGTCAAACCATCCGAGTTCATCAACCGTTGCAGCACCAGATTGGTGTCCAGCAACTGCTGCTGACTGACCCGCAACGCACGGTAGGCCGCATCACGCTGCAACAACGTCATGTAGGACCGCGAGTGATAGCGAATGCGCGCCACCAGTTCGATGTTATCGGGCAGTTTGACCAGATAATCATTGGCCCCCGCCGAAAACGCCGCGCTTTTGATCAGCGGGTCTTCTTTGGTGGAAAGCACGATGATCGGGATGTTCTGGGTGGCCGGGTGATTACGGTATTCGCGCACCAACGTCAGCCCGTCCAGACCCGGCATGACCAGGTCTTGCAAAATCACTGTCGGCTTGATCCGAATGGCTTGAGCAATCGCCTGATGCGGGTCCGCACAAAAGTGAAAATCTATGTTTTGCTCAAGCGCCAAGCCACGGCGCACGGCTTCTCCGATCATGGCCTGATCGTCGACCAGCAACACCATGGCGGCGTTTTCGTCTGTTTTAACGTCGTCCAACTGTAAATCGCTCATGCGCGTTCACCTGAATTACTGCCTTCAAGCCAGTTCTGCTGGATTTTGCGAGTCATTTGGCAAATATCTCCAGCAAGCGTGGCGCAATCTTGTCTAAAGGACGGATCTCAACGGCTGCATCAATGGCCGCTGCTGCTTTGGGCATGCCATACACTGAGCTGCTTTGCTGGTCCTGGGCGATGGTCAGGAAACCTTGCTGACGCATGAGTTTGAGCCCTTGCGCCCCATCTCGCCCCATGCCGGTTAATAGCACACCGACGGCGTCACCATTCCAGTACCGGGCAACACTTTCAAAAAACACATCGATCGAGGGCCGATAAATCTCGTTCACCGGCTCTGCTGTATAGGCCAATGTGCCGTTTTTCAATAGCCGAATGTGGTGGTTGGTGCCTGCCAGCAGCACCACCCCTGCCTGCGGTGTCTCGCCGTCACGGGCCAATCGCACATCCAGCCCGCACGATGAACCGAGCCATTCGGCCATGCCCGCCGCGAACACTTGGTCAACGTGCTGCACCAGCACGATGGCCGCCTGAAAGTTTCTCGGCAACCCTTTGAGCAATGCTTCAAGCGCTGCCGGGCCGCCCGCCGATGAGCCAATCGCCACCAGACCGCGTTGGGCAGACAATTCACGCGGTTGCGCAGCCACGGGTTTTACCCGTTTGTTGCCTTGGTCCATCAGCCAGCCCACGTTGAGAATTTTGCGCAGTAACGGCGCCGCGGCCTCTCTGGCATTGCCCGCACCCAGCGCTGGCGTGTCGACCACATCCAGCGCGCCAACCCCCATGGCTTCGAACACGCGGTTCATATTCTGCTCGCGGTCCACGGTCACAATCACAATGGCACACGGGGTTTCAGCCATGATCCGGCGCGTGGCCTCTACCCCGTTCATCACCGGCATGATCAGGTCCATCAAAATCAGGTCCGGCTTCTCTTCAGCGCAGAGGCGTACCGCTTCTTCTCCGTCGCGGGCAACCCAGATCACCTGGTGAGCGGGCTCAAACGCCAGCGCCCGACGCAAGGCTTCAACCGCCATGGGCATATCGTTGACGATGGCGATTCTCATGTTTGGGCTCCACCAATAAGTTCAACCACAGCATCCAGCAAAGCGTCGTCATGGAAACTGGCTTTGGCTAGATAATAGTCGGCCCCTGCATCCAGGCCACGTCGACGGTCTTCTTCGCGATCTTTGTAAGACACCACCATCACTGGCATCGATTGCAAACGGTTGTCACGGCGCAACAACGTGACCAGTTCAATGCCATCCATGCGCGGCATGTCGATGTCGGTAATCAACAGGTCGAAGTGTTCGGCCCGCAGGGCGTTCCAGCCGTCCATGCCGTCAACCGCCACAGCCACTTCATAGCCGCGATTGATCAGCAGTTTGCGCTGCAACTCGCGCACGGTCAGCGAGTCATCAACCACCAGAATGCGTTTGCGGGTCAGTTCAGCCGTGTGCCGGTTGCGCCGATCGATACGCTCCAGACGCCCGGTGTTGAGCAGTTTGTCCACCGAGCGCAGCATGTCTTCGACGTCCACGATCAGTACCGGCGAGCCATCGTCGAGCAAGGCCCCGGCCGAGATGTCTTGCACCTTGCCCAGACGCGGGTCGAGGGGCAACACCACTAACGTCCGCTCGCCGATGAAGCGCTCAACGGCCACGCCATACACGGCGTCGCGCTCACGAATCACCACCACTTTGAGGGTTTCATCATCGCTCTGGCTGGGCGGGCGTTGCAGCAACTGGCTGGCCGCAACCAGCCCCACATGCCGGCCTTCGTGCCAGAAATGCTGACGGCCTTCGACCTGCACGATGTCATCCGGCAGCAAGTCGCGCATGCGTTCGATGTGCGCCAGCGGGAAGGCGTACGCCTCATCGGCCACTTCAACCACCAGGCTGCGGACCACGGACAAGGTCAGCGGTACTTCGAGTTGGAAGCGGCTGCCCTGCCCCGAGGTCTGTTCCAGCACAATCGCGCCGCGCAGCAGGCGCACCATGTGCTGCACCGCATCCAGCCCCACGCCACGGCCGGAGACTTCGGTCACGGTGTCGCGCAGGCTGAAACCCGGCAGAAAGAGGAAGGTCAGCAGTTCTTCTTCACTCAATTGCGCCACTGTCTCGGCGGTCGACAACTGACGCTCGACGATGGTGCGTCGCAAACGCGCCAAATCGACACCGGCGCCGTCATCGCTGAGTTCCAGCGCCAGCAAACCCGCTTGGTGCGACACGCGCAGCCGAATGGTGCCTTCTGCCGGTTTGCCCGCCAGCAGGCGCTGTTCTGGCGATTCAATGCCGTGGTCAACGGCATTGCGCAACAAGTGAGTCAGCGGCGCTTCAAGTTTTTCCAGTACATCGCGATCAACCTGGGTTTTTTCACCTTCGATTTCCAGGCGAATCTGCTTGCCCAGGACACGCCCCAAATCGCGAACCATGCGTTCCTGGCCGACCAGGACATCGGCAAACGGGCGCATGCGACAAGCCAGTGCCGTGTCATACAGCAATTGCGCACGTTGCCCGGTCTGCCAACCAAACTCGTCCAGCTCTGCGGTCTGTTCGCTCAACAGGTGCTGCGACTCGGCCAGTGCTCGCCGGGCCTCGGTCAAGGCCTCCTCGACGTCATGGCTCAAGCCCACGGCTTTGAGCTGTTCGCCCAGGGTGTCCAAGGCGCGCAAGCCGGTGCTTTGAATCCGCTTGAGCCGATGCAAAGCCATCAAGTAGGGCTTGAGCCGCTGGGTCTCAACCAGCGATTTGCTGGACAGATCGAGCAGGCTGTTGAGTCGCTCGGCGGTCACGCGCAACACCCGCTCGCCGCTCTCCGTCAGGCGCTGAGGACGACGCACGGGTTCAGGCGCAGGCTCGGGCTGCACGGGCGGCTCAGGTTCGAGCAACGGCGCAGGCACCACAGACTCCGGCGCCAGCAACAATTGTGAGACGTCGAATGCCGGTGGCGCGAACCGTGGCGTCACCATTGCAGAGGGGTCAAGCAACGCGTTCAGGTGCGCGACATAGGCATCAATATCAGCCGGGCCTACATGCTCACTGCCGGGGGTGGCAATGCGCATCAACAAATCGGTGCCCTGCAATAACGCATCAATGTGCTCAGGATGCAGGCGCAAGCGCCCTTCTTGAGCACTGACCAGGCAATCCTCCATGACGTGGGCGACGCTGACCCCGGCATCGACCCCGACGATTCTCGCTGCGCCTTTGAGCGAATGGGCAGCGCGCATGCACGCTTCTAGCTGATCGGCCTGCGTCGGATTGCGCTCCAGCGCCAGCAGACCGGCACTCAGAACCTGGGTCTGGGCCTCGGCCTCAAGGCTGAACAGCTCAAGCAACGAGGCGTCACGCATTTGTTCGGGGGTCATGTCAGGCTCCGCGAAATGGCGCTCAGCAGTTGTTCTTCATCCAGCCAGCGCAGGCTGCGATTTTTCCACGGCAGTACACCCCGGGTGTATTTGGCACCGGCATGTTCACCCGAGAGCGAGGCGCTGTTTAGAACTCGTTCTTCAATGTTATGAACACCGTCCACCTCATCCACCGGCAACACCACAGGGCCGCCGTGCGCAGCCACGATCAGCATGCGCGGCATGACGCGTTGCGAAGTGGTTAGCGTGACGGTCGGGTCCAGCCCCAACAGGTCAACCAGTGACAGGCACGGCACCAGCGCGCCACGCACATTGGCCACGCCTTGCAATGCCCGAGAACGCTGATGTGGCAGCGAGTGAATAGCTTGCAAGCGCGCGACTTCGTCCAGGCAGCCGGTGTTCAGGCCCAGCCACTCGCCGCCCAAACGGAAAACCACCAGCGAACGCGTCGCGACTTTTCGCTCGAACTCTTGCGGGGCAGAGAGCTCATCGTGCTCTTGATCAAAGGAGTAGCGATCCAGCAAGCGCGTCGCGGCGGCCGAATACACCGCGCAGTTGCGGCAATGAATATGCTCGGGCAACAGCGGGCAGGATTTATCCCCATAAATGCCGATGCGATTCCAGCAATCGTCAATGGCTTGGGCGTCGTCATGAATCAAGCTTTGGGCTGTAAAACCGCTCATTGTTTACGCTCACTGTGAACGGAACGCTCGTGACGGGCAGCACGCTCTTGCAAGCGCTGGGCACCTGCCGCATCCCCTTGCGAAGCCAATAAAGCCGCCAGGTGTACCAGCGCTTCTGAATGCTGGGGTTCCAGGTACAGCGCCTTGCGATAAAAACTCTGGGCCTGGGCGGTCTGAGCTTCGACATCGCTGAGCAAACCCAACCAATAAAACACTTGTGCCTGCGGGCCATGCACCTGCAAGAACTGTTCACAGGCCTGCCGGGCATCACTGCTTTTGCCTTCATTGGCCAAGGTCGCAATCTGTTCCAGCAAGGCGCTCGCCCCAGCAGTGGCCGGGCGCGGTTTCTGTGGCGCTGGCGCTGCCGTTTGCGGGCGCGGGGCAAAAGGCCGGATCGCCGGCGGGGATGTCGGTGGCAGTGGACGCGTCAGCGGTTTGAACTCAGCCAGCGCCGGGCGCGCAGCAGGCAACGGCTCGTGGCTGTGACTAAAGGCAAACGACTGTGGCGCACAAATCGAACGCATCCCCAAGCGGGCCAGCAGGCTGCCCTCGGCCGGGCCGATGAACAGCACGCCATCGTCGCGGGTTAAACGTTTAAGTACATCCAGTGCCTGCTGCTGGGTTTTCAGATCAAAGTAGATCAGCAGGTTGCGGCAAAACACAAAATCATAGGGCACGTGATTAACCACCAGCGCCGGATCGAGCAAGTTGCCGACATGAAAACTGACCTGCTCGCGCACCCGCTCCGCCAGCTGATAGCCATCATTTACAGCACTGAAATAGCGCTCGCGAAAATCGGTTTGCTCGCCACGAAATGAGTTTTTGCCATACACCGCCGCCTGAGCGCGCTCGACCGACAGCGGGCTGACATCCAGGGCTTCGACCTTGAACTGATGCCCGGCAAAACCGGCATCAAACAAGGCCATAGCAATCGAGTACGGTTCTTCGCCCGTCGAGCACGGCAGGCTCAAGATCCGCAGGATGCGGCGCGTGCCCACCTCGGCCAAACGCTTTCTGGCCAGTCGGCCCAACGTGGCAAACGATTCGGGGTAACGAAAAAACCAGGTCTCGGGCACGATGACCGACTCGATCAGCGCTTGCTGTTCATCGTGCGAGCTGAGCAGCCGCTGCCAGTAATGATCGCTGTCGGTCATGTGCAACGCCGTGCAACGCTGACGAACAGCGCGCTCGATAATCGCCGGACCGACTGACGCCACATCCAGACCAATGCGTTGTTTCAGAAAGTCGAAGAACCGTTGATCGTCACTCATGCGGGCCCCTGCGTGAAGGCGTCATCCGGGGGTGCAGGAAACAGCAGCGCACACACCGCAGGGCTCAGCAGGTCATCAACGCGGATCCACTGCAACAGGCCATGCGAGTCTTTGCGCACCGGGCCCAAATAAGGCGCGTCGCGGTTATCCAGGCCATACGGCTGGAAGTCATCAGGGTTGCAGCGCAAGGTATCGCTGGCCTGCTCAAGCATCAGCCCCAGCCGTTTCCCTCGAAAATCGACCAGCACCAGACGGGTACTTGTTCGAGCCGCTGCCGCGTGGCCAAAAGTCATGGCGCTGACGTCAATCACCGGCACCATCTGGCCGCGGTGCGCAAACACCCCGGCCACCCAGGCAGGCGCCTGGGCAATCGGCTTGAGCGGTAAACGCGGCAACACTTCAAGCACATCGGTGGCGGGCAAGGCATAGCGCTCATCACCGATGTAAAACACCAGGAACAGGCGATTGCTTGGCGCCACTGCGCCTGCACGTTTGACTAGAGGCTCGATCATCAGACTTTGAAACGCGAAACGCCGCTGCGCAGTCCAACAGCAACCTGACTGAGTTCGTCGATCGCGAAACTGGCCTGACGCAAGGACTCAACGGTCTGACTGCTGGCATCACCCAACTGCACCAGCGCCAGGTTAATCTGTTCGGCGCCGGTGGCTTGGGCCTGCATCCCCTCATTAACCATCAGCACGCGCGGCGCCAGGGCCTGAACCTGATGGATGATTTGCGACAGTTGCTCGCCCACTTGAGTCACTTCGGACATGCCTCGGCGCACTTCTTCCGAGAACTTGTCCATGCCCATCACGCCCGCAGACACTGCCGACTGAATTTCACGCACCATTTGCTCGATGTCGTAAGTGGCAACAGCGGTCTGGTCAGCCAGACGGCGGACTTCGGTGGCGACCACGGCGAAACCACGGCCATATTCACCGGCTTTTTCAGCTTCGATGGCGGCGTTGAGCGACAACAGGTTGGTCTGGTCGGCCACTTTAACGATGGTCACGACCACTTGGTTAATGTTGCCGGCCTTTTCATTGAGAATCGCCAGCTTGGCGTTGACCAGATCGGCTGCGCCCATGACTTGGTGCATGGTCTCTTCCATGCGGGCCAGACCTTGCTGCCCGGAACCGGCCAGAATCGACGCCTGATCAGCGGCCGATGTCACTTCAGTCATGGTGCGCACCAGGTCACGGGAGGTCGCAGCGATCTCGCGCGAGGTCGCGCCAATTTCCGTGGTGGTCGCGGCTGTTTCAGTGGCAGTGGCTT